>NZ_JADP01000019.1:0-100274 GCF_000518445.1 Shewanella sp. 38A_GOM-205m | reverse complement strand
GCAAGGCCCGAAGGTCCCCTGCTTTCCCCCGTAGGGCGTATGCGGTATTAGCAGTCGTTTCCAACTGTTATCCCCCACAAATGGGCAAATTCCCAGGCATTACTCACCCGTCCGCCGCTCGTCATCTTCAAAAGCAAGCTTTTGAAATGTTACCGCTCGACTTGCATGTGTTAGGCCTGCCGCCAGCGTTCAATCTGAGCCATGATCAAACTCTTCAATTAAAGTTTTGGTTGAACCCGAAGGTTCTGCTCAATGAATTCTGTTCGTATGAACACTCTTCATCGAGTTAAATCGTTTGTCGATTTCTCAATGCCTGTGAGTGTCCACACAGATTGCTTGATAGATTGTTAAAGAGCAGGACCGCGATGGAGCCCATCGGGTCAGGGCTGCGTATTCTACGCTTTCCCTTAAGTTCGTCAAGAAGTTTTTTATCACTATTTTGACGCCAACCTTGGATTATCTGGGAGTTAACTTCCATCGTCCCGGTCAGTGGATGCGCATTATAGGGAGGCCAGCCGATAGCGCAAGTGCTTTTTGACAGCTTCGGCGCCAAGCGTCCACCTTTTAACCGTAGCGGCTATTTACTGGTCTTTTCCCATTAAAAACTTGCTTTAAAGGCCCTGCTTATGTTGAAAAATGAGAGCAAAGGTCATTTTTTCGGCATCAGTCTGGTTTAAAGGTAAATAATTCATTACCATGGTTGCCGCTGTTAACAGTAATTTATCAATTCTTCTTCACAGAGAACATTTTTATGCAAAAGTCATTTTTGATTGTGCTGGGCATCGCCATTCTGGGCGCGCTTGCGATATACCAGCTCATGCCTCAACTGCCTGCATTTTTGGCCTTCCCTGTTGGCGCACTCCTTGCCGCTGCAGTTTATGCCTTCACATCCAGCCCAAGTCAGGTTCAAGCTAAAACACAAGAAGCTTACAATGGCCCAACCATGACTCTCTATGTAGGTAATCTGCCTTATAGAGCTCACGATACTGAAGTTAAGTCATTGTTTGAGGAATATGGCCCGGTGAATTCGGTTCGCTTGGTCAGAGATCGCAAGACCGGCAGACGTAAAGGATTTGGTTTTGTGGAAATGTCAGAGTCCGGCGCTCAAAAAGCGATGACCAAATTGAATGACTTCATCTTTCAGGAGCGCACCCTGAAAGTTCGTGAAGCTAAATCACAAGATTCAGATAAGCAGGAATAATAGTTCTATGTCATCACGCTGGTCGAGGCCTTGGCCGTTTGAGTAAAACCATACTCGGCCAGCGTTGATTTCAATCCTTCGGTAATTTTCTCACTGGTGTAAAAGGCCCACTCACTATCTGCTTGTTGTGAGGCAGTCGGCTCCTGCTGATATTGCAGCAGACTCTTTACCCGTTTCGCTATCGCCTCGCCGGAGTCCAATAGTTCAATATCATCACCCAGTATTTGTTGTAGCTCAGGCTTCAGCATAGGGAAGTGCGTACAACCAAGCACAAGCACATCCAGTTCACTGTAAATAACAGGTTGCAGTAACTTCTTTATTGCTGCGACATCTATAGCCAGCCCAGCTGCCTTGGCCTCCGCAAGCAGCACCAGTTCAGAACAGCCAAAGAGCTCTACCTGGCAATCACAGGCAAAGTGGTTGATCAACTCTTTGGTGTAAGCCCTTTTGACCGTGCCAGGTGTGGCCAACAAACCTATATGCTTGCGTTTGGAGATGGCTGCCGCCGGTTTAATAGCCGGGACAACACCTACAACCGGGATTGTTAGCTGAGCTCTCAACTCGGGAAGTACCAAGGTACTGGCTGTATTACAGGCAATGACCACTATCGCGGCATCTATCTGCTTGGCCATGGTCACAACCAAATCCACGCATCCGCTTATCAACTCGGCTTCCGCCAACTCGCCATAAGGCAAGCGCGCGTTATCAAACAGATAGCAATACTGTCTCTGTGGTAATAGCTTGCGGATCTCCCCAAGCACAGACAAGCCACCTATGCCTGAGTCAAAAACCAGTATGGGTCGCGACAAATTGAGCCTCTAAGCGATATACAAAGGGTGTCGTGGCTTGAAGCCACAACGGCGGATGAAACGCTATTTTTTCATAGCTTGGACAAAAGCACAAAGGTGCGAAACTGGACATCAGCGCCACGTAGTATAATATTTGCGCCCCGTTTGAAGCCAAGAGTGAATATTATGAATTTAGAAGCAATGGACCCAAGTCAATATGATGCGCAGCTGGAACAAAAGCGCCTCAAACTGGAACAGGCCTTTGCCCGCTTCACTCCACCGGCACTCGAAGTGTTTCCCTCAGCGCAGCAACACTACCGCATGAGAGCAGAATTTCGGGTTTGGCATGACGGGGAAGATCTCTACTACTATATGTTTGACCAACAGCAAAAAGCCAAGGTTCGTTGCGATCAGTTTCTGCCCGCCAGCGCTTTAATCAATCAGATGATGCCCGCATTGATGGCCGAGCTGCGCCCCAACAGCATACTGAGACACAAGCTGTTTCAAGTAGACTTCCTCTCTACTCTGTCTGGCGAGATTTTGGTGTCACTGCTGTATCACAAGCAGTTGGATGATAACTGGCTCGATGAAGCCAAGGCGTTGAAACAGAGACTCGGGAAAGCGTTCAAGGTCGACATCATAGGTCGAGCCCGCAAGCAAAAGTTTGTGTTGGACAGAGATTTCGTCATCGAACGTCTGCAAGTCAACCAGCAGGAATACATCTATAAACAAGTGGAAAACAGCTTCACCCAGCCCAATGCCCAAGTGGCAACCAAGATGTTGGAGTGGGCGATAGACTGTACCCGTCACAGTAGTGGCGATCTGCTTGAGCTTTATTGTGGCAACGGTAACTTCTCCATCGCCCTGGCACAAAACTTCAACAAGGTGCTGGCAACCGAGTTAGCTAAACCCTCGGTCGATTCCGCTCAATACAATATTGAGCAAAATGGCACAGAGAACCTGCAGATCATTCGTATGTCGGCCGAAGAGTTTACCCAGGCCATGACGGGGGAGCGTAGCTTCAGGCGTCTGGAAGGAATTGACCTCAAGAGTTACGACTGCAACACCATCTTTGTTGATCCACCGCGAGCCGGCCTAGATCCCGATACTGTCAATCTGGTGCAGGGCTATGAGTCCATCCTCTATATTTCCTGCAACCCGCAAACCCTGGCCGACAATCTCGAACAGTTGAGTCACACTCACGAGATCAAACGCTTTGCCCTGTTTGATCAGTTCCCTTATACCGACCACATGGAAGCGGGCGTATTGCTTTCCAGGAAAAGCCTATAGATTAGGATGAGACTGGTGTAGCAAGCCCAATAAGACACTAACCGATAGGATAAAAGACTCCAGAACCTGCAAAGCTACTAGCAAAACGGCTTTGCTGGCGCTGCATAAGCGTCACCTTCCAGTTCTCCTCTCCTTTTTAACTGCAGTTAAATAGGGGAGGACTACCAAAGCAACTCAAAGAGATGTGGGACAGCACAGATGAAGCTGACGCCTAGCTCAATGGAACCTCTGGCGGCAACAAGTCAGAAAGAGCGGTATCAGGCCGTTACTCCAATTTGGCCAGTGTCTTAAAAACCATCTTCATGGCATAGTTGCTTCTGCGGCTCATCCGTTACACACCTGCCAACTGGAAGGTATGAACAACAAATCAAACTACGGAAGCGAATGGGCTATGGCTACCGGGATACCGAATACTCCTTTCTGGAAGTCAGAGTGGCATTCCCCAGAGATCCGCGATGAACCAAACAAAAGGGCCCCGAAAGGCCCTTTTGTTTTGGCAAATGTTTATCAGCGGCTATCACGCTTTTGCTGCAACGCTTCTGCGCCCGTTGCCACCATTCGCAGCTGAGTCACCAGTCGGTCGGCCAGAATCTTGCGATCGGCACGTTTCATATCCAGGGCGGCGGCGCCGGCATTGAACACCAGAGTCACCAATGCCTCGGCCTGTGCCCTGGCCAACTCAGGGCTGCGGCCGGCGGTGTCCTCGGTGTAGTGTGCCAGTTCCGAGATAAAGTGTTCAATCTCCCGCGCCACAGCGGCACGAAAGGCGGCCGAGGTGCCCGAGCGTTCATGCAGCAGGATCCTGAATACGTTGGGGTTGGATTCCAGTACTTCCATAAAGGTGTCGACCGAGATGCGGATAACACTGCCGCCGGCTTCGGCGCGCTGACGTCCCTTACGCATCATCTGTCTCAGCGTCAGGCCACCTTCATCGACCATGGTCAGCCCCAGTTCATTCATATCCTTGAAATGACGGTAAAAAGAGGTTGGCGCTATATTGGCTTCCCTGGCCACTTCCCTAAGACTCAGGCTGGAAAAACTGCGCTCGGCACTCAGTTGATTGAATGCTGCATCCACCAAGGCGCGGCGGGTTTTCTCTTTCTGCTGTGCTCTGATACCCATCTTTATTCCATTCACTGGATCTGTTGCGCAAATAATACAGGCTTTACTCAATAATCACATCCTCGGCTGGTGTCACTGTGATTGTGCTCCAATAGCAACTTAGCGTACACTTGTTAGCTTAAAGCGTTTTGGAAGTCATCATAATGAAAAAACCTCCCCTCATCTGGACCAACCTGATCCTCTTCCTGCTGACGTTTGCCGGTGCCTGTATTCTGGTGCCTTGGCGAGGCATCAGCCATGGCTTTGAGCTCAGCGAGTGGCTCACCTTCGTACTGTTGGCCTTCGCCAGTGGTTTGTCTATCACCGCCGGTTACCATAGGCTGTGGTCACATAAGGCTTATAAGGCTCACCCGGCCGTGCGTTTCCTGTTTGCCTTGGGCGGTGCGCTGGCGTTGCAGAACAGTGCGTTGCATTGGGCTTCGGATCACCGTATCCATCACAAGCATGTGGATGACAATGACAAGGATCCCTACTCAGCGAACATGGGTTTCTGGTACAGCCATATTGGTTGGATGCTCAGGGAATATCAGGCACAACGTTATCACGACTATAACAACGTCAGAGATCTGCAAAACGATGCCATAGTCATGTGGCAGCATAAGCATTATCTGCTGCTGGCGCTATTGATGAATGTGGGCCTCCCCGCTCTGCTTGGTTGGTTGAACGGCGATATCCTGTCGATGTTGCTGCTGGCTGGGCTGCTCCGCTTGGTGGTAGTGCATCACTGCACCTTTTTTATCAACTCGTTGGCGCATATCTGGGGTAAGCAACCCTATACAGACCGTAACACCGCCCGAGACAACGGTGTGCTGGCACTGTTTACTTATGGTGAGGGTTACCATAACTTCCACCATATCTTTGAAAACGATTACCGCAATGGTATCCACTGGTGGCATTACGACCCCACCAAGTGGTTGATCCGTTTCCTGTCCTGGTTTGGCCTGACCAAAGACCTGCGCAAGAGCCCTCAGGAGCGCATCGAAGCCGCCAAACTGCAGATGCAACTCAAGCGCGCCCAGAATAAGGTGGCCCATCTGCCCAATTGCGAGGAAATCCTGGAAAAGCTGCAGGCAGAATACGAGGAATTGAAGAGCCACTTGCTGGCCTACTTTGAAGCCAAGAAGGCACTGCTTGAGGCCCGCAAGCAGCAGTTGGCGGATAAGCATCTGCTGTCTCAGGTGGCGGAAATGCGTTTACGTTTTCGCGCCCAACGAAAACAATGGCGCCAACTGCGAGCCAGCATAGCCTAAAACCTTGTCATAGCCTCCCAAGGCCTGGCGATCGGCTTAACAGAATTTACCTGAGTTGTGAAACGGTCGGCTTGTACTGCGGCCGTTTCTGTTTATGATCAGGGGTTATTTCAATCACTCAGGGACCCGGCTATGTCAAATCAGTCAGTAAAACTCACGGAATACAGCCACGGCGCAGGTTGCGGTTGCAAGATTTCTCCCAAAGTCCTCAGCACCATTTTGGCGTCTCAACTGCCGGACTTTAAAGATCCCCGCCTGTTGGTCGGCAACCAGAGCCGGGATGATGCGGCCGTGTATCAGTTGGATGATCACACGGGCATTATCAGCACCACAGACTTCTTTATGCCGATAGTCGATGACCCTTTCACTTTCGGCCGTATCGCAGCCACCAATGCCATCAGCGATATCTATGCCATGGGCGGCAAGCCTATTATGGCAATTGCCATTCTGGGCTGGCCGGTGAACAAGCTGTCACCCGAGATTGCCCAGCAGGTAGTGGATGGCGGACGCCAAGCCTGCATGGATGCCGGGATCATGCTGGCCGGAGGCCATAGCATAGACGCGCCTGAGCCTATTTTCGGCCTGGCAGTCACAGGCACAGTGGCGCTGGAGCACCTCAAGCAGAACGATACCGCCAAGGCAGGTGACAAACTCTATCTCACCAAGCCTCTGGGAATTGGCATACTGACCACGGCACAAAAGCAGAAGAAGCTGGCGCCACAGGATGTCAATATTGCCCCCGAAGCCATGTGCCAACTCAATAAGATAGGTGCCGAAGTCGCCAAGATAAGCGCGGTTCACGCCATGACAGACGTGACGGGCTTTGGTCTGGCAGGCCACCTGCTGGAAATGTGTCAGGGTTCCAACCTCAAGGCCAGCATAGATACCGCCAAACTGCCGTTGCTGGAAAAAGCCTCCGAGTATCTGGCTATGGGCTGTATCCCGGGCGGCACCCACAGAAACTTTGACAGCTACGGTGAGCATCTCCCCGAGGTTTCCGAGCAACAAAAAGCCTTACTGTGCGATCCGCAAACCAGCGGCGGCTTACTTATCGCTGTCGGCGCCGAGGGGGAGGCAGAACTGCAGCAACTGCTGACCAGCCAAGGGCTGGAGCTACACTGCATAGGTGCGCTAGACTGCCGCGACGACAGTCAGCAGTGGGTGGAGCTTATATGAGTCGACAGATAATCGCGCCTGCAGAGTACCGTGAGATCTTCCTATCCGATCGTCCCCTGGTCGATCTGCGGGCGCCGGTTGAGTTTGCCAAGGGTGCCTTTCCTGCCAGCACCAACCTGCCATTGATGAACGACAGCGAAAGGCAGAAGGTGGGCACCTGTTATAAAGAGCATGGACAGGCTGCCGCCATAGAGCTCGGCCATTCGCTGGTCAAAGGTAAGATCAAGGCCGCACGTATTCAAGCCTGGCTGGATTTCTTCAGCGCCCACCCTGGTGCCAACCTCTACTGTTTTCGGGGTGGTCTGAGATCTCAGCTGACCCAGCAATGGATCCGCGAGGCCGGTCTTGAAGTGCCCTATATTCAGGGCGGCTACAAGGCGATGCGCCAATACCTTATCGATACCATAGATAACACCCCGCAGCAGCAACAGCTGTTGATCCTCAGCGGTATTACCGGCTCTGGCAAGACAGAGTTTATTCTCAGTCGCAGCGAGTCAGTGGATCTTGAGGGCACTGCCAATCACAGAGGGTCGAGCTTTGGCAAAAATGTCACGCCACAGCCCAGTCAGATCAATTTTGAAAACAGCTTGGCTCGGGAACTGTTGCGGCATCAAGAGAGGCAAGAGTCCTGCCTGCTGCTGGAAGATGAAAGCTTCCTGATTGGCCGCCGCGCCATACCCAAAGTCTTCTTCAGTGCCATGCAACAGGCGCTGGTATTGGTGTTGGAAGAGCCACTGGAGGCCAGACTCCCTCGCCTTCTGGATGAGTATGTGCACAAGATGCAGCGAGGTTTTGAACAGCATTATGGCGCCGAAGAAGGCATGGCGGCGTTCGGCGCCTATCTGCGTCAGAGTGTCGAGGGCATACGTAAGCGCCTTGGGCACCAGCAAACTGATCAACTGTTGCAGTTGGTCGACTCAGGCTTGCAGACCCAGCTGCAGCGCAACACTACAGAGCAACATCTGGAGTGGATCTCACTGCTGCTGGAGAAGTATTACGATCCCATGTATCAGTACCAGCTGGAGAAAAAGGCCGAGCGGATCATCTTCCGCGGTGACCGTCAGGCCATTCATCAGTGGCTGGATGAGAGGCGGTCAAACCGCTCCGAATGAATTCAAAAGCAAGAGAGATTCAATCCGAAGAGCCCGGCAACTGCCGGGCTCTTTCGTTGACATTACCTCAGCTGTCGGGTTTGGCCAGCAGATCGGCTACCCGCTGCTGCAGTGAGTGACGGCTCTCTTCTGCGCCGGGTACCTGAGATGCGATATTGACCTTAAGCCTTGACCAGAAACGTCTCGGTCGGGTCGTCAGGGCATGTCCATCTTTGTGGCTAAAGAAAGATCCCCACAAACCTTTGAGCGCCATAGGCACCACAGGCACAGGATCCTTTGCCAGTATCTGTTCGATACCGGGCCGAAACTCATGCAACTCACCATCGGGAGACAACCTGCCCTCAGGGAAAATACACACCAACTCTTCGTTGGCCAGCGCCTGGTGGATACGCTCGAAGGCCCGGGTATAGGTATCAATGCACTTTTTCGGTGAGCAGATAGGGATCACCCCGGCGTGGCGGAACAGATACTTGAGCAAGGGCATTTCACTTATGCTCTTGTCCATCACAAAACGCACCGGACGAGTGGATGCTCCCAGCAGCACCAAGGCATCGACGTAACTGACATGGTTACACACCAGCACGGCGGCTCCCTGCTTGGGAATGTTTTCCCGGCCTTCCACCTTGAGACGATACAACAAGTGGCTCAGCAGGTAACTGATAAACCTCAGCGTAAACTCAGGCACCTGGCTATAGACATACAAAGCCACCACGGCGTTGAATATCGCCAACAGAGTAAATAACTGAGGAATCGATAGGCCGACCAGCTCCAGCAATATTATCGACAATATCGCCGAGCACACCATAAACAGGGCATTGACTATATTATTGGCGGCTATGGCCTGGGCACATTCACCGGGGGCCGAACGCGACTGAATAAAGGCATACAGAGGCACAATAAACAGGCCGCCACTGACCCCCACCATAAACAGTGCGAACATCAGCCTGAAGTGTTCACTGCGGCCGACAAACTCGGCTATGTCGTAGAGATATCCCGCCGGCAGTTGGCTATAGTCAGGAATGGCCCACAGCAGATCCAGGCCAAAGAAGGTTAACCCTGCTACCCCGAAAGGCAGCAACCCCAGCTCTACATGACCAAAGGAGAAGCGTTCGCAGACAAAGGAGCCGACCGCAATACCTATGGAAAACAGCGCCAACAGCAGCGACACCACAGTGGCGTCCGAGTGCAGCGAGCCTCTGGCAAAATTGGGGAACTGGGTCAGGTAGGTGGCACCCAAAAACCAGAACCAGCTGATCGCCAGAATCGCCATCCAGATTGACGGCGTTTGCCGTACCCGCTTGATACTGGCCAAAGTACCGGACAGGGGGGCAAAGCGTACCTTGTCTATCGGCAACGGCGCCGGCAGTGATGGAATCGCCCGGCTGGAGAGGAAACCGGCCAAGGCCAGCATACATACAGTTATCGCCGCCCACATCAGGCCGTTGTCACTGGTTACCAGCAGCCCGGCACTCAGGGTGCCTATCAAAATAGACAGGAAGGTGCCCATTTCCACCCAGGCATTACCGGTTACCAACTCATCCTCTCTAAGCGCCTGCGGCAGCAGCGAGTATTTTACCGGACCAAAGTAGGCCGATTGGGTGCCGGTAAGAAACAACAGCAGCAACATCAACAGATAGCTTTGCGCCATAATCGCCGCGGCGGCGCAGGACATGATGATAAGCTCCAGCAGCTTTAACCTGCGGATCATCAGCGCCTTGTCCATATTGTCTGCCACCATGCCCGCATGGGCGGAAAACAGAAAGAAAGGCAGGATGAAGATCCCCGCCGCCAGATTAACAAACAGATCGACACTCATCGGCAGGTTATCGACCTGGCTGTAGGTCACCAGCAACAGCAACACATTCTTGTAGATGTTGTCGTTGAGCGCCCCCAAACATTGAGTGGCAAAATAGGGTAAAAATCGTTTGCTCAGGAACATGCTCCCTCCTCCTGTTGCATTGCCGTCCACCACAAGTGCACCTGAAATGTCAGTAACTGCAACCAAGAAGCCTGACTGAAAAGCTTATCGTCCAGCGCCAGGCCGGTCAGCCCATGGATACTGCTCCAGAAGCTGCGACTGGCGAGTGCCAGCTTGGATGAGGACAAGTTTGGCAACAAGTCACCGAGTTGCTGCTCGAGTAAGCCTATCAGCTCGGCAATCAACTGTTGTTGCGATTCGGGCAGAGGTTCTTCCGGCCCCAGATGTAAGGCAAACACCAAGCGAAATGCCTGTGGTTGGATATGGGCAAACTCAGCATAGGCCTTACCTAACGCCAACAGCTGCTGCTCACCGGATGTGAATGTTTGTTGGCACACCAACTGCATTTGCTCAAGCAGACGCCCCAAGACCCTGGCGGATACACTCAAGAGCAGATAGTTATAGCTACCAAAGAGGTTGATTAGGGTACTGGGGGCATAGCCCACTTGGGAGGCGATCCGCCTAAGACTCAGGCTGGTATATTCCTCCTGCGTCAACAACTGTTCAACGGCATCCAGTGCCATGAGGCGGATCTCTTGATGACTGTGTTCCTTGCGTCTTGCCATAGTGTCCATTCCTGAGAAGAGATGGCAGCAGACTAACAGCCTCCAAAATAAAAAACAATGTTCACAATATGATATTTTTTAGACACCCGTGCTGAATACCATTAATTAACCTTGGAAAATATCTTCAAAAAAAGCTAACGAAAATCGGGCGATCAGCCTCTGGAGCACAAGAGCCCCAAGCGTATCAGGGCTCCGGCACGAAGGCGCACTGTGCAAAACAAGCAGGAAATGGATTCAAAGGTTTGGGAATATGGCTTTATATTGAATCGAAGGGCGTTTTCAACCACGGCCCAGGCGTGTTCACTCAAACCACAAGTGCCAGCGCCTATTGACCTTGCCAGCGCAGCAGCAACCTGTGCTCACCGACGCCAAAATAGTCGGCTTCCATCCCCAGGTTTTCAAACCCCATGCGGCTGTAGAGATGGCGGGCGGGATTATCCGGCGCTACCGTCAGTAACAGTTCATCGACACCATGGCGGCAGTCTTCCAGGCACGTACTGAGCAAGCTCTTGCCTATCCCTTGGCCCTGCTGCGCAGGAGACACCGCCAGTGACAGCAACCAGTGTCGCCCCGGCTGTTCAGCGCTCACCCGCAGCAGATAACCGGCCAGTTTCCCGTCGACAAAGGCCCCCAGAAAACCTGTGGGCCAGGCATCCAGTGCTTGACGGAAGAAGAAGTCCGGGTAGCAGTGCTCACCGAAGGTTGCCAACTCCAAGGCCAATACGGCATCCAGATCGGCTCTGGATATTGGTCTTATCTGCATCCGATTAATCTCCGGCCAGTATCTTGTCCCACTCGAGGTTAGGGGAGCCGACCACGATAAAGTTGGGGTTTTCCAGCGATTCGCGCTCGTTGTAGGTCAAGGGCTGCAGCTCGGTATCCATCAACTGGCCACCGGCTTCTTCTATGATAATCTGCGCCGCACCTGTGTCCCATTCACCCGTGGGGCCCACCCGCACATAGCAATCTGCCCTGCCCTCTGCAACCAGGCAGCTCTTGAGTGCCGCACCGCCGAGCACCACGAGTTCACAATGCTTGGGTTGGTTGAACAGCTTGAGCACAGACTGAGGGTCCTGACGCCGACTGACCGCCAGGCGCAACGAATTGTCCTGCTCTTTCGGCAACTGCTTACTGTGAATTCTCAGCTCTGCCTGGAGGGTACGTTTGTAAGCGCCAAGACCTGCTATGGCGTAGTAACATACTTCAGTCATGGGCACATAAACCACACCCATGATGGGGCGGTTATGCTCAACCAGGGCAATGATGACCGAGAAGTCGCCGCTGCCGGCGATGAACTCTCCGGTACCATCCAAGGGATCTACCAGCCAGTAGCGGCGCCACTGGCTACGCTCAGAGAGGGGAATATCGGCAGCTTCCTCGGACAAAACCGGGATCTCCGGGGTCAGCGCCTTTAAGCTGCTGCAGATAATCTCATGGGCCGCGATGTCGGCCGAAGTGACAGGGGTGTTGTCTTCCTTGGTTTCCTTGCGGAAACTGCCTTGTTGGTAGATCTGGCGAATTTTCTGTCCCGCTTCCGTTGCAATGACAATAACGTGATCTATCAACTCTTCTGGCTTCATAACTACTCCAAACGCCTTCCATCGGATAAGCAAAAGTCAGTGGCCGGGTGTGGCCAATTTTTTAGGGTGACTCAGTCAGTTTCAGCTGTTTCATCGCCAAAAACAAGGCGCTGACGCTGCGTCCTTCTGAAAAATCATTCATATCCAGCAGTTCTTGCCAACGCTCCAGGGGCCAAGGAACCAGTTCTATCGGTTCAGGCTCATCGCCTTCCAGGCGACTCTCGTAGAGATCTTCGGCCAGGAAAATCTGCATCTTACTGGCGAAATACCCGGGAGCCAGGCTTAACTCTTTCAGTTTAGTCAGTTTGCGGGCGCCATAGCCTATCTCTTCCTGCAATTCACGGTTGGCGGCTTCGGCGGCTGTCTCTCCCGGGTCGATCAGTCCCTTGGGGAATCCCAGCTCATAGTTATGGGTACCCGCGGCATACTCGCTGCCCAGCAGTAACCATTCACCATTGAGAACCGGCACCACCATCACGGCGCCGCGGCTGGCGCCTTTCATCCGTTCGTAGTGGCGTTCCTCTTGATTGGAGAAACGCAGATGTACCTGTTCTATTTGAAACAGACGACTGCGGGCAACAACTTCGGTGTGCAATATTTCCGGCTTCTTCTGCCGCTCTGTCATAGAGGCCTCTGACGCTGACAAACTGAAAATGTGACTCAGGCTACAATGTTATACCAATTCACACGAAATAACAGAGCCGCAGAGTTTGTCTGGGCGGTGGGAATTTTCAGATTAGCCGACTTGGATGCAAGCGCTGGCGGGTTACCGCAGGGGTTTTAAATGGGAAAGCTCAACTGAACAAACGGCAGCCGAGAGAAACCCGGCTGCCAGCCTCTTTAAAGGCCCGGGATCTTGCCGTTGTAATTGATAGGGAAATATCCCTGAGCATCTCGCTTGCCCAGAAATGGCAAAGCTTTTTTCAGATCTTCAGACTGAGCCTGAGTCTCACGAATGCGGGCCTTGACCTCAAGTTGTTCATTGGCCTTGAGTAGCAAGGTGCCGGCCACGCCTATGGCGTTTTTCTCTTCATCGGTCGCCAGTTGCACCTGACCGGCAACACACTGCAGGCCGAGTTCTATGTCTCCCAAAGGATACTGGCCAAACTGATTCCTGATGCCGACCCGGTTGAGAAAGACTTTGCCGCTGAGCGCCTCACACCAAGGCTGGCCCTGCACCAGAGTGTCCAGCAACACTGAGAGTTCACCGCTTACCTGAGTACTAAATGGCAGACGACTGCCGGCCATTAAAAACTCGGCCGGAGCTTCAAAACGCAGCTTCTCGGCGCTGATACCGCCGGTAGCCAAGGTGACTTGCCCCTTGGCATTGACGGCACTGGCGCGGCTGCCCAGTTGGAAATCCAGTTTGGCTCTGCCGGTCAGCAGCGCCCAGGGGCTGAGCTCCCAACTCAGTTGCTCCAACTGACGTTGCTGCAACTTAATCACATCGATACTGCCACTCCAGATGGTGCCGCTGACACCGCCAAGCTGCAAATTGGCCGGCAGCGGGGCCAGCGAAACCGCCAAGCGTGCAGGGAAGAGTGCCAGCATAAACACCAGGTAGATCAGCACACAGAGTATTATTTTACTAATCAGTTTCAAGACAACACCTTACGACTGAGACAACTGGATTCGTCTGACTTTCACCATGCCAGGGCTATCACCTTCGGCCAGATCCAGGCTATCCAGCGACAAGCCTTGTTTCTGTACCAGATCACCAAGATAGGAGATCAGGCTATCGAAGGGCACTTCATCCATCCAGATCTGGATCTGTTTACCCTGCGGTGCCATGCGGGTGATCTCCAGGTCATAGCTGGCGGCGCTCTGGGTCACCACAGTACTGAGACTCCCCTTGAGAGCCGGTCTATTACCGCTCTGTTTGATACCGGCAATCTTATTGGCCGTCTGTTTCACAAAGCTGAGCATCTGGGTCTGAGCATTGAGGCTATTCTGCGCCTTCTGCTCGGCATTACTTATCGGTGTCCAGATCCCCCAGTAAAGGATGCCAACAGCCACTATCACCGCCATGGCAGCGATCAGCTGTTGCTCCCTCTGTGCCAGTGATTCCCACCAGTTACGCAAATTTTCCATTTATTTGCTCCTTAGGGTCAGGGTACTGGTGACCGCATTTTCAGTACTGTTCATCGCCCCGCCCTCGAGACGGAATTTACGCCCGGCCAGCTCTTTAAACTGTTCTATCTGGGCATAGCTCTTGGCCGTCACCTGCATACGAATTTCACTGCGTCCGGCATCAAACCTCAGGCTGTTGGGCTTGAGATCCGGCACTTGTTTGAAGGCACCTTCGAGCCCATCCAGCATGGCAAAGAACTCACCACCCGAACCACTGCCCTGCAGGGTTCTGAGTTGAGATTCCAGCTGCGAGCGCAAGTTAACTATCCGCGAACTGCCGGGAACCACCTGACGATAAATACTTTCGCTCTGGGCCCTCAGTTCATCGGCCTCTGTCTGCATCTGATGTATGTTCAGCCCCTTGTTGACCAGACCAAGCAGCAGGGCAATGGCGGCGACGATAGCCACCCGCTTCCAAAGCAGCAGGTGCTTGCTGTATTCACGCTTGGGAACATAGGGGCCGGACAGCAGATTGATAGGCGACTTGTGTAGCCCCTTAGCCAACACCAGCATGGGCATCTCCAGTGGCATCTGCCGACACTCAAGCTCTGGCCATTGAAATTCGGTATAGCAGGCCAGACTCGGCGCCGTTTGCTGCTCTTCGAGCAACCCGGGCAGCAAGGGCTGCAGCCAGTCTTTGGGCATACTCATACCCATGCCTTCGCCGGTACGCAACAGCAGCTGATCTTCATAGGCCATCAGGGCCCAGTCACAGTCTTCCCGTTCCAGTGCCAGACAATCCGGCACCATTTTACGCACCTTGAGCCCGGCCTCATCCAACCAGGAGAGCCAGTTTTGCATCTGCTCATGAGCAACCACAGCCACACTCAGGCTCTCGCCATCGCGGGGACCAACCACAAAGTGCAGTTCATCAACATTTTGGGCCAGGGTGTCTTCAAGCAGGAAAGGCAGCGCCTTGAGAGCCTGGCGTTGCCCCTTCTCCGGCAGATTAACCGAAGTGAGCTGAAGGGCACTGGCCGGCACCAGTACGTCGACCGGGCGATTACCGGCTCGCTGCGCCAGAGTCTCCAGTGA
Organism: Shewanella sp. 38A_GOM-205m; assembly: GCF_000518445.1. Lineage (NCBI taxonomy): Bacteria > Pseudomonadati > Pseudomonadota > Gammaproteobacteria > Alteromonadales > Shewanellaceae > Shewanella > Shewanella sp. 38A_GOM-205m. The sequence goes on along the minus strand of NZ_JADP01000019.1, from coordinate 85,046 downwards.
CCGCGCATCAGCCAGCTCTCCCGAGGCAATAATCTCCTGTTCCTGCTCAGACCATACGACCCAGGCGCAGGGCGAGCCCAGGTTTTTGCCTAAACGGATAAATAAGCGTTCACTCACTATTATTCTCCACAATCCCTGGCCTTGGTGGCTTAGGGGCTTGTCCTGTTATTCTTGTCCGCCATATTGCCGGGTCAACACTTCGAGCTGATTACCACCCACTATGTGCAGCATGCTCTCCAATCGGAACAGGGCATCATCCACCCTGGCCTTGGCCTCCAGTTTGAAAAACTTACTGTCGACCACGAAACTGGACTTAAGCTGATCATTCTTACTGGCAATAGTGGTCAGCGATCCCAGCGCCCAGAAATCTTCTATCTTGTCGAAGCCCCCCGCAGGGCGCTGGTTAATAATACTTTCGGCCTCGCCTACCGAGATTTGATTTTCCAGCATTCCCGCCAGCAGCGCTGCCTGCTCGACCTTGATGGTGTTGACGTTCAGCAACTGTCGGTCATTTCCCGGTATGGCGCAAACATAGGGCCTTAAAATGCGATAAGTCTCTTGGTTAAAGCCAAAAACGGCCCGTAACTCACTGCGGTGACTCATTAAGGTATTGGCCGCCCGATAAGGAACCACCCTTGCTTCATACTCGGCATCTTCGGCACCGAAGGGCGAGGCTATCGAGTCCTCGTCCAGATAATCTTTCAAGGTATGGGTCAGACGCTCGGCGCCGAACTCATCCATCCCCAAGGATTCCAACAATCCCTTGAACTGTCTGGCGGCCAGCGGCATCTTTTGCGGCTGACCATCTGCCGCCTCTTTGCTGCTGACACTCAAGGCATTGAGGTTAAAGCAGCTGCGAAGGTCGGAAATGGTGCCACCAATCTCGCCGTTCTCCGCCGGGAAAACCACATCCGCCATGGCCCAGTATTGCTGCAGATGCACCCGACCTTCCGAGTCATCCAAATCCTGCTTCAATACCTTACGCGCCAACTCTTCAGCCGAAATAGCGTACCAATAAGCCTGGTCATACTGCGCCAGATTCAAGGTTCTGCGCACCGACAACTGGTTGCGCCCGGAGATACTGGTAGCCAGCACGGCCACTATCGCCACTATCAGCAATACCACTATCAGGGCGACGCCTCTTTGCTTGCCTCCCATCAGAACTCCTCCTTGCCTTGGCCTGAGTTATTGCCGCCCTGGCCGTCGGAGTCCTGCTTGTCGTCGTTCTGATTGCCGTTGTTGTCACCCTTGTTGGTGTCGCCACCATTGTCGTCCTGTTTGTCGACCGCAGGTGCCCCAACAGGCAACAGGAATTTGCGGGTGATAATACCTCTGTCCTCTGTCTCTATCTCTATGGCGATCGCCTTGGGCAATTTGGTGGCCTCAACCTTGCGTTGCCACTTGTCCTCGACAAAAAACGCGTATTTGACCGATAACACCTTGTCCATCAATACGGTTTTAATCGGTTCGGCACCAAACTCCGGCTCGGGATAAGGGTAGTACCAACGCTCTAGCCGCCCCTCCTGCACTACATAGGCCACAGACTGCAGACTACCTCTTGGCAGCAAGCCACCCGGATTGAGCCACCCCAGGCGGAAAAACACCAGCGCCTCGGACTCAGAGTCCAGAATATCTGTACCGGTCTGAAACACTGTGCTGCCACGGCCGCCTTCCAACAGCCTGGGAGTACGGGCAACCATCTGCCCCAGATCCCGCTCCAACACCCCAAAGCCCTGCTGCAGGTACTTGAGCTGCTTTGAAAAGTCGCGGGTGACCTCGTCATTTTTCAGCACAGTTTGCAATACGGCGTTGGCCGCCAGGCCCAGCATGGCGAAGATCGCTATGGCGATCAGCATCTCCAGCAGGGTAAAACCGCTATTCCTGCTTGAGTACATACGAATTCACCTGAGCGATGATCCGCCCGAATCTGTCATCATCACTGACACTGATACGGATCATCCGAAAATTATCATCTGTGGTCTTGACCACTTCTTTGCGCCAATACCAGGTTTGGCCGGCCAGTTCACTGCGACCATCTTTACGGCCAAGGGCCGGAAAACCCTTTTCCAACCTGGCATCTACCATCTGGTTATCTGCTACCCACTGCGCCAGGGTGCGTTCTTCCAGTATCGGCATATTGGCAATCTGATCGCCTATGCTTTTGGTAATTGCCACGGCCGCAATAGCAAACACAGCCAAGGCGACTATGACTTCCAGCAGCGTCATCCCCTTTTGCCGGGCAGGTTTATTCAAAATCATCGAACCTCCCCAGTTTGAGGCGACCCAGGCTATCCCCGCTGACCAGTACCTCGACGGTTTCGCCTTGGCTATCACGGGCGATAAAGCTCAGCTCGAAAGCGGTCATCTCGCCACTTGGCAACAGCATGATCTGCGGCTCGGGAAATTTCTTTTTGTCCGCGTCCGATTCCTCAATAAAGGGCTCGTCGAACCAGGAGTCATGCTCTTCATCTTCCTGCACCAAAGGCAGGCCTTCGAGCTCGACCGACAGGCTGATGCCTTCCGGCAACTGCTTTTCGGCCAGCAGTCTGTCCTGTTCCAGCGGTTGCCATTTGTTCTCTTTAAACAGCACAAAGTGGTACTTATCCTTGTCCACCACTATGCCGATAAACTGACCACTGAGCACAGTTTCATCCAGCACTGTCTCGGTAGCCGCCATAAACCTCTGCGCCTCACGGGTTAACTGCTGCTTGGGGCCACTGTTACCCATGGTCATGGTCACAGCCGTAGCTGCCAGCCCCATCAGCAGCACCACCAACATCACTTCCAGCAGGGTAAAACCCCGTGAGTGCCTGATTTGCATCTTATTGGAAGTCTTGCAGATTCCAGTTGCCTATGTCGTCTTCTGTGCCGGGTTGGCCATCAGGGCCTGAGCTGAAGACGTCGATCTTGCCGTGTTCGCCCGGGCTCATCAGCAGATAAGGGTTGCCCCAGGGATCCATAGGCAAGCGCTTAACGTAACCGCCGTCACGATAGTTGCGTGGCTCAGGAGAAATGTTGGGCTTCTCGACCAGAGCTTCCAGCCCCTGTTCGGTTGTGGGGTACACGCTGTTGTCCAGCTTGTACATATCCAGCTGGTTTTCCAGTGCGACTATGTCAGACACCGCCTTTTGCTGGTCGGCCTTGTCCTTGTTACCCATCAGATTGGGCACCACCATGGAGGCCAGGATCCCCAGGATCACTATCACTACCATCACTTCCAGCAGGGTAAAACCTTTCTGTCTGTTGTTGCTTTGCATTAACTTACTTCCTCCTAAAAAACCTCAAATGGCTGCGGTGAAATGAGACTCAGCCACTAATCATATTGTTGAGCGCCAATATCGGTTGCAAAATCGCCAGAACAATAAACAACACTATCCCGGCCATACTCACCACCAACATGGGTTCAAACACCCCCAAGGCGATATTGACGTTGGACTCGAACTCCCTGTCCTGGTTATCTGCGGCGCGCTCAAGCATCTGCTCCAGCTCACCACTCTTCTCGCCCGAGGCTATCATATACAACATCATGGGCGGGAACAGCTTGGTATTAGTCAGTGCCGCCCCCAGACTGGTTCCCTCACGCACTCTGGCCGTGGCCTCTTCCACCGCCTGACGCACCCGCACATTCAACAAGACCTCACTGGCAATCCGCATGCCATCGAGCAGCGGCACTGAACTGGCACTGAGGATACTCAAGGTTCGGGCAAAGCGTGACGTATTCAGCCCCTTGCTGACCTTGCCCACCACAGGCAAACGCAGCAACAGCTTGTGATACTTGAGTTTGAAGGCGGGCTTGGTAAGCATCTTCTGAAACAGCAGCGCCAGCAATACTATGGCCCCAAGGACGAACAAGCCGTAATGTTGAACAAAGTCAGAAGCGGCGATCAAAAACTGAGTGGTACCGGGTAACTCCTGGCCCATATGTTCAAATTGGCCAACCACCTTGGGCACCACGGCCGCCAGCAGCACGGCGATAACGCCGATAGCCACTGTGGTCAGCACTATGGGGTAGATCATCGCCTGGGTCAGCTTGGTCTTGAGTTGTTGGCGCCGCTCCGTGTAGTCCGCCAGGCGATTGAGTACGATTTCCAGATGGCCGGACTTTTCTCCCGAGGCCACCATGGCGCGGTAGAGATCATCAAATACATGGGGAAACTCGGCCATGGAGTCGGCCAGAGAATAGCCTTCCACCACTCGCGAGCGTACCGCCATCACCATGGAGGCGAGACGGTCTTTTTCGCACTGTTGGCCTACGGCCTTGAGGGCCTCTTCCACCGGCAAACCAGCGGCGACCAGAGTCGCTATCTGGCGGGTGATCAGCGCCAATTCGGCCACGGAGATCTTCTTGCGCCGGGCCAACCAGCTGCCACTGCTGGCCTTGGCTTCCTTTTCGGTAACCGGGGCGATATCCAACGGCATCAGCTTCTGCTCACGCAGCTGACTGCGGGCCTGTCTGGCGGTATCGGCTTCGATAACCCCTTTGACCTGCTTACCGGCTTGATTGAGCGCCTTGTACTCGAATGCCGCCATGAATTACTCCTCGCGGGTCACGCGCAGCACTTCTTCCAGGGTAGTGATCCCCGCCAGCACCTTGACCATGCCGTCATGGCGAATGCTGGGGCTGTGCTGACGAATATATTTTTCAATCGCCAGTTCGCCACGGCCGCCGTGAATGAGTTCGCGGACGTTGTCGTCCACCAGCAGCAGTTCATGGATCCCGGTACGACCACGATAGCCGTTATGGCCACAGCTCTTGCAGCCCTTGGCGCGATAGATCACCGCTTCCTCATCGCCTATGCCCAGGAGTTCACGTTCGCGGGCATCCGGGGCATGGGCTTCCTTACATTCGTTGCATAGAGTTCGCACCAGGCGCTGGGCCAACACCCCCAGCAGACTGGAAGACACCAGGAAAGGCTCAACGCCCATGTCCTGCAAACGGGTAATGGCGCCGGAAGCCGTGTTGGTGTGCAAGGTAGAGATCACCAGGTGGCCTGTGAGTGAGGCCTGCACCGCAATCTGGGCTGTTTCCAGGTCACGGATTTCCCCTATCATCACCACATCAGGATCCTGACGCAGAATGGCCCGCAATCCGCGGGCAAAGGTCATGTCCACCTTGGTGTTGACCTGGGTCTGGCCTATGCCTTCCAGTTCGTATTCTATCGGGTCTTCAACTGTGAGTATGTTGATGTCGTTGTGATTGATTTCGGTTAGACCGGCATAGAGGGTAGTACTCTTGCCCGAACCCGTAGGGCCGGTAACCAGAATAATGCCGTGAGGTTTACGGATCAGCTCATCAAACTGGCGGCGGATGCTGTCTTTCATCCCCAGCTGTGCCAAGTCCAGATTACCGGCGTTCTTGTCCAGCAGACGCAGTACGACCCGCTCGCCGTGGCTCGATGGCATGGTCGATACCCGCACATCCACGGCGCGGCCACCGATACGCAGTGAGATCCGGCCATCCTGCGGCACCCGCTTCTCGGCGATATCCAAACGGGCCATGACCTTGATCCGCGATACCAGGAGTGAGGAAAGCTTTCGGTTCGGCTTGAGCACTTCCTTGAGCACGCCATCGACCCGGAAACGCACCACCAGCTGCTTCTCGTAGGTTTCAATATGAATATCCGAAGCCTCTTCTTTGATGGCTTCAGACAATAAGGCGTTGATCAGCTTGATGATAGGTGCATCATCTTCCCCTTCCAGCAGATCTTCGGTCTGCGGCATCTCTTCTGCCAGGGTAAAGAGATCCATCTCATTGCCTATGTCTTCCATCAGCTGCTGCGCCTCGGAAGAGTTACTCTGATAGGCTTGGGTCAGGTAGCGCTCAAACTCATTGGCTTCCAGTTTGTGCAGCGGTAACTCCTGACCGGCATAACGACGCACCTCAAACAGCACAGACAAAGGTGTTGCCTGGGTGTAATACAGAGTCAGCCGTTCATCTTGGTCTTTGCTGAGCACTAGGTTGTATCTGTGGGCAAAGGCAAACGGCAGCCGCTCACGGCTGTTTGAATGAAACAGTTCGTCACTCTCGGCCTCGGCGACCAGCGCCAGCTCACTGGAAACCTGAGCCAGCTCTTCTGTTGGCGGCTGGACTTCACTCATCGGCTTCGCCCTGTTTGTTCTCATCCAATGTCTTCAGGGTGGAGTCCGTCTTGCGCATCTTGGTATCCAGCCCCTTACCTTGCTTATAGCGCTCGAGGATCTCATTGACCTCGGGTGGCAGATACTCTTCCTGGCTCCATTCTTCCAACATAGGCACATTGGTGTTTGGCATCAGGTTAATGCCGCGCTTCTGCTGCTCGAGCTGCAAGGCACGGAAGTAGTTGTACTTACGGCCGGCAATGCCTTCCATGGTGACACCGTCACGGATAATGGTCGGCTTGATAAACACCATCAGGTTCTTTTTCTTCTTGCCGCTGCTGGACGATTTGAACAGGTGTCCCAAAATTGGAATATCACCCAGGAAAGGCACTTTCTGTACGCTCTCCTGCACCTCTTCATTGATCAGTCCACCCAGCACCACGATTTGGCCCGAGTCGGCCATCACAGTAGTGGTCAGGCGGCGGGTGGCAAAGGTCACGTCCACATTGGTCTTGCCGTTGATGCCGGACACTTCCTGCTCAATGGTGAGCTTAACCGCGTTGCCTTCGTTGATCTGTGGCACCACCTTGAGCTTGACCCCGACTTCCTTACGTTCAACGGTTTGGAACGGGTTACTGTTGCCATTGGTAGAATTTTGCGCACCTGTGAGGATAGGTACTTCGTCACCGACAATGAAGGAGGCTTCCTGGTTATCCAGGGTGGTAATAGAAGGCGTCGCCAACACGTTGGAGTTGGTATCGCTGGACACAGCCTGCACCAGAGCGCCAAAGTCGCCCATGGTCACGCCCCAGGCCATACCGTTCACCTTACCGAGTGCCTGAGCCAACAGGGTGATATCACCCTTGGTGTCAGGGTTGTCAGTACAGGTCATGTTATCACCCGAACCGGTACAGGTCTGGGAAGCCTTCTGATCCTGCGCCGCCCAGATACCCGCACCAATTTCACCTATGGTGGGGCCAAGGTTATTGAATTGAGTACCACCACCGGCCTCGGTGGCCCACTGAATGCCGAAGCCAACGTCATCCCCTTCGGCCACCTCGACTATGATGGCTTCCACCAGTACCTGGGCGCGGCGGATATCCAACTGGTTGATCACACTCTCAAGGGTGCGCATCTGATCCGGCTCGGCGCTGATCACCAAAGCATTGGTGTCTTCATGGGCCATGATATTGATTTCGTTGCGGCGTTTGCCTCCGGCGCTGCCGGGGGCTGGTGCGGCACCATCTTTACCTTCCAGTTTTTGGGCAAAGCCGGTCAGCACCTCCACCAGGTCTTCGGCCTTGGCATAACGCAGATAACGCACCTTGGTGTTACCCGTGCTGGCCTGCTCGGCGTCGAGACGATGAATAAGTTCCACCACCCGCTGACGGCTGCGTTCATCGCCACTGACCACCACGGCGTTGATACGCTCGTCGGCCACCACTTTGGGCGCCTGGCCCGGCAGTTGTGCCTGGTTGGCACTGGCGCGATAGAGGGTATCTATAATACGTACCATTTCACCGGCAGAGGCGTATTCCAAAGGCACCACCTGCACTTCGGTGTCACCCTGTTTGTCCACCCGGCGTACAATCTCCACCAGCTTGTTGACCACATTGGCGCGGCCGGTGATCATCAAAACGTTGGAAGGATCATAGTTGACCACGTTGCCGCCACCGGCGTTGTCATTGAGCTGACGCAGCAAAGGCGCCAGCTGTTTGGCTTCTGTGTTGTACAGCGCAACAATGCGGGTCACCATCTCATCGCCAAGTCCCGGGGTATTGTCATCGGCAACCCGAATGGAAGAGGTCTTGGCGTCTTTGTCTTTAATTACCTTGATGACATTGTTTTCCAGCTCGACCACGGCATAACCGTAGACCTGCAACACGTTGAGGAAGAACTGGTAATACTGCTCATCGTTGAGCATGTCATAGCTGCGGACATTGATTTTGCCGCGAATAGTAGGATCGACAATGATGGTCTTATTGAGGTTCTTACCAACTATATTGATAAACTCCTGAATATCAGTGCCTTTAAAGTTCGCCGCATATTGCTCAGACCAAGCGCTTTGTTGGGTCAGCAAGGCCGCTGTGGCTACCAGACCAGCGATAAGCTTGGTTCGAATCCGTTTGTTGTTCATTATTGTACTTTCCCCTAAACCTGCTTTATTGCGGCAAACTGAACATGATTTCAACCAACTGACCTTCGCGCTCTACCATCACAGAGACCTCGGTCAGATCCGGCAGCTGGCCCATCACCTCCAGCGCCTGGCTCATATCAGTTAAATCATAACCATTGATGGATTTTGCCAGGTCATTGGGCTGGAACCCGGCATCCTTGAATAATCCGGCATCTTTACCCGGGTTGAGTCTGTACCCTTGTACTTCACCATCCTTTTGTACCGGAGAGATCGCCAAGTAATCGGTAATCTTGCTGGGATCGGCCAGCAACTCATCGCGGGAGGCCACCAACTCGCGGCCAATATCGGCATCACGGCGGTCAACCTTGGTCACATCACCACCGCTGCGGGCCTGTTGCAGTTGGGCGTTGGCTTGTGACTGAGTGGTATATTGCAGGCCGTCGAGCATCAGAGTCTCGTAACGGCCGGCATTGGTAATAATGATGCGGTCGGCATACACCTCTTTCAGCGATGCAGAGGTCCCCTTGATCTTGTCGCCCAGGCTGTAGGTTTCCTGACTGCCTTGAGACTCGATGATAGCCAGGCCTTTCTGCTCGGCACTGGATGCCACCACCCCGGTCAACAAAATCGACAGTGAAGTTTTTGGGGCATCTGTGATCATTTCGGCGGCTGGCTCAGACTTGGGCTTGGTGCTGCTGGCATCTTTCTTGCCGAATAGTGCCAAGCCGTTGATAGTGCCGATATCGACATTCTGGGATTGGGTGCCAGAAACCGGGGTTGGTGTCCAGTTGGCTGTCGGTTTACCTGTTGGGATCAGCTTCCAGCTGATCTGTGCCATCAAATACAGAACCAACAGCATCAGTAGCCAAAACACGGCAGAGCTGGCGGGTTTTTGCGGTATGCTGCCCGTCTTGGCGATAATCTTATCCAATAAATCCATATTTTCCGGACCCTCTAATCAGGTCTCTGTTCTGATTATGATAGTGATTGAACCCTTCGCCATGCTAACCCACACTCTTGTTTGCAACAAGACCATAACAGGGAGTAGATTGGCGAAAATTGTACGATTATGCTACCTTTGCGCGCCTGGAAAGGGTGTGAAGCGCTCCACTGTTTAACCCCGTATCGACGGCTTGGACAAGGGATTTATCCCCGAGTTGTGAGCTCATCCCCTTTTTCATTTATGACAGGAGTATCCATGGCCAATAGCAATGACAACGCCGAGGCGATCCGGCTCGATAAATGGCTCTGGGCAGCGCGTTTTTACAAGACCCGCGCCTTGGCCAAAGAGATGATCAACGGCGGTAAAGTACATTACAACGGCCAAAGGACCAAATCCAGCAAACTGGCAGAAGTCGGTGCGCGCATTAAGTTACGCCAGGGATATGACGAAAAAGAGATCGTCATAAAAAAAGTTTCCGGTGTCCGTCAGGGGGCGGTTATCGCCCAGAGCCTGTACGAAGAAACACCGCAGAGCATACAAAAGCGGGAAAGTAATGCAGAAGCCAGAAGGCTCAACATACTGCATAATCCGGCGCCCGATACCAAGCCGGACAAGAAACAGCGGCGGCAAATCATCCGCTTCCGCGAGACCTGAATTAACAGTGAGAAACCCAATGAACCAAGATACTCTCCATCGCTATCTGTTTGATAACGCCGATGTAAGGGGTGAACTGGCCCAGCTCAGTGATAGCTACCGCCAGATAGTTAACACCCACGATTACCCGGAGCGCCTTAAGGTACTGCTGGGTGAATTGCTGGCCGCCACCTCGTTGCTGACAGCCACCCTGAAATTTGAAGGAGATATCAGTGTGCAACTCCAGGGTCAGGGCGGCCCCGTGTCACTGGCAGTGATCAATGGTAACAACCGTCAGGAATTGAGGGGCATTGCCCGTTGGCAGGGCGAGATTGCCGCCGATACGCCACTGGAACAGCTCTTTGGTCAAGGCTATATGGTTATCACCCTTACCCCGACAGAGGGCGAGCGTTACCAGGGCGTCGTGGCTCTGGATAAGCCCAGCATCGCCGAATGTCTGGAGAGCTACTTTGCCCAATCTGAGCAATTGCCCACTGGCATCTGGTTATTTGCCGATGGCGAACATGCCGCCGGTATGCTGCTGCAAGTATTGCCGAGTGAGCAGAGTGAAAATACCGAGTTTGAACACCTGACTCAGCTGACTGCGACTATTAAGGCCGAAGAACTGTTCAGCCTGCCGGCCACCGAAGTCTTGCATCGCCTCTACCATCAGGAGCAGGTGCGGCTGTTCGATCCGGTGAGCGTCAGCTTCAAGTGTACCTGCTCCCGTGAGCGCAGCGCTGCAGCCATCCGCACCCTGGCAAAAGAAGAGATAGACGCCATCATCCAGGAAAAAGGCCTGGTGGAGATGGGCTGTGAATACTGCAACAGCCACTATCGCTTCGACGCTATCGATATCGAAGCCATCTTCGCCAACGCTCAGGCACCGGATACTCCCCAATAATGGGGCGATAAATCTGTCGTTTTTCAAGAGGGCGAGTGATCGCCCTCTTTTTTTCACCATTTTCCAGATCTTGCTCACACTTCAGCCAGCGCTTAAGTTACAATCGCGCCAACCCGGCAGCAGACCGGGACCATACCAGACCTCACAATAGATGGAGACCTTACCTATGGCGGCAGAAGCAAACCGCATCCAACTCAATCTCAACAGTGCCCAACTGGTCGAGCAGGCTATTCTGCGCGGCGAAGGCACTCTGACAGCCAACGGCGCCCTGGTGGCTCAGACCGGCGAGCGCACCGGCCGTTCACCCGCCGACCGTTTTATTGTCAAGGAGCCGGGTACCGAGGCCGATATCGAGTGGGGCGCGGTCAACCAAGCGTTTGAACCTCAAAAATTTGCTGCCCTATGGGAAAGGGTCGAGGCCTATCTGGCCGACAAGCAAGTATTTGTCTCTGAGCTGGAAGTCGGCGCCGACGCCGATCACTACCTGCCTATCAGAGTCACGACTGAATACGCTTGGCATCAATTGTTTGCCCGTAACCTGTTTATCGTGCCAGAGCACTATAACCAGAGCCACAAACCCGAGTGGCAGATTATCAATGCCCCAGGCTTTGTCTGCTCACCCGAGCGCGATGGCACCAACTCAGACGGCACAGTCATCATCAACTTCGCCGAGCGTAAGGTACTGCTGGCCGGTATGCGCTATGCCGGTGAAATGAAAAAATCCATGTTCTCGGTACAGAACTTCCTGCTGCCGGCCAAAGACGTACTGCCGATGCACTGCTCGGCCAACGTCGGTAAAGATGGTGACACTACCCTCTTCTTCGGTCTCTCAGGCACAGGCAAGACCACACTGTCTGCCGATCCCAAGCGCTTCCTTATCGGTGATGACGAGCACGGCTGGGCCGAAGGCGGCGTCTTCAATATTGAAGGTGGCTGTTATGCCAAGTGTATCGATCTCAGCCAGAAAAATGAGCCGGTGATCTGGGATGCCATTCGCTTCGGTACTGTGCTGGAGAACGTGGTGCTGGACGAGCAGCGCGTGCCCGACTACAAGGATGCCAGCCTGACCGAAAACACCCGCGCCGCTTACCCACTGGAGCACATCGCCCAGCGCAAGGAGGACAACCGTGGCAACGAGCCGCACGCCGTGGTGTTCCTCACCTGTGACGTTTCCGGTGTCCTGCCTCCGGTAGCCAAACTCAGCAAGGAGCAGGCGGCCTATCACTTCCTCTCAGGTTATACCGCCAAGGTGGGCTCCACCGAAGTAGGCTCAACCGCCGCGATTCAGTCAACCTTCTCCACCTGTTTCGGTGCCCCCTTCTTCCCTCGCCCTGCCGGGGTATACGCCGAACTGCTGATGAAGCGTATCCAAGCCTTCGGCAGCCAGGTTTACCTGGTGAACACAGGCTGGACCGGTGGCCCTTACGGCGTGGGTAAGCGTTTCGACATTCCTGTCACCCGCGCCATTGTTGATGCCATCGTCAGCGGTGAACTCAAAGAAGTGCCGACCGAACATATCGAGCAGTTGAACCTGGATATCCCGGTTGCCGTCCCCGGCGTCGACAGCACGCTGCTGAACCCTGTCAACACTTGGGCCGATAAGGAAGAATATGCCAAGTACGCCAAGCAGCTGGCAGAATCCTTCCAGAGCAACTTCGCCAAGTATCAGGTATCTGATGCCATCAAGGCCGCTGGTCCTAAAGCCTGATAACGACAGTTGATGATGAAAACGGCTCCATTAAGGAGCCGTTTTCTTTTCCGAGAATTATATGTTCAATACCAAACCTAAGAGCCACAATACATTAATCGTTTCATCATCCATTAGGCATTAACTTAGTATCAGCATAAGTTGAGTTATCAAGTTAATCAGCCTGTCTTATTACTGTCATATATATACTTTAAGTTGCTCACTCCTGATTAATCATTAAACAATTCCCATATAAAAATAAGGGTATAACCAGTTACCGTACGACGATACAAATATACACTTTTGGGTAATTGTTATGACTAATATGTAACGGGAAAATTACGCGACAATTTTGTCTCAAGCAAATGCATCAAGGAGTGATAATGTACAAGGGTAAAATTCGCGGTCAAGGTATGACCGAATATATCATTATAGTAGCGCTTATTGCTGTCTCCGCCATTGGCGTATACAGCTTCTTCGGTAAAACCATTCGAAATCAAGTGGCTGGTCTGGCAACAGAGATGTCCGGTGTTGATTCGTCAGCTCAGATTGGTGCTGCCAAAACTGCTGCGGGGACAACCTCTACTGTTGCCAACGGTGATTATAACTTGGGTAACTATAACGCTGCTGCAAATAAGGCTGCGGCTGGTGGTTCTTCTGGTGGTTCAGGCGGTAATTAATACCTCTCTTACTTATAAAATGGGGAATACGTCTGGTGATTCCCCTTCTCATTCGTTAAAGGATTAACTCATGGCATCTAATAAACAGATGGGCCAAGGGATGACGGAATATATCATCATAGTGGCTCTGATCGCGATTACTGCAATTGGCGTATACAGTTTTTTTGGCAAAACAATACGCAACCAAGTCGCCGGACTTTCAAGTGAAGTTTCGGGGCAAGACTCCTCTGGACAAATATCCAATGCCAAGACAGCTGCCGACGATGCCAGCAATACAGCCGATAGCAACTACAACCTGAGCAACTATAACGAAGGGGCCAATAAGGCTGCCGGTGGTTCAGGTCAAGGCGGTGGCGACAGCGGAATCGACTAAACCAACACCAAGACCAGAGAGCAGGCAGGAGCAAAGGAATGATGCCTTCCCGTCAACAGGGGCAAGCCATGATAATGTCATTGATTCTTATGGCATTTGCACTAATGGTAATCCTCTTTAGTTTCAATGTGTCCCAACTGAATATCAAGGGCACTAAATTACAAAATACCGCGGATAATACAGCCTACAGTGTTGCCACTCTTGCTGCCAGGGACATGAATTTCAAGGCGTACACCAATAGAGCTGCGGTTGCCAATCAGGTCGCAGTAGCCCAACTCGTTGGCCTTTCATCTTGGTTCAATATGGCTGAAGTATTTTCACAGAATGCTTGCCGGGTATTGTGTGCAGTTCCCTACGTTGGCCAAGTGGTCAACGGTATCGCGCAAGTGGTAAAGGGGCTGAATCAAGGTGTGCAGCCTGCCATCAAAGTACTGGTCAATGTAGAAAATACCGTACTTAAAGCCATAAGTATCGCTCAGCAATCCATGCACTATGCAGGGGTAACGGCAGCGTTCGATAGCGCTGGCGATATAGTCAAAGCCAATGATCCAAATGCTCGTATGGATTTGATGCAAAACCCGCTATTGATACAAGATCTAAAGAATGTATGGGTAGACTTTCAAACTCTTCAAAAAAGACAAAACAGAAATAAGGGTGGCAGTCAGTATAAGGACTTTATAGGTGTCACTCTTAAATCCCGAGATCCTTTCAGCAACAAACGCACCTACAAACTGCCTTTCCCTTGGTCATTCCACTTTTTTCCGATCAAAGCCAAGACTTATAAAGCCGGCGGCAGCGAGCTTGTCAGCAACGGGAATCGTCCAGAATCATGGACATCCATGGATACCTTGAGTGTGCACTTTTCCAAGTTCAGATGTAAACGTTGGCGCTGCAAATGGCGTACCAGAGAAATTCCTGCCGGTTGGGGTGGAACCGTGTCCGACAATAGAGCCATTCTCAGCAGGTTGAACGATAGAACTTACTGGGGAAGCAGCAGAGGACATAATAGAAGCGCATCCAACTTTGCAGCCGCCGATCAAGTGACCCGTGGCAGCTATGATGGCGTACAACCTTTTTATTCCCTGTCGAATTCCGCAAAAGGGAAAAGTGAAACCAGCAATATTCTGGTCGTGGTATCCAAAAAACAAGACAAAGTGAGAACCAGCAACAGCGTACCTCTCGGAGGGGACATGGTTGACCCTGCGACCAATGAAAAAATGCTGGGTGACAGAATGACCGCATTGGCCGCGGCACAAGTCTACTACTCGCGGCCGAGAGATCTGATGAAATCAGGTTCTGCCTGGGCCAGAAAAGATAGTAAGCATGAGTACGGCAACCTCTATAACCCATTCTGGCAAGTGCGCCTGAGCCAATCTACTCAAGGGGAGAGGGCCGCAGTTCAGGCTCTGACAAGGTTACTCTAATGCAGTTCATTCATCGACAACGGGGCCAGGCCCTGGCTGAATCAATCATAGGGATGAGCTTTGTGATAATCCCATTGCTACTGTTGCTACCTTTCGTCTCAAAAATAACCGGGGTCCAACACAGGGCTAATCAGGCGGCTCAATATGCTGCTTGGGAACGCACGGTATGGAAGGAACAGGCACCGTCACGCATGGTCACTGGCAAGGGAATTTTCCTGGCAAAAAAAACGGAACAACAGTTATCAGCCCAACTACCATGGCGCTTTTATCAAGGAAAAGGCCAGGTAATAGATAGTCGTCCACCTAAGCAATGGAACTGGGAACAGAATGTTCACCCCTTGCTGAAACACCAGACTCGCCATGATGGTTCTCTATCTGGCTTGATCAAGGATAAGGGGGAAGGAAAGAACCGTCTAAGCTTCACCGAGCCGAGCTCCAAGATACCAGGTACGGTGAACTCTTTGATAGGCAAAGCACTTGGGGTGCTGGCCTATACCGGCTTCTCCCTTGAGCAAGATCAGTTCTACCACACTCGCGTGGAAACTGACCTGGTACAGATGCACCTCGAGCCATTCGACAGTATGCAGCTGACTTATAAGGGCAACAGCGCCTTACTCGCCTCAGGATGGAATGCAGCTGGCCCTGAGCATCTGCGTCGTAGAGCCGAACGCCTGGTACCAACCAACTACGCAGATGTCAGTTGGGTGAGAACCGCCCAAAAGGTTGCCAGCTTCATTCCCTTTGGTAAAGAACTGCACCCCAACTCCCTGAAGCTGGGCCATGTGGAAACTGAAGTACTGCCTGCCAACCGTCTTTGTAATTATGGTTCTAAAGGATGTGGAGGTTAACTATGAAACAACTCCTTTTGGGCTGTTGGTTTCTCAGCCTTCCTCTGCTGGCAACTGAATGGCCTGAAATACAGTTTCCCGATTCCGCCACGGTGGAAGTGGTAGCTGAAGAAATGGTTTATCAAGGCACTCCCATGGCAACTTGGGTGATGCGGGATAAAAGCAATCAGATGATGACCGCAGCCTTCTTCAAACGCCAATGGCAGGGCAAAAGTGAACGCTTTGATGAACAGATGTTTGGCCAGGATTACATCATCAATAGCTTGCAACCACCTTTCCTGTTAACGGCCCGAATAAGGAAAGACTTTGATGGTGTTCTAGCTTACATAGGCATAAGTAAAGATCCCGGTAGCCCAGTCCATAGTAAGTTGGCATTTCCAATGCCGAGCGGTAGCACTGTGTTGTCTGATGTCAGTTCAAAGGATCTCTTCAAGAGTGGCCGAACCTTGGTTTTCAACAGCAACCGCACACTGGCAGATACCTTCCATTACTACCAACGTCACTTTCAACGTCAGGGTTGGAGCGAAGTTGGTACCTATCTGGATAGCGAAATCGGCACCCTGATGCTCACCCAGGGAAGCAACACTCTGGACATTAGCATAAACCGAAAAAATGGCTTGGTTTACGTGGTCGCTAACCAAGTTATGGAAGGGATTTAAGGTGTTAAACAAAAACCAAAAAGGACAAGCAAGCTTTGAGTATCTCGTGGTGTGCGGTGCCTTGGTCGCCGCACTCTTGACCCCAATAGAATCTCAAGGCGACCAGAATGTGGTCGAGCTGTGCCTGGAGGCTCTCAGAGCTTGGTATACCGCATTCGCCTATGCCAAATCACTGCCTGCATTACCTCTTTAGTATTGAGACAAAAGATGAAACTGAAATCGATAGACTTTAACTGGATCCTGCTGCTGGTTGCCATCGCCTTGGGTGGTGTCGCAGCCTTTGCAACCAAATCATATTTCGAGCAGCGGGAAGCCGAGCTCAGAGCTGAACTCAGTGACAGTGATGTCGTGATGGCTGACGTGCTTGTAGCCAATCAACCTCTTGAAAAAGGTATGATCATTTCTGAGCAGAATATGACCGTACGGCAAATACGAGCCGATATAGTCCCCTTGGAGGCCTACCATCCCAGTCAATTCGGTGAGGTGGTCGGCAAGATGCTATTACACCCGATGGCTCCCGGCAGACCCCTGCTTACTGCTTATGTACCCGGTCATGGTGTCAGTAAATTTTCCGACATGCTTGATGAAGGCCAACGTGCAGTGACTATCGAGATTGATGTCATTAACTCAACGGCCGGAATGTTGGTTCCATCTGATCATATCGATCTATTGTTGGCGTATGACGAACCGCTGGGTGACAACAACAACAATCGCAAGAAGTTACAGCTACTTCTGGAAGACGTCACTGTATTGGCAACCGGCAGACGCAGCCAGGAAGTACCTGATGAACTGGCAGACACCCTATTTGAAGATCCCGCCTCCTACAATACTGTGACCTTGGCTTTATCCGTGGATGATGCAGCCAGGGTGTCCTTGGCCCGCAACAAAGGTTCATTTGTCACTCTATTGCGTAATCAACAGGAAACTTTGCCACTGGAGTTTGCTTCCCTGTATCAGGATGAAATATTTGAAAAATCAGCTTCTGACAATAGTCGCCTGGTAGAGATTATTGTCGGTGGCGGCGGCGTTCAAACCCAATATCAAGAATACCCAAATCCAGATGCAGCCGAGCCTAAGCTGCAAATCACCCAACAAGAGACAAGAACCGCATTATGAGAAGTTTCATCCTCTTTCTGGCAGCCTTGCTGTTGCCATGGCAGACCTTTGCCCATAACAACCCTCCTCTCTCGCTTTATGTCGGCGCAGTGGAGCTCTATAAGGTCAACAATGTTGAACGCGTTGTGGTCGGAAATGGTGCAATTCTCAGTGCCAAAGTCATTGATGATAAAGGAGTATTGTTAATAGGTGAGTCTGAAGGTGTCTCAGACCTTCAGCTGTGGCAAAAAAATGGGAAACTCATCAAGCGCAGTGTCACTGTTTATGCCAAAAACCAACTGACCAGCATCCAGAATATCCAGCACCTACTGGCTTCTTTCCCCAAGCTAAGCGTGACTCAATCCAATGAGCTACTGGTCGTTCAGGGAGAAGTCGATGAGAAACATAAAGGCGTCGTTGAAAAAATACTGGCCAGTCACCCAAACCTGATTTCACTTGTTGAGTTCAAACAATATGCCCCGGACATGGTTCCCATGGTGAAAATGCAGGTGCAGATAGTCGAGTTCAATAAATCTCGTCTTAACAACATTGGTATTCAATGGGATTCAGTTATGTCAGGCCCAGCCTTTGGTGCAGCTAAAGCCTTTACTGCCAACCCCATTTTCAGTGTGACATCTCCTGGCAATTATGTCGGCACCATCAGTGAGGCTATTTCAGACAGCATTGGTGTTCTGGATACCAGAGGATGGAGTTATTTCGGCATAGTTACCGGAATTGGATCCAAGATTCAGTTGATGGCCGAAAAGGGGGATGCCCGCATGCTGGCGCAACCCAACCTCACCACTCGAAGTGGTGAGGCTGCCAGCTTCCTGGCCGGAGGCGAGTTCCCCATTCCTATGACCTCAGCCCTGGGCGTCGTCACCGTAGAATTCAAGGAATATGGGATCAAGTTGGATATCGAACCTGAGGTGGACGAACATCAAAACATCATTAGCCGAGTGCGAGCCGAAGTCAGTGCGATTGACCCTTCAGTTGCTATTGATGATGTTCCCGGCCTACTCACCCGTAAAGCAGAGTCCGTAATCAACGTCAAAAACAAAGAAACCATGGTGATTTCAGGGCTGGTCAACAGCGAAATGTCAAAGTCCGTTTCCCGTTTTCCACTGCTTGGTGATATTCCCATCCTGGGAGAACTATTCAAGTCACGTAATTTTAGGGAAAACAAGACCGAACTGGTTATTTTCGTTACCCCTACAATAGTTTATCCGGGTCATGAAGAGCACGAAGCACAGTTGGCCCGGGGTAAAGAACTGGCGGCAGAAGCTGACCAGCTAGAAGCCTTCTACATCCTGGACTAGGAGCGGTATATGTTCAGTATTATGGTGAGCACCAATAAAGGTACCCGGGTCGGTGAGTTTCAATGTATTCATTCCCAGTGCCAAATAGGCAAAGATCCAGACAACCTTATCGTCTTGAGAGGATTCAAAGTTTCACGCTTGCACGCCACGCTCATACAGGATGAAGAAGGCATCTTCGTGGAAGACAACAAGAGCCGCACCGGTATCAGGGTGAATGACGAAAAGCGGCAGCGTTTCGGTCCACTCAAAACAACAGACAGGATACAGGTAGGGGATTATCAGCTTCGCGTGATTAATCAAGATCCCGAATACCAGTTCGACAATAAAGATTCGTCAGCAGAATGCCCACCGGAGAATCCTGCTGACAAGCAGGTTGCAGACGTTGAAAGCACTAGGAACATGAAACCACTGGCTATGACCAATGCCAAGCTGGATCATATTCAATTCAGAAATGAGTGGCGCCGACGGGTACACAGAGAACTGCTGAAACAGATGGATCTTCGCAGGGTCAACGTCAACGAGATGAGCGACCAGGAGCTACGCCAGCAGAGTGAGTCTCTTATCCAGCAAATCATTAGCCAAATGCAGCTTCCTGCAGAGATTGAAGTCAACTCTCTAATAGAAGAAGTTCTGGATGAAACCATAGGGCTTGGCCCCTTGGAAGGCTTGGTTGCAGACCCTGAAGTGTCTGAAATCATGGTTAATAGTCATGATCAGATCTTTTATGAAAAAGCCGGCCAGCTGTTTCTTTCAGACGTTGCCTTTTCAGATGATCAGGCCGTATTGGGCGCCATAGAGCGAATAGTTACACCAATAGGCAGACGCATAGATGAAAGCTCACCCATGGTGGATGCGCGTCTTAAAGATGGTTCCCGGGTTAATGCAGTAATACCACCTTTGGCTCTTAAAGGCCCATGCATCACCATACGTAAATTTATGCAGCAGCGACTGAACTGTAGTGATCTGGTGCGCTTTGGTTCTATGAGTCAGGCAATGGCTGACTTTCTGGAGATTGCGGTTAAGCAGAAGCGAAATGTCGTTATCTCTGGTGGTACAGGTTCAGGGAAAACAACCCTGTTGAATGTTCTCTCCAACTTTATTCCGGAAAGCGAACGCATTATCACAGTTGAAGATGCCGCCGAGTTGCAACTCTATCAACCAAATCTGGTTTCACTGGAAGCTCGTCCAGCCAACCAGGAAGGTAAAGGCGCCATAGAGATCCGTGATCTGGTCAAAAACTGTCTTCGGATGCGTCCTGACAGAGTCGTTATCGGTGAATGCCGTGGAGGTGAGGCACTGGACATGCTTCAGGCCATGAATACGGGGCATGACGGCTCGCTGACTACAGCCCACTCAAACTCACCACGAGACTGTATCTCAAGGCTGGAAGTCATGGTGATGATGGCTGGCATGGAATTACCGGTACAGGCCATTCGTGAACAGATATCTTCAGCCGTCAATATCATAGTCCAGCAATCACGTTTCGCCGATGGTTCTCGTCGCGTTACCAGCATTTGCGAGGTTACCGGCATTGAAGGCTCCATAGTGCAACTCTCGGAGATATTCCGTTTTCAACAGACGGGTTTCAACGAGCACGGCAAAGTACAGGGTTACTATACGGCAACCGGTTCTGTCCCGGAGTTTTATGAGCGCTTAAGGCAACAAGGTATCAAGGTCAAACTGGATATTTTTGAGCGGGAGTCTCGCCATGAGTAGTCCGTTGTTCATCATAGGTTGCATTGGTATCAGTGCGGTGCTGCTGGTGTGGTCATTGAGGCACCTGTCGTCTAATTGGGCCAGAGAATATCAGGACAAATTCACCACATCAGCCAGTACAAACCTTGCCGATATGTTCATGTTCATCGAACCGCAGCAACTGTTTTTGATGAACATTATTACTTTGGTATCAGTGCCATTTCTAGTTTGGTTGCTGTTTGGTTCTTTGATACTGGGTATTGTCATCAGCATAATATTGGCTCTGCTGCCACGCTTTGCATATCGCTATCTACGTAAGCGTCGCCAACGTAAGTTTGTCGAACAGTTGCCTGATGCACTTAATATGATCGCCTCTTCAATGCAGTCCGGCGCCAATACCACCTCAGCCATTGAATTTATGGCTGAGGAAATGGATGCCCCCATACGGCAGGAATTTCAGTTGTTTCTGCGGGAGCAACGCTTGGGGGTAGAGTTCAATACCGCTCTGAACAACATGTATGCTCGAATTCCTGAACCCGAATTTCAGTTAGTGATTGCTGGTATGCAAATATCCCGAGAAGTAGGGGGAAACCTGGCTGAAGTACTGTCAAGGCTGTCCAGTACACTGCGAAAAAAGCTGGAGATGGAAGGCAAGATAGACGCGCTAACATCACAAGGTAAGCTTCAGGGATTAGTGATGACCTTGCTACCAGTGTTTATCGGGGTAGTACTCAATCACATGGAGCCGGATGCCATGGGACGCATTTTTACCGAGCCCTTGGGCTGGCTCACCATCGCAGTCGTCGTATTGATGCTGTTCTGCGGTTACATATCCATTCGTAAGATAGTCACTATCGATGTGTAGTAGGAGCCGCAATCATGATTAATCTGATCATCCTCTGCTACGCCTGTGCTTTGGGCTTCACCATTATCAGTTGCGCAAGGATTTATCGCCGGGTTCCTCCCGATAACAGGGAGTTCATGGATCCGCTTTCACCAGGGTTAAAAATAATTTGGCCACTGGTGCAAGTATTGGCTTTCTACATCAGTGAGAAGCTCAGTGTCGACTATCTGGAACGGGTTTCCAAGAAACTACAGATATCCGGCCTGTCATACATCATGAGTGCCGAGCAATACTTCGCCATCAGGATCCTCAGCACGCTATTTGCAGTGGGACTGATGCTGGCAGCAACCGCGATGCTGGGAGAGGTCAACAGCCGCTACCTGCTCTTTGCTGCCATTGTTGGCTATTTCCTCCCCGTGATGACACTGAACGATCTGCGTAAGAAGCGTCAGCTAGACATTGTTAAAGTGCTACCTGTGTATCTGGACTATCTGACCATGTCCATCGAAGCCGGTTTGAATATGACTGGTGCGCTGACCCAAGCGGTTGAACGCGGTCCAGAAGGGCCTTTAAAAATTGAAATTGAAAAGGTTATCCGCGATATGCGCGCCGGGATGTCCAGAGCTCAGTCTTTTAGGAATATGGCCGAACGGGTACAAATAACCGAAATCAACAGCTTGGTAAGTGCCTTGGCTCAAGCAGAAAGAACCGGAGCAAGCCTGGGTAAAACACTTAGAATTCAAGCAGACCAGCGCCGAGTAGAACGTTTCCAACGTGCCGAAAAGAAAGCCCTGGAGGCTCCAGTAAAGCTGGTATTCCCACTCATAGTGTTCATCTTCCCTGTCACCTTCATGATTCTTCTTTTCCCGATAGTTATGAAGTTTATGTACGAGCTATGAAGATGGAAACCAAGACACTTATTACAGCCTCAGGCTATGAATTAGGGCAAGTGTTTCTGGCCAACAATCCCTGGCTGCGTCTAAGAGGGTTACTGGGAAGGCCAAAATTAACACCTTCTCAGGGAATGTTAATCAGCCCCTGCAGCTCGGTACACACTATAGGAATGCGTTATCCGCTGGACATAGTGTATCTGGACGCCCAGCACACAGTCCTCAAAGTGGTTTCCGAACTCAAACCCTGGCGCAGCAGTTTTTGCCATGGCGCCCATCACACACTTGAGCTGGTAAATGGAACAGCAGCCAAGGCCCAAATCCATGAAGGAGAAACACTCAGATGGAAAAGTTCCTAATCACGCTTATGTGCACCCTGATGTTGATTATGCAAGGGTGCGCTTCTCAGACACAGCACCAGGGCAATCAGGCTATCATGGAGATACAAGCCAGAGCTGAACATGCCTACAAACTGGCGATGATGGATCAGGCCGAAAGTCTGTACCTCGAAGTGTTGAGATCTGTTCCCAATTACGCTCCCGGTTGGTTTCGTCTGGGCAACATCTATACCCGAACCGGACGTCAAGATGCTGCCATAGCGGCCTATCAACGTTGCATTGAGCTTGAGCCAGACAATCAAAAAGCTTGGTATAACATGAGCCTGGTACGCTTGAAACAATCTGCTCAGGTATTGGAAATAGCCCAACAGCATGGTGACACTAGTTCTGTGGTTCATAGGCAAATAAAAGCGTTGCTCCAAGCCATCTACGAACTGCAACGTGAACCCAGCCCGGAGCAGGCCGCGAGATGAAACGGTTAACATCGCAAACAGGCCAAGCGATGATGGAGTTTAACCTCGCTCTGCCCTTTCTGATGCCACTGGTATTGGTTGCCATGATGTTGCTCGTTCAATGGGGATTTATCTATTCCGCCAAGAGCACCTTGGATGCTGCAACTGTCAAAGCCGTGCGCTCAGGAGCCCTCAATCACGGTAGTTTGAGTGCCATACGTAAAGGGCTGAGCGAAGGTATGATGCCCCTTTACAATCAGGATCCCAGCCTGACAGGTACCTTAGGAGCGTTAGCCAAAGCCAGGATTGCGGTGACAACCCAAGCCAAGATAACCATTCTCAGCCCGGATAAGAAGGTCTTCGATCGCTTTAAAGTAAGGTCTACCTACCAGGGCAAGAGTCTCTATGAAATCCCCAACAATAACCTTATGTACCGTAATCCGGCGTTACAAAACCTTGGGAATAACCGACAACTGAACATCCAGGATGCGAATCTTCTACAAATAGAAGTTCGCTGGTGCCAAAAGTTAATCGTTCCCTTTGCCAACTATGTACTCAGAGAGATTGTCAGTTCGCCACTATACATGCCCAGCAAGGAGCAACTGGAGTGCAACCTGCTCAGCCGAGCTACCGGGGATATTTATCTTGCTATGGTCTCTGATGGCCTTATGCGTATGCAAACTCCTTTCAGGATGTAACCAACACTTATAGGGAAGTAAATCATGTCCAAAAAAACTTACCTGGCTCTGCTGATAGCCGGGATAATGCTGACCGGTGGTTGTAATGGTGAGCTAGAGCCAGATGAAGGCCCGGGTCAGGAAGTTCCAACTGACCCAACAGATCCAACCGACCCGACGGATCCAACTGACCCAGACCCGGTTGACCCACCCAGCCATGAAGGTAGCTGGGAAATACGTGATGAGGACAATGACGGTATTCTGGATGAGAGGGATGATTACCCTTTTGATCCAACAAAACATCAATTTCCTCAAATTATTGAGCAAGAACCCAACGATAACCCCTCAATCGCAACCCAGGCAGGAATGGCTCCCCCATTTACGGTGCGAGGAGCCATTTCTCAAAAATCAGACAATGGCGATCTGTTTTCCTTTGAAGGAGAAGCCGGTCAATTCTACACCTTGATGCTCAGCTATGAGGATCCGGATTTCAAACCCAATATCTACTTTTCTGATGCTCAGGGTAATGCACTCAACTTTGGTGAGTTGGAAATAGATCCTGTGCTCAAGAAAGTCGCTATCAGCGTTGAAATTCTTAAAGATGGCCTTTATCACATTGGCATCAACGATATTAACTTTGATGGCCGTCCTAGCTTCAGCTACAGCGCCCGTATTTTTGCTGATCGTGACAGTGATGGAGTTTATGACCAGCAAGAACTGGCATTGGGCATGGATCCAGAGAGTGATGACTCAGACCAAGATGGTATACCCGATACTCTGGAGTATCTGTATGGTTTAGCAGCCGATGACTTTGATCCAGATGGCGATGGTATTCCCAACTGGTATGACACAGATAGTGATGGTGATGGCCTGAGTGATGGATTTGAGGGTGGCGCCGATGCAGACGGCGATGGTCAGGGTAACTTCCTCGATTTGGATTCCGATGGCAATGGCATCGCTGATGCCATTGAGGCCGGCGACAATCCCAAGCACCCTTTGGACAGAGATCTTGATGGAGTCCCTGATTTTCTGGACTTGGACGATGACAATGATGGCGTCCTGGATATCAATGATCAGGACAGGCTGACCGCCGTCAGTATCAGCTCCGTAGCTATCCTGGGGCAGGCCTATACAGTCCATGACGATACCAAAGTCAGGTTTTTCCGCGAAGGCGATACACTGAACGTAGAATTGGATTCTCCCATATCTGCCGGTCAACACTTTTTGGTTATCACCCGGGAAGGCTTACCTCCAATCAACTTACCTTTAACTCAAGCCTCAGGTCTTATCACTACAGTACTGCCCAAAGGTGCCAGTGAAGTTTTTGTCTCTGATGGTGCTCTGCGCACCAATGCGAGAGCCTTGAAACTTCAGCCTGCAGGCACCCCGGTTATCAGCACAGCCGGCGCAGTGATGCTTGACGAAAACGCCCAAGTGACTCTCTATGGTGACAGCCTAAATGGCAATATCACAGTGACAGCCAATGGAATACCTTTGGAGGTCATTTCAAATACAGCCCATTCTGCGAGAGTGAACGTCCCAACAGGACTTGTCGACGGTACGCTGCAAATCAACAACGCTCAGGGACAGAGCAACCAAGTACAATACTATGTACTCAAAGAAGCAGAAGTTACCCTCACCTCTGTAGGCGGTGTTGATCCCTTAGGTGTACGTGTAGAAACACTGCTGAATACCACAACGACACTGGATTATAACGGTCGGGCAAACATTAAAGTCTTTAAGAATCGGCTGACTCCTGTCACAGCCTTTGTTCCTACTGCAGATAATAGTCAGGGATATGTTTATCTAAACAGTTACTTGTTACCAGGCGAACAACAACTGACATTGGATATAAACAGTACGACTTTTAAGTACGTGCTGGACTTTATTGGCGTTGACAAGATCCCACAGGCTTCGTTGGTTAATTTTCGCGACACCATAGTGACTTATCCTGAGTTCATAGAACTGCAGGAACACTTCGCTGGCATGCTGCAAAGTTCTCCAATGGCACTGGAGCAATTATCTCAAGCAACAAACCTGTTGCTAATAAGCAACAGCAACAAGATATATCAGCGCTATAGTCAGAACCAGGTTGGCAAGACAGCCAAAACCCAGTCATTCAATGCTTCTCCAATGGCTATGGCCATGGTCAAGAGAGCTTCAGCAACCGGAAGCATTAAACCAAACATCACCAATTATGGTACGGCTTACTTTGACTATAGTCTTGCGGCCACTAACTTCCTCGATAATTGGCTACCGTCGGACCCAAGCTGTCCCAATAACAGCGAGATCACCAAAGAACAGAAAAACAAACTCCAGTACGATGGCTGCTCAGAGCTGCAAAATCGTACCCGGCTTTATTTGAGTACCATGATTATCCCTCTGGGTGAAAATGGACAGTATGATGAGTCCAAGCTGGATAGTCCGCTGCGCAAGCACGCTCAATCAGCTTGGGATGGCAATATAATAGGACCGCAATCTGGAACATACTTTGGTCTGGAGTTTTGGTCCAAAGATCAGTACTACAATGTTTGTCCCTATCAAGATTGCCTTTACCAAGTTCTCGCTCCGGGTGTAGATACTCCTTTGGGGCCTTCACCATTTAGCTTTCGTAATCAGTCTGCCTATGATGAGGCCAACCTCAAAGCTCGCCAATACTTGGCAATTCGCACCGTCATAGACGGTATCTTGCTTAAGTTTTTTGACCTTATTTTAATCGGGGTAGGTTATGAACCGGCAGGATTCGACCCCGTGGTCATCACCAAGTTAGTGATCCAGTACTCACCCAAGCTGATAGAGGAAACTGAAAAACTTTATAAGGATGACAATGTTACTGGAACCGACCTTGCCAACTTCCTGGAACAGCTTGCGATAGAATTCTATAAAAATGAAATAGAAGTCTTCTACGATCCTGCCAATAGAGGCAAATTGGGCCCCATCACTACAGCAGTGCTGCAAAGTATGGGAGTAAAGCCCGAAGACCTGGCAGCCTTGGCTGCCGGAGCCGCGTTACGCAAATGGGCTCCTTTTATTGGCCAAATGGAAGCGATAAAAACTGGCGCCCAGGTAGCAGACATACTGATCGACCAGCTCAAGACCATTACAGATATGGTCGGCGTACCGGTGAAGTCTGACTTTACCCTCACTTGGGGGATGCAAATTGTCGACATAGACCCTGCCATTATGAAAGCAGAGCCTATAGACAAGCCGTTGTCTATCATCGGCACAGGGTTTGGCATTAACGAACGTTGGTATTGGTTTGATGAAGAACCCTTAACCGAACTGAAAGATGAGGGCAACAATGCTTATGAAGAGCGTGAATATGAATCTGTCTCCGAGGATGGCACTCTGCTGAAAATAAGCGTTCCAGGCTCTATGTTGAAAAACGCTGTCGGTCCTATCGCCGTTGCTGTTGAACACAGAGGGCAGCGCGCTGAGTCACCTGTAAAAATCAAGATTGGTGATGGCCTTGAGATCATACGTTTGAAAGCAAGTAGCGGCCAACCCGGTGACTTAGTCGTCATCGAAGGCTTGGGATTCAGCCAAACCAAAGCTGATAATAGAGTCACATTCGCCGGTAAGAATGGTGAACGTATCGTTGCCTTTATCAACAAGGTCGAGCCAGGGAAACTAACGGTGAAAGTCCCCAATAATGTTGTCTCGGGTAATGTCACTGTGGAAGTAGATAACGAGCTCAGCAATGGACTCAAGTTTGAAGTCCCCCATCTACTGGAAATCACTTTCGGTGATAACGGCAACTTCAACGACGATATCTTTAAACTGGTTGTCGATGATAAAGTACTGACCGATGGCAGTAGCCCGCAACGCCAGGTTGGCCCCTTATCAATACCGCTTACCTCAGGCACCCACACAGTAAAACTGGTAGGGATCCGGGCTGAAGATGAGATAGGCACCTATTACATCCAGTTTGAAGGCGATGTTCTCTCTGTCTCGGGGGATGAATTGGAAGGCCGTGACCTATTGAAAGATAGCGTCAAACAATTCCAGGTCGAAGTCGGAACTCCCCAACAGAAGGCTCGTAGTCAATATCAGCCGTTGCGCAATCTGCAGCAGGAATAAAATCAAGGGAAGAGCCGTAAGGCTCTTCCCTGTTTCAAGGAGTTGAACAATGAAAATTCCATTTGCATATCTTTCACTTGGAGTAACCCTTTTCACGCTGCCAGTGGCGGCCAAACCAAATGAGAAGCTGACTCAACAGTGCTTGGATAGTTTTGAAATCATCAAAAACCAGGATGTACAAGCCTTTGTGGCACTAATGCCCTACGAAGCGAGTGCCAAGGAACAAGAGCATGCGGCCCAAATACTGGCCCGTTCACACAAGCGTTGGTATCAAGATAAGACTCTCGGCACCATTACTCCCCAAGATGTGAGTTACAGCGAACCCAGCAAAAGCAAGCAACAGAAAGGTGCGCTTCAGGAAGCGCGGGTTAAGCTACTGATAGAAGGAGAAAACTACCGTTCTTCTGTCAGCTGCAAATTTCTCCAAACCGATAAAGGCTGGTTTCTTTCCAAGTTGCCTTAACCCGTTTTGACGAACTTAACTCAAGGATGAATCAATATGCGTAAACTTTCCCTCCTGTCGGTAGCACTCAGTGCTACGCTGCTCTCTGCCTGTGGCGGCTCCGATTCAGATGACAATCAACCACCTGTTACGACTGATATTAGTGTTCAGGGCCAGGTTAGTTATTTGGGTGCTGTGCCGGGGGCCGATGTCTGCGCCGATCTCAATCGTAACCTGTCTTGCGATGCTGATGAGCCCACAACAACTACCGACAACGATGGCAAGTATCAGCTCGATTGGCGCAGCGATGACCCAACGCCCGACTATTATCTGCTGGCCAGCTGGTTACCGCAGGCCAGTGACAATACCTCAGCCAAACAGCAACACAACAAGCAGAGTGTCGCTGCCCAAACAGCTAATGACGGCAGTCTGGTACTCTTTGCCCTGAACCAGCATACGGGTGCCATCAACCTAGTGACCCATTTGGAATTCAGTCGTTTACAGCAGATGTTGCAAGCGGGCATTGGTGACGCCCAGCGTGATAACCTGCTTCAGGAACTCAGGCAGCTATATTCCCAGCTGTTCGCCCCGGAGAGCGAGAACCCTTACCAGCTTGCTGCAGATGTCACAGCAGCGCCGGCCTTTGTCGAGGCATTTTGGTTACTGCAGCACATTCACGCTTTGACTGAAGCTCAGATAGAAAAGCTACTCGGTGAAGGCAATCATGAGGCCATTCTGGCGGCCGAGCAGACCCTCGCCATGACCCTGAATGAGCTGCGACAGTTGATCGCCGCCAGTGGTCAAACAGCAGCGACATTCCTGGCCACAGATCCCCAAGAGGTGCGTAACAAGGTAAACAACGCCATGGTTGCCCTGGGTTACCTGGAACCTCTTGATGACAAAACCATGAACGACAATGATTGGGTGATAGTACTCAATGGCTTGATGGAAGATGATGAGCAAGCTCATCTGCTTGATCTGGGGCTGACTGGCGGATCGGAGGTGTTCACCCTGCAATATGGCGCTCCCTCCAAGTTTCTGACCGGAAGTGTCAACCAAGGCAAGGTCCTGGCCCAGGATGTCACTCTGGGAGATGAGGTCGCCAACGAGTGCTGGAATACTCAAATGGAGCGCTGGATAAATGCCGATCGCAAGGATCAGGGCTATAACTCAAGCGCGCCGGTTATCGAAGGCAATCAACTACATACCTTCTATGATGGTACTCAGGTACCAATCACTATGCAGGTGGATAAGTACCAGGCCGGCGCCGAAGACTGGCAAACCTTGCTGGCAGGTACCCCGGCCGCGCTGCAGTTGGCCAAGCTAGAATGGCCTGGGCAGGTTTACCGCATCTGGACGGCGCAGCAAGCCGATGTAATGTGCCGGAATGAAGAGTTTGTTTCCTGGGAGATGCCGGTTGCCAACGCCGAAGATCTCGACTCCAGGGCGCTGATTACCCTCTTCTGGCCTATAGCAACAGAGGATGAAATTACCCTGGATGGCGAGCAGCGTTTCACGCTGAACTTTGGCGATACCCCTGAAAGCTACGAGTGGCAGCTAATCCAAAGCCCGAGTGGTGCGCCTTTGTTGCAGATCACAGAGCTGCTGGACAATCCAGAGCTGGCCGACAAGGTTCTACCCAGCCAATATCTGATCCAAGGTGACCAACTCATTGAAGTGAATATTTACCGCGCCTTTGATTTCGATGCCGGCAGGCAGCAATTGCGACTCACCTACGAGCAAAGCTTCAGCGATTCCCTGTATCAACATCTGAAACAACTGGCGCAGGCCAATTGAGCAAGTAATGAGGAAGACTAATGTCTGTTACCAACCCCGTCATCCAGCAGCGGCAATTGTTGGCGCCTATGTATCTGGACGGCTATTTTCCGGATTTTCTGGTCGATAAACTCAAAGACGTATTGCTGCAACTGTGCAGCGAGATAGAAGCCCTTAAGCCCGAGGATGAAGGCGCCTTGCTGCAACTGACTCACGCCGCTACCCTGGCCATCAATGAGCTGCAAGATGAGTTTGAAGCCAACGGCAGTGAACTGGAGACAGTCGCCCGGGATTGCATCGCCGATGAGTTTTACATCATCAGCCGTGCTTATGGCTTCGATAGTCTGGATATCGAACAAGCCATCTCCCCCAGAGATTGGTGATAAAAAAACGGCCCTTGCGGGCCGTTTTTGTTTTCAGGGGAGATTATGAGTAGCTCGAAGGCTTAGTTGGCGGCAGCCTGCTGACCGGCGATACGGCCAAAGACAATGATGTCTGTATAGGCGTTGCCACCCAGGCGGTTGGTACCGTGAGTCAAACCTGTCACTTCACCGGCGGCAAACAGACCTGGGATCACCTTGCCTTGTTCATTCAGTACGTGGGTCTTGGTATCTGTTACCAGACCACCCATGGTGTGGTGTACCGATGGCGTGGCTTTCAGGATCCAGTATGGGCCCTTGCTCAAGTCCACCAGCCCGGCTCTGTGATTGAAGGCTTCATCCTTACCGGTTTTCGCATAGTGGTTCACATCTTTGATGGTCTTCTTGAGGTTTTCCAGCGGAATGTTGAACACCTTGGCGGCTTCTTCAATGCTGTTCACTTCATACATCAGACCACGGCTGGTGAAGTCTTTGTATTCACCTTGGTGCATACCAATGGTACCGGCCACATCGTCGATGTCCTTGTTCCACAGCACATAGGTGTAACGACCGGGTTGTTCCAGAATCGCATGGGAGATCACATCGCGACGTTCCAGCTCTTCCACAAAGCGCTCACCGTTTTGGTTAACCAGAATCGCACCGAAGAAACGGGAGTCGGCGATCAGGGCAATGGCGCCAGTCTCTGGGTTACAGATAGGATAGGTTTGGATATAGCCCAGGTTGCGGGTGTCGGCGTGGATCTTCTCACCCATGACAATACCGTCACCTGTGCCACCTGCAATACCCGTAGTACCGTAACGCTCATCCAGCTCTGGGTTGTATTGCTTACGCATGGCCACGTTGGCAGAGAAACCACCGGTAGCGACAACAACACCGCGCTTGGCATGATAAGTGATCTTCTTGCCGTTTTTGGTCGCTTCAACACCGACGACCCGACCATTGTTGTCCATCAGCAGACGCTCGGCGGTAGTGTTGGTGTGAATAGGCAGACCGACTTCTTCGGCCTTCTTGGCAAATTTGCCAATCACTTCGGCACCCGTGTGTCCTTTGGGGATCAGGGCGCGCTTGACGCTGTGACCACCAAACTGGAACAGCTGGTTGGGGTAGTACTCAACCTTGACATAGTCACGCAGCCATTCTGCGGCATCGACGGCATTGTCTACCATCACCTTGACCATCTCAGGATCACCCTTGAAGTCGCCCCCTTTGAGTGTGTCCTGGATAAATAGCTCTTTGGAGTCGGTAATTCCCATGCTCTTCTGTACCCAGCTACCGGCTACGTTCATCTCGGCGCCGGAGATCAGCGAGTTACCACCTATGATAGGCATCTTTTCGATGATGACGGCAGAAGCACCGGCTTCCATGGCCTCCAGACCGGCACTAAAACCGGCACCACCTGAACCTATCACAACCACATCATAGGTGTATTCGGCCGGAGTCAGGGCTTCACCATGCTTGGCGGTGGCCGTTGCGGCCACCAGAGTCACACCTGCGGCTTCAACACTGGCAGCCACGGCTTTTTTGAGGGCATTGGAAGTCACGGTCGCACCGGAAACCCCGTCAACATCTACAGAGTTGTTGTCTATGATGGCCTGTTTCACATCTTTGAATGCGGCGGCGGCCAACACAGGGTTTTCTTTCTGCTTCAGCACATCGATAGCCACAATACGGCCATCCTGAATGCTGGTTTCTACCTGGATCTCACCATGCTTGCCCTGGGCAGTCCCCTGACTCTTGATGATCTCATGGGTCACCTGACAGCCGGTAATCACCACGGCAGTGGATACGGCCACGCCCAAAACGGATTTGTTCAACTGCATATTCAGTTCCTGTCGATTAAAAAAGGGAGCCTGGCTCCATTGTTAAAACTGGTATCCAAAAGCCAACCCATACTCGATACCGTCGTTGTACTGTGCACCCCAACTGTCGTACTGAGTCAGGTGCAACTTGCCGTAGAAGGCATCGGTAAATTGGGTCTGCCAACCCAGAATGATCTGGTGCCCATAGCTGTCGTAACTGAACAGCTTTTGGTGGTCTTCATCCCTGTCTATCTGCGCTTCGTAGTTGACGGACAAGTTGTGCTTCAATCCGGCAAAACTCAGCGGGTATTTGGCATTGAGCACCAGGGCATAACCTGAAATGTCATTGAAGTTCTCATCTGTTGGTGAGAAATGACCAAAGGTATAGTTAAAACCAACCCCGTAGTTCAGCGCCAAATCGCCAAACTTACTGTTGTGCGTAACCCCCAGATACAGGTTGTCTTCGACCAGAGTCTCACTGGCAGAGATAAAGTTCTGGGCCCAAAAGTTAAAACCGCTTTCACCCAGCTTATGCTCTATGATTGCCAATGATTTTAAAGTGGTTTTACCATCTTCATTCTTCTGGTTTTCCGCGACTTCACCCGGGTTTTCCAGCTTGATATTGGCGAAATAACTGCCCCAATCGGCCAAACCCAAATGATTCAGCTTGAGAAAGGGTTGGTTAAAGACGCCAGGGTTATCATCCTTGGCATCACTGGTATAAAACTTATAACCAAGATCCAGACTTGTTTTGGTTACATCGGCCTGCACATTGGCAGAAAATGCCATAGCCAGTGCCACCCCACTCAACAACCATTTTGAGCTCATAATATTTCCTCAGACAAATACAATGCCAAGTAATTGAAAACTTTAAACACATGAATTGGACGAGAAAATAATAATTAATTGCCACCAATAGCAGCTGTGATCTTGGTCGATTACAATCCTTAAAAAAATAAACTCTGTGGTTTAAGGAAGTAGATAACAGGAGACCATAAGTTAAGTGAAAATTCCGTCAAACAAATTAAAAAGAGACAGACCAAGCCATCTCTTTTTAAAATATTAATAGCCAATCTATAAATATAAGCCTAAGCTCACACTTTCCTTTAATCTGTAATTTCTATCTCGGCAATAAACATCTGCGGTGGCCGATATTCCTTGAACTGCCAACCCAGCTGTTTCGCCAGTCGCTTGACCAACATTAGCCCCAGACCAAAACCTCCCATGCCATCCTGTAAGCTTGAGTTGCTGACTCGGATGCACTTGCCCCGCTGCTCCACCTTGACTTCGCCGGTGCCATGCTCGAGCGCATTGCGCAGCAGATTATTGAGCATGATGCACAGAGGCTCTTTCAGCACCAGTAGTTGGGTATCGTCACAATCCAATTGAATAACCCCCTGCTTGCCCTGAGCGTGCTCCTGCTCAGTTGCCAGCTGCCGCAACAACTCGGCCGGAGTCAAGCGCTGTTTTTCCAGCCGAGTGCTGCTCTTGTTGGTGAGCCACAACAGGGTTTCTATGATGGACTTCATCTGCGCCGTCGCCTGGCTGGCAGCCAGTACTGGCCCGGTCAACTTGCCCTTTTGCAAGGTGAGCAGCTCAAAGGATGACTGGCAGATAGCCACAGGAGTGCGCAGCTCGTGGCTGGCAAAGCGCAGGAAGTTGAGTTCCCTCTGCTGGGCCTTTTGTAGCTGCTGCAGCGAAGTATTGAGCGCATCCACTATCGATTGCAGCTCGGCATAGCCTTGTTTGGGAAAACTGAAGCCATTCATGCTTTGCCAGTCGTGTTGCTTGATCGCCTGACTGATTTTGTGCACCGGGGTGATCACTTGCTTTTGCATATGAAACGCCAGGCTGGCCACCACCCCGAAGGTCATCACTATCAGCAGTAAAATGGCGGTCATGTTCTTGGGTGCAAAGACAAGATCATGGGTGGCATCATAATGCAGCCACAGATACAGCGGCTGGCCTGAAGCCGTGTAATGCACACTCAGGGCATCGATATAGGGACCATCAAGATGCTGATAACGAATACCCGTTTCTGCAGTGGGAGGCTGAAAGTCATTGATGGCTTTGATCTTATCCGGTACCCGCTGCCAGTCGGCAAACACGCTGATGTTGTCGGTATCCAGCTCTGTGCTGCCCTGAAGGAACACCGCTTCAGCCGCCTGCCCTGCGTTACGCAGGGTGATCTCATGCATGGAAAACATGCCGGTGCACATCATGCAAAGGGGGATGATGCTATTGATGGCCAGAGTGACCGCCAGAAAAATAAGCCCGTAAATTTGATAGCTGCGCTTGAGGCTGAACTTGGGCATCATCTTCAGTCACTCCTCAGGCAGAGTCCTACCCCGCGAATGGTGTGGATCAGTTGACTGTCGAACGGCTTATCCACCACCCGCCGCAACAGATGCAAGTGGCTGCGCAGGCTGTCGCTGTCAGGTGGGCAGTCGGGCCAGAGCATACGCTCTATCTCTTCCCGCTCCACGGTTTCCGGGCTGCGGCGAGCCAGCAAGGCCAGTATCTGCCAGCCGGTGCGGCTCAGGGACAACAACTGCCCTTGGCGATAGGCCTCGTGTTTGCCAAAGTCCATCTCCAGCTCACCCAGTTGTAATCTTGGTGGTGCCGGACGGCGCTGAGCCACGACTCTTAGACGGGCCACCAGCTCCTCCATGGCGAAGGGTTTGATCAGATAATCATCGGCGCCAGCATCGAAGCCGCTCAACCTGTCATCCAAACCGCTGCGGGCGGTCAGCATGATCACCGGCGTGGTCATACACTGGGCCTTCCAGCCCTGGCATGCTCGAACACCGTCCCCGTCGGGCAAGTTGAGATCCAGCACCACCACATCGAAATGCTGCTGTCTCAGCAGTTCATTGGCCTGAGCCAGGGTTTCGGCATAGTCACATTCAATGCCTTTTATCGCCAGGTACTGAATAATATTGTTTGCCAACAGACGATTATCTTCGACCAGCAGAATTAACATGTCAGATCAACTCAAATTGATGGGCCAGATGGATCAGATTTGCCCTGTTGCTGGCACCCAGTTTCTTGCGCATTGACTCCATATGGTATTCAACCCCACGAACACTAATGTGCAGTCGATCAGAGATCTCATGATTTTGTAGTCCGGTTGCGGCCATTCGCAGCACTTTTCTGGCATTGGCCTTGAAGATCCGGCTCTGCAGAAAGGGGTTGAACCTCTGTCTGTCATGTTCAAACAGCAGACTTTGCACCAAGATCAAGGTCTGCTGTACCCGTTCCGGATCCGGCTCGGGACAGCCCGATGCCAGCAATATGAAACGACCAAACCAGGTCGGGTTGGCATAGCTGGGGACAGGAAAGCTCAGAACAGTGTCGTAACCAT
Source organism: Shewanella sp. 38A_GOM-205m (assembly GCF_000518445.1). Classification (NCBI taxonomy): domain Bacteria; kingdom Pseudomonadati; phylum Pseudomonadota; class Gammaproteobacteria; order Alteromonadales; family Shewanellaceae; genus Shewanella; species Shewanella sp. 38A_GOM-205m. The sequence goes on along the minus strand of NZ_JADP01000019.1, from coordinate 49,529 downwards.
GTTTGGCAAACAGAGTTTTTACCGGGTCGTGCTCTTGCCAGCGATACCGCCAGGCTTTATCTGCGCTTAAAGACTCGGCAAAGTTACTGTCGCTGCGGGCAAAATGTTCCAGATAGTACTGTTGCAGGGTCGCTATCCTACCGGAGGAAGCCAGTGAGGCTATTGGCCTGCGCAGCCACACAGGGGCGAACAAGCCTTGATTTTCCGGGTGTTCCAAATACTCCCTGGCATTGCTTGGCAGCCCCTGAAACCAGAACCCCTGGAACCCCAGCCTGGCGATCAGCGGGCCGACGGTTTGCAGTACTTGTCTGAAACTGCTCTGTGCTTCCGTGAGTGCAGCCTGATTCAATACTGTACTCATGCGATTACTCCTCAAGAATAAGAATCAAAGCCAACATAACTCAGGCTACGAATTGAACAAAGATAGTTGAAACAGATATTTAGAATAGGCTGCAAAAATGTAACCCCATGTAAAAACTACGGAGTTTTTGACGTTATTTTCACGTCACCTCCACTATGCTGATAAGGCCAGCTTCGAGCCGCTGTTTATAGCGCATGCCTGCCGCCAATGGCAGCGATAGTGGCCTCAAGCTCACTGAATCCCTGTCTGTTTGCTGTTGAATTTTCGAGCAATGAAACCGTTGACCCTGAAAGCCAAGGCTGTTAATTATATTCGTACTCAGTAAAGTATAAGGATATACAAGATGAACAAATGGATATTATTAGCATGCTTTTCAGCAGGTTATACTTCATCTGCCGCAATCGCAGAACCTGTCTCGGGTACGCTGCAACGCATTGAAGCCCATGCGGAATATTTTGGCTTTCAAGATCCGCAAGCCTACCTTCACTTCTCCGCCGAACTAAACCGGCTGATGGCCGGTGACAAGACACTGGGCGAGCCGATACTGTCTTCAACCACTTACAGCCAAACTCTGGGGGCCGGAATGGCCTTCTCGGCTCTTTCCAGTCAGCAACGAAGCGAACTCAGGGAGCTGGTTCAGGCGCGTAGAGCCAATATGGCCAAGAGCCTGGGGGTGAGCGAAGCGGCGCTGCAACAGAGGGTTGCGCAATATGCTGCCTATTCACGGCTGAATGCCAGGCTGCATGAGATCCCCATTGCCAAGGTAGTTCAAAACGCCTCACTCAGTGACAGCCCCAGACATCTGGAACTCAGTACAGAACAGCTGGCTGAATTGGGAGAGCCAGACTCACCGATAGCCCAGTTGGCCATTACTCAACTGGCGGCGCAGGCAGGTGTGCCCCAATTCACTCCGTTCGTGGTGCACTTCAGCGCCCGCGGTTCAGAGCAGAGATTTATCTACAATGACTTCTCCGGAGCCTGGAGCATTTCCGCCGAGACGGTGTGTCCAAGCCGCGAATGTGGCTCGAAAACCCAGTGAGCAAAGGCTATTCCCGATTCCCTAAACAAAGAGCCCCGGTGGTTAATCCTACCGGGGCTTGGTTTCCTTAGAACTTCATCAGGAACTGAGTCGAGGCCTCGACATCCGGGGTAAACAACCTGTCCTTGTCGTAGTAAGCCACCTGTTTGCGCAGCGCTTTTAACAGTTGCTCATTCTGGGGTGACAACTGCCTGTGGTTCACTTTCTTCTGCAGATCCATCGCCTGGGCCACCTGCATCAGCTCAAAACCATAGATGCGTGCCACGCCATCCACCACCTTGCTGAGGTTCTTGCCGGCCTGGAAGTAGTTGCTGAAGTTATCCTCGATACCGCCTTGGTTGGCTATACCATAGAAGGACACGGGATTGGCCGCATGGGCTATCTCGACAAACAGGGCGGTGAAGCCATTCTGCAGGGTGTAGAAAGCCTGACCATTGGCATCATCAGGGTCGACCAAGGCTCTTGGCAAACCCGTGAAGTAAGGGTCAATCAACTTGATCTGGCGATTACTGGAGTATTTGCCCAACTGCGCCATGGCATTGATAAAGGCTTCGGTCTGGGACGCCAATTGGATGGTATCGAAGTTGGCTGAGGAGTTAATCGCCCCAGATACCGGCCCTTGGGTAAAATACTGTGCCACTTGAGGGGCATCGGCGTAACGTCCGGGTTTGGCATTGATGTAAACCGTAGGATTATCATCAGAGCTGTTAATCTGAATATTCACCAAGGTTTCCAACTGCTGCAGCTGCGACATGGCATGGGCCACAGGCCAGTGAGCACCGCGATAGGATAGCGCATCCTGCAACGGCCGCTTCTCGTCACGCTGGAATAGATATCCACCCTCCAGATTGGCCAAAATCTCTTGACCTACCTTCTCGACATTCGGCATAGGTCTGGCCGCCAAGGTATGAGGCAACAGAGGGCTGATATTGCCGTTGATCCCCTCAAGGGCCGCGGCAATGAGTCTGGGAGAGAATTGAATGATCTGGCGGGCATCACCAATGGCGTTGACCACCTGTGCCGTTGCCAGGGCGTTGTTGGACAGAATCGAGAGTGAGTCCTTGCCAAAGGGCACCAGCGGCTTGATCCTGGCTTGCTTCATCGCCTTGGCGGCAGACATCCGCTGACCTTTGTAGAACACATCCCACTCGCCCATCATGGCGGCGCCTATGTGTGAGGCCAACAGGATATCACTCAACCCCACAGAGCCATCTTCCGGCACAACGGGGATAATGTCTTCGTTGATAAACTCCTGGTAGATGCGGGCCACGTCCGGCTGCACACCCACATGACCCGTGGCTATCTGATTCAGGCGAATCGTCATCGCCATTTTCACGGTTTCCGGCGCTATGGGTTGGCCACTGGCCGCCGAGTGGGTAAACAGCATATTGCGGTTAAAGTCTTCCGACAGTTTGCGAGCTTCGGCGCTCAGGGAACCGTCTTTACCAAATACCGGGGTATCCTTGTTCTTGCCCACCCCAACGGTGAGCCCGTATACGGGCGTGCCTTTACGGGCAGAATCTATCAGGAGTTCATGGCTTGCATGAATTGTCTTTTGCGCTTCTTTGCTGAGAGCCACCTGCACTTGTTTATCTTTCAGCTGCAGTAGCTGCTCTATCTTGAGTGACTGACCATCCAGGGTAATCACCTCTGCCGCAGAAGCGCACCCCAGGGGTAAAGCCACTGCCGAAACTATCAATATATTGGATAAGCCTCTCATCAACACTGTTCTCCAAGAATAAAACGACTTAATCAGAACTTATTAATGTGAACGCCAAAAGCACTATTGATAATTTAAATGGCTGCCACATTAAAGCACTACTTTACTTATATAAGTTATTTATCCAGCAGCTAATAAAAACTGGTATAAATATAAAATTATTTTTTAATTAGCTCAGTTAAGAAATTACAACACAGAAAATAACTTAAGAAGCGAGATTGGGTATTTATTCAGACTGGATTGCAAATATGTAAATTACTGCACTTGAGTGCCGTTTTTTGACATTACTTTGACAAAACAAAATTTAGGGAGGTGCAGTTTGCTTTCATTGCTATAACCACAACAGAAAGGGAGAGTCACTCCGGGTGACTTGCAGGGCTCGACAAATTGGTGAAAGATAGAGCGCTTCAACAATAACAATTATCCTGTATCCGGAGCCTTTCATGCGCATGCTGTCCCTGCTCTGGCTCGCTGTCGCGACGTTACCCGGCGCCGCACTTGCCGAACCAGCCACCCAAGCCAACACCTATATCAATGATGCCATTTTGCCGCCGCTCAAACCCTGGAGTGGTGCCAGCGAGGCCTTAATGCGTCCAGTCGACGACGGCTGGGCCACGCCTTTTGAGCAATCCGGCGGTATTGAAAGCCCAAGTTATCAGCAGACCTTTGCCTGGCTGGATAGACTGATGACCCAAAGCAACAAGCTTAACAAGGTCAGCCTGGGCAAGAGCCCCCAGGGCCGGGATATATGGATGATAGTGGCCAGCGCTGAAGGTGCTGCCACCCCGGCACAGCTGAGACGCAACCACAAGCCCAATGTTCTGGTGCAAGCCGGGATCCACTCGGGTGAAATTGACGGCAAAGATGCCGGCATGATGTTATTGCGGGATATCATAGTCGGCGACAAGGCCGAGTTGTTGGAACAGGTCAACCTGCTGTTTGTACCGATTTTCAGTGTCGATGCGCACGAGCGCTCCAGCCAAAGCAACCGGGTTAATCAACGTGGCCCACTGAACATGGGCTGGCGAACCACCAGCCAAAACATCAACCTCAATCGTGACTACGCCAAGGCCGACAGCATGGAGATGCAACACATGCTGACCGCCATCAACGACTGGCAGCCGCAGCTGTATATTGATGTGCATGTCACCGACGGTATCGACTACCAATATGATGTGACCTTTGGTTACAACCTGTCTCAGGGGCTGAGCCCCGCCGGCTACAACTGGCTGCAGCAGGAATATCGCCCGGCGATAGAACAGGCGCTGACCCAGGCAGGTCATATCCCGGGGCCTCTGGTCTTCGCCTTGGACAATACCGATTTGAGCAAGGGCATGTCACTGTGGAATGCCTCGGCCCGCTACTCCAACGGTTACGGCGATGCCAGACACCTGCCGACCATATTGATTGAAAACCACAGCCTCAAGCCGTTTCGGCAACGGGTACTGGGCACTTATGTGATGCTGGAGCAAACCCTCAAGACTGTGGGGGCCAAAGCGACCAAGCTGCGCGCAGCGATAGAGAAAGACAAGTACCGCTATCCACGGCTGGTGACCCTGACCTGGAAGTCACAAAAGCAGGAGCAGGGCTGGGATTTCAAAGGCATAGACTATCAACTGGAACAGAGCCCTATTTCGGGCAAACAAGTGGTGCGCTGGACCGGCGAGCCCAAGCTTTATCCCAACCTGCCGGTAATAGGCAACACAGAGGCGGATATCCGGGTCAGCCGCCCGGCCGCTTACTATATTCCGCCCCAGTGGCAAGAGGTGATTGCCAAGCTATCGCTGCACGGCATTCGTATGAGCCGCCTGGAGCAACCTCAAACACTGAAGCTGCAACAGTATCGCCTCAGCGAACCCCAGTTTGCCGCCAGTGACTATGAAGGCCACCAGAGAGTCAGTGCCAAAGCCAAACTGGAAAAGGTTGAACTCACCTTACCCGCCGGTACCGTCAAAATAAGCACTGAGCAGCCGCTTGGCGATCTGGCGATGATACTGCTGGAACCACAATCGCCCGACTCACTGCTACAGTGGGGCCTGTTCAACACCATATTCACCCGTACCGAGTATATTGAGGACTACGCGGTTGAACCTTTGGCACAACAGATGCTGGCCAACTCCAAAGCGCTCCAGGCCGAATTTGACCAGGCGCTCAAAGACCCGGCCTTTGCCGCCGATGCCAAGGCCAGGTTACGTTGGTTCTACGAGCGCAGCCCTTATTATGACAAGGCTTACCAGGCTTATCCCGTCTATCGCGCCAGATAGGCCCTGATAATAAACTATCCAGGAGTCGAGCGATGAAGCAGCAGGATGAGTTACAGGGAGGCTGCCTGTGCGGCGCCATACGTTATCGCCTCGAGGGTGAACCGTTCGATGTCGACCACTGTTACTGCAGTCAATGCCGTAAGAGCACAGGGGCGGTGGTGGGCAGTTGGATGGACGTCAAACTGGAGCAACTCACTTGGCAGGGTGAAGCCGTGCGGGAATATGCCTCTTCGGCCAAGATCCGCCGCGGCTTTTGCCCAAACTGTGGCACCAGCCTGAGTTATCGCAGTCTCGACTATCCAGAATTTATCAGCTTGAGTATTGCTTCTTTGGATGACCCAGACAGGGTGGCACCCAGATATCATATCTACTGCGCCAACAAACCCGCCTGGCTGGAGATTAGCGACGACTGCCCCCGTTATCCCGCTAATATCAGTCAAGGCGACTAGCCGTCGGCAGAAGCGTTATTGCGCAATAAAAAATCCGCCCTGTGGCGGATTTTTTGTCATTCATTGAACCAAAGATTACATATCACAAGGCTTCAGCGGCTTACGCAGCTGCGCCCGGACATTATCCATACCGGCATAAAACTCTTTCATCATCAGCAGGCCCATCATCTTGCCGTTGTCTGTAATGATCAGCTCATCCGGGTTGCTGGGATCATTCTTGATGGCGCCAATCAGCTTCATCGAGTTCATCTCTTTGAACAGGGCCGTGTCCAGATTAACGCCGAAGGTGTCGCGGAAATATTTGCGCGACAGACGACCGGAGAACATCCCCAGCAGGAAACGATACTGCATCACATCTTTCTTGCTGTACTGCTTTTGCTGCTCAACACCCATCTTGCCGCTGGCGATCCGCTCCTGATACTTGCGCAGCGAGAAAGTATTCACATGCAGGGTATCGTTGAGGAAACTGAATGAGCCTGAACCCACACCCAAGTATTCGTCGTAATCGATAACGTACTCGTCAAAGCCCTCATCGTTGGCCTTACCAAAGGCCCAGGCCGACAACTGGTTGTACTGGCCATTGAGAGTATTGAGGATCATCCGGTACTGGTTGGCCATATCGGCCTGAGGCGCAGCCAGTTTCCCTTTGACGCTCTTGCGGGTCTGGTGGGTGATCATCAGGGGATAAGTGGTGATCTGACGCGGATCCAGTCTGGAAGCCATATCCAAGTCATGCTGGATCACTTCGTCTGTCTGACCGCGGAAACCGAAGATCAAATCGACATTGATAATAGGAAACAGCTCTTTGGCAGCCATGATCTTGTCGAATGTTTGCTGGCCGGTGCCAAACTTTTCCAACCTGTCTGTCATCTTGAGGATGTCATCATTAAAGCTCTGCACCCCGATGGACATGCGGTCAACCAATCCCTTGAGCTGTTTAAAGCCGGGGCTGTCAAGGTGTTGGGGATCCGATTCACAGGAGACTTCCTTGATGGAAGGGAACAGGGTCTTGGCATACTCGATGGTTCGCGCCAGTTCATCTTCCAGCACGGTCGTAGTGCCACCGCCTATGTACATGGACTCGAAGTCATAGCCCAACTGCTTGACCATATCCATCTCTTTACGCAGCGCCACAAAATAGGCACGAGCCTTGTCTTCCTTGAACAGGAAGCGGTGGAAGGTACAGTAAGAGCAAAGCGTGTGGCAGAAAGGCACATGGGCATAGAGCATGTATTTCTTGCCCTCTACCGGAGCCGGCATCACATCAGCAGAAATAGTGTCCAGCCTCAGGTTCTTGTCAACATAGTACTGCATCACCCGCTCCATGGCCCCCAGCATCCAGTTGGGTACTGTGATATTGGCTTGGTATGGAGTGACCAGTTGGCGATCGAGAGTTTGGATAATTGATGACATAAGGCTTCCTGTTAGTTTTGCTAATCCTTAGATACCACAAACAGTTAGGTGATTTCCAAGGTACTGCCAGCTGTTTGTAGACTACCTCCTGCACAGGAGTCAAAACGTGAACTGGCTAGAAGTTAACAATACCTATCAGTATCGAGAGTGGCGTTTTGTTAAGCAGATCATGTTTTAGCATTAACGGATGAAAAATCAACCTTTCGAGGGGTGCCTTTACACCAGGCAGCAAAAAGGGGTCCGCAGACCCCTTATTTTCAGCTGAGCTTAAACTGTCTGACCACGCTGGAGAGCTGATCTTTGGCAGCGGCCAGTGCCGCAGTGCTGCTGAGTGTCGACTTGCCACTCTGATTTAGCTCTTCCACCATTTCGCGAATGACACTGAGGTTGCGGGTAATCTCTTCAGAAACCGAGCTCTGCTCTTCGGCAGCCGTGGCTATCTGGCTACTGAGGCCATTGATATCAAATACATGCTCGGTCAACCCCTGCAAACTTTCGGCCACCAGAGTCGTGGTATCGGCCGTTGCCTGGCAGCTCTGGCGGGTACGATTCATGGCATTCACCGCCGAATCTGCTCCCTGACGCAGCTGTTCCAACATATTGTTGATCTCTGAAGTGCTGGCCTGGGTGCGTGCCGCCAACGCCCTGACTTCGTCTGCCACCACAGCAAAGCCACGTCCCTGCTCACCGGCTCGGGCCGCTTCGATGGCCGCATTCAGCGCCAGCAGGTTGGTTTGTTCGGCAATCTCACCTATCACATCCAGCACACCGGCAATTCTACGGGTGCTTTCATCCATCTCGGCAATGGTCTGGGAGGCACTGTCGACTTCGCTGACCAGCGCCATCACATTGTTGGAAGCCTGTTCGACCGCCTGACGGGACTCATCCCCTTGAGCTCTGGCCTTATCGGTCAACTGTGCGGCGGAGGCAGCATCGTTGGCAACCCCTTGAGCGGTAGCGCTCATCTCTTCAACCGCGGTGACTACCTGGTCGGTTTCCAAGGCGTGGGCCTGCAATGCGGCCGAGTTGGACTCAGACTGCACATTGAGCTCACCGACCTGCTGCGCCATATGTTCCGAGGCTTGGGCGATTTCACGGATCATGACTTGTAATCTGTCGCTGAGCTGATCCAGATCGGCCGCCAGAGTGCAGAGTTCATTCTTGCCCTGGATCCCTATCTTGTGGGTCAGGTCCCCGACCGCCAGCTTGGCGACAGATTGTTGGATCCGGCTGACAATGGCCACCAGATGGCGGCTCATAAGGAGTGCCATCAGCAAGGAAGCCACTATGGCAAACAGGATCAGACCGAGCAGAATAGCTTCGGCATTATCCACCTCGGAAACCGTCATCTGCCCCAATTCCTGGTTACGCTCGGTTATCTGCGCCACCAGCAGATTGATCTCGGCACTCACCTCAGGGCCCAGATCTCGTCTTACCGGAGTGAGAACCGGCTCTGTGCCGGTTCGCTCGGCCAGCGCCAGCTCATCGAAGTAGAGACGGGTGTATCTGTCGATTCCGGGTTTGAGAACGGCGATTCGCGCACCACCATTCTTCATAAAGGCTGTGTCGAATTTACTCAGGCGGGCTATCAGGTCATGCACTCTGTCTTGATGCTGGCGTACCCCTTGAGTGTTGTGTACCAGGGAAGCCAGTCGCAGTTGATAGAACTCTTCACGGATCCCGGCGAAAGTCTCGGTCAGATTGTTGTTGTTCACCAGACGTTCGCTGACGTCATTGAGTTGGAAAAAAGCACGATAAGCAAAGATGCCGATCACTATCAGTAGCACACTGGACAGCAAAGACGGCAGCATGGATAACACACTGGTTCTGGTATTGTTGATCATGATGGTATCTGATTGAATGAAGAAAAAGACGCGTAACTTTGTTACGTTTGTAGAACCATTTTACATATTGGTGATTAAATAAGCAATCCATCATGATGTCATTAAAAATTGAAATAACTATTAATAAACATGATGTTGTTTTATTTGAATTGCATTTTTTACACTTTAACAGTCAAATCGTTAACTATTTAATGGATCAAATCAGAAATTTTGTTACAAAAACAGTTAAACAGCAGAAGAATTAGGCTAAGGATTAAAATAATTTAATGATTAAAAACAGTTAATTAATGCCAATCACTAAAGAAAATGGCACTTTGACCACCTATTTATAGGTATAAGTGCCATAAATAAAATAATCACCGCTTTATTTTTCATTATTGATAAAAAAACCGTGTCGACTGACACGGCTTTTTTGCAAAGGGCTGGCCTCAGTCTCTGTATTTCAGAGTACCGTTGGCCTTAATCTCGTCATACCACAGGTTGTGGTGTTGAGTTGCCCAGTTTTCATCACAGTAACCGGAAACCATACACTCCATACCACCTTCAGACATAACAGTTGCCATGAAGATATGCACTATGGAGAAGGCACAGATGATGATGGCACTGATTGAGTGCAACACCAGAGCTATCAGGCTCAGGGTACGGCTGGGTTCAAACAGGTTGGGGAACAGCAGCAGCATGCCTGAGGCAGAGATGATCAGTCCAAAGAAGGCAAAGGCCCAGAACCACATCTTCTCACCGGCGTTGGCAAAGCCGGCATCAGGGTGTTTGCCCTTGAAAGGACCGAAGTTGATGTACCCGCCCACGACCATGAACCACTTGACGTCATACATCTTGGGTAACTGGTTCTTGGCCCACAACAGAGTCATCAGCGCCCAGCCGAACATGAAGGGAATCGCCATCACGTCGTGCACTTGCTTGGCACCATTGACCATGGATGCCCAGAAGCCTTCACCCAGATAAGGCTGGAAGAAGAAACGCCCGGCCAACAGCACCAAGCCGGTGAGGATCAGCAGCAAGCAGGGAATCGCCCCCAGCCAGTGAATGCTCACATCAAACTTGGACCAGCGATGTACCATCTTGCCGGAGAAACCATGGTGCAGTTTGGAAATACCATTAACCATGATAAACAGGGCAAAAATGATGATCATGCCGAACAGGGCCAGCATCAACCCGGGGGCCAGCCAGTCGCTGCGCAGTTCCAGTACCCGCAGATCATAGGTGTTGATCGGCTGGTTGTGGAACTGGCTCTGGGACGTGGTGTAACCCGTTGTCCCATCCTTGAGTTGTGCCCAGATCTGGGCGTCGCTCGCTTGTGGTTCCACAGGTGCATCGGCACCATTGGCAAAGCAAACCGCACTGAACAAGAGCGCAATAGCCAAGCCTATGTGTTTGAACCATTTGTTCATATTAACCTCTCTCACCGACCCGGTAGTACCGGGTCGGATATTCGTGCCGTCTGTTACTTCCAGGCGCCGTTTTCGGCACCGCGATAAGCCACACGCTCGCGGTAGATGCCGGAAACCACTTCCGCATCACCGGCCAGCAGGGCCTTGGTTGCACAGAGTTCGGCACACATAGGCAGCTTGCCTTCTGCAATACGGTTGGCACCGTATTTCTGACGCTCGGCATCCGAATGGTTTTCTTCAGGACCACCGGCACAGAAGGTACATTTGTCCATCTTGCCGCGGGAGCCGAAGGCACCTGATTTCGGGAACTGAGGTGCGCCGAATGGGCAAGCATAGAGACAGTAACCACAACCGATACAGGTATCTTTGTTGTGCAGCACTATGCCGTCTTCGGTGCGGTAGAAGCAGTTGGCAGGACACACGGCCATACAAGGCGCGTCGCTGCAATGCATACAAGCCACAGAGATAGAGGCCTCGCCGGGCTGACCATCTTTGATGGTCACTACACGGCGACGTTGGATACCCCACTCGAGAGCGGAGTCGTTTTCGTTTTTACAAGCGGTGACACAGCCATTACATTCAATGCAGCGCTTGGTATCACACAGAAATTTCATTGTAGCCATAGTGGCAATTCTCCTCGCTTAAGCTGCACTTATGCTTTGACGATCTGACAAAGCGACGCCTTGGTTTCCTGCATCTGAGTCACTGGGTCATAACCATAGGTCAGCGCAGTGTTACAGGATTCACCCAATACGTAAGGCACTGTGCCTTCCGGATAGTTGGGTTCCAGGCTCTCGCCGTGCATGATCCCGGCAAAGTGGTAAGGCATCCAGGTCACACCTGGTTTAACCCTTGGGGTCACCATGGCTTGAACCAGAATTCGGCCGCCTTCGGCGCCTTCCAGCCATACCTTCTCACCGTCACGGATACCGCGGTCGGCAGCATCACCAGGGTTGATCTCAACGAACATCTCCTGCTGCAGCTCGGCCAGCCATGGGTTGGAACGTGATTCTTCACCACCACCCTCGTATTCCACAAGACGACCGGAAGTCAGTACCAGTGGGTACTTGCCACTGACATCTTTCTCCTGGATAGACTTGTACAGAGTCGGCAGACGATGTACCTGCATGTCGTCATAAGTTGGGTACTTGGCTACCAGATCGCGACGGGCTGTGTACAGCGGCTCGCGGTGTACTGGCACCTGATCAGGGAAGGTCCACACGATACAACGGGCCTTGGCGTTACCGAATGGGATACAACCGTGCTTGATGGCAACCCGGACAATACCGCCTGAAAGGTCGGTCTTCCAGTTCTTGCCTTCGGCTTCGGCTTTCTCTTCAGCAGTCAGCTCGTCCCACCAGCCCAATTGCTTGAGCAGCTTGTCGGAGAACTCAGGATAACCGTCCTGGATTTCAGCACCTTTGGAGAAGGAGCCTTCGGCCAGCAGGTTCTTACCTTGATATTCCACACCGTAACGGGCACGGAAGTTACCGCCACCGTCTTTGACGTGCTTGCTTGTGTTATAGAGGATCTGGGTACCTGGATGCTTCATCTCAGGTGTACCCCAACATGGCCAAGGCAGACCATAGGTTTCGCCCTTGCATGGGCCACCTTCGGCTTCCAGAGTCTTGTTGGAGAAAGTGCCCCAGTTCATGGTGTGTTGCTTCAAACGCTCAGGGCTTTGGCCGGACATACCGATAGTCCACATACCGCGGTTGATTTCGCGAGTGATGTCTTCGATCAGAGGCAGACCATTCTCTTTCTTGATACGCTTGGTGTACTGCTCGGCGAAGCCCAGTTTCTGTGCCAGACGATACATGATTTCGATATCTGTCTTGGACTCAAACAGCGGCTCGATAACCTGCTCACGCCATTGGATAGAACGGCCTGAGTTGGAGATGGAACCACGGGTCTCAAACTGAGTCGCGGCAGGCAGCAGGTAGACGCCATCCTTACGACGGTGCATAACACCGGCCATAGTTGGGAATGGGTCAACAACAACGACTGTATCCATCTTGTCCAGTGCGTCACGCACGTCACGCTGACGGGTTTCAGTGTTGACAGACTGACCCCAGAAGAAGGCCAGACGCACGTTGTCTTTCTGTGCCAGCTTCTGCTTGTCTTCCAACACACCGTCGTGCCAACGGGAACAAGGAATACCCGGAGTCGTCATAGGTTCGCGGCCCAGGTAGGTACCCTGGTCGAAGCGGCTCTTCATCCACTCCATATCCAGATCCCATACGTGGGTCCAGTGTTGCCATGCCGCAGAGGTCAGGCCGTAGTAACCTGGCAGGTTATCGAACAGCAGACCCAGGTCGGTAGCGCCCTGTACGTTATCGTGACCACGGAAGATGTTGGTACCACCACCGGAAACACCCATGTTACCCAGAGCCAACTGCAGGATACAGTAAGCACGGGTGTTGGCATTACCTACGTGGTGCTGGGTACCACCCATACACCAAACCACAGTGCCTGGACGGTTATCGGCCATCATCTTGGCGGCCTGGTACAGGTACTCTTCGCTACAGCCAGTGATGTTGGCCACTTCTTTAGGTGGGAACTTCTTGGCTTCTGCACGGATGGTTTCCATCTCGAACACACGTTCTTTGATGAAAGTCTTGTCTTCCCAGCCGTTTTCGAAGATATGCCACAACATACCGTAGATAAACGGAATGTCGGTACCCGGACGGATAGAGCAATGCAGATCGGCATGAGCCGCGGTGCGGGAGAAACGTGGATCAACCACGATCAGCTTGGCATTGTTCTTCTCTTTGGCGATCAGAATGTGCTGCATGGAAACAGGGTGTGCTTCTGCAGGGTTGGCACCAATGAAGAAGATGGCGCGGGCATTCTGAATGTCGTTGAAAGAGTTGGTTTGCGCACCATAGCCCCAGGTGTTGGCCACACCGGCTACAGTGGTAGAGTGACAAATACGGGCAGAGTGGTCGACGTTGTTGGTACCCCACATGGCGGCCAGCTTACGATACATGTAGCAGCCTTCGTTGGAGAACTTGGCACTACCCATAAAGTAAACAGAATCCGGACCCGATTCCTGGCGGATCTTCAGCATCTTGTCACCAACTTCGTTGATGGCCTGATCCCAGCTGATACGCTTCCACTTACCGCCTTCAAGCTTCATTGGATACTTGAGACGCTTCTCACCATGGCCGTGCTCGCGCAGTGCAGCACCTTTGGCACAGTGACCACCGGCGTTGAATGGGTGATCGAAGGCAGGCTCCTGACCAGTCCAAACACCGTTTTGTACTTCGGCATACAGACCACAACCTACGGCACAGGCACTACAAATAGTACGCTTGACTTCGATAGGCGCATCATGAGGTACATCTTTGGCTTCGGCACGACGCATCATGCCGGCACCCAGCATAGAGGCGGCAGCGATACCACCGGCAGTAATACCGGCATTCTTCATAAACTGACGACGGCTGATCCCCAGTTTTGGTTTGTCAGCCTTAGGGGCGACATTGGATGTGCGAGTTAACTTCATCGCTTGAGATCTCCTGGATTAGCTACGCAGGCTGTTGTAATAGCTGCGGATATGCGCTGTTTCGTGATAGCCCTTTTTTGCGGACTTCGCTTCAACAGGCTCATTGGCCTGAGCGGCGCTCACCCCTGTAGCAGCAATCGCGGCACCCGCGGCACTGCCTATGGTGATAGCCTTCAGCAGGGATCTGCGGTTCAGATCTGGCTTCTGGTCTTTCATCTTCGCTCCTGATAATTTTCACCCGCGTTGCGGGTGACACGACTCTCTTTTGTGCACTCCAGCCCTTTAACAACTCAAGCTGCACTCATGTACAAAAAAGGTAAAAATTCCGTTACGTATGAATAGAGTCCTTCTATAAGCGTGGGCAATATAAGGCTTTGCAACTGGATGGATTTTGATCTGGGACAGTTTGAATGTAAGCCCCATGGGAACGGCTGTTCAAAGCGTTAACTGCTTCAAACTTTCAATAAAAGGAAAATAGCGAAAGTATCAGTGACGCGCGGATTTTGAAGTAAACAATGTTAAAAAACAGATCATAAAAAAACACCCCGGCAGGCCGGGGTGTTTGCAGTCTTTAATCAGGTCGGGGCTCAATTATCTCGATATTTGAGCGTACCGTTGGCCTTGATTTCGTCATACCAGACATTGTGATGCTGCATCGCCCAGTTCTCATCACAGTAACCGGACTTCATACACTCCATACCGCCCTCAGACAGTACGGTTGCCATCCAGATATGCACTATGGTGAAGGCGATAATGAGCGTGGCACTGACACCATGCACCAACAACGCCGCCATTGAGGCTTCACGGGGCAAATCCAGGTTGGGCAGCACCATCATGATGCCGGAAATGCTGATAAACAGACCGAAAATGGCCAGGGTCCAGAACCACATCTTCTCACCGGCGTTGGCAAAACCCGAATCCGGGTGCTTACCCTTGAAGGGGCCGAAGTTGATGTAGCCACCCACCAGCATGAACCACTTGAGGTCATAGCTCTTGAACAGCTGATCCGGCATCCATTTCACCACCAGTACCGCCCAGGAGGCGATGAACAGTGGCCCGACCCAATCGTGGATCGTCTTGGAGCCATAGATCAGTGCCGCCCAAATATCGCCACTGACATAGGGTTGCAGCACATGCTTGCCCAACATGATATTGAGCCCGGTGAAGATCAGGATAAGACAGCTGATTGCCACTACCCAGTGGATGATCAGGTCCGCCTTACTCCAACGGAACACCAACTTGCCGGAAAAACCGTGGTGCAGCTTGGATGGTCCATTCACCAGGTAAAAGAGCACGAACGCCCCAAACACGCCGACTACGGCAATCGCCATAATGGGTGTCAGGTACTGATTGCGCAGCTCCTTGCCCTGATTACCGGCCACGTTGATCAGCACGCCGGTTTCAACCCCCTTGGCAGTGGTATAGCCGGATTCACCGGATTTTACCGCGCGCCAAAGATCGGCCTCACTGGTTTGCGCCTGTTGCTGGCTCGACTGTTCATCGGCGGCCATGGCTGTGGAAGCAAACCCCAGCCCGGCAACCAATACCAGCAGAGCGAACAGACTGCGCAGTGATTTGATTAACATAGTCACTCCTCGTCAGGGTGGGCCTTAGCCCACCCCCGCTCTGTCTCAGTTGATCTCACCGGTCTTGGGATTGTAGCCCCAAATCACATTGGGGTTACCCCTGGCGGCCATCCGCTCACGATAGATGTTGGATACCACTTCCGCGTCACCGGCCAGCAGTGCCTTGGTGGAGCAAAGCTCGGCACACATAGGCAACTTACCTTCGGCGATACGGTTGGCACCGTACTTCTTACGCTCGGCTTCAGAGAAGTTTTCCTCTGGACCACCGGCACAGAAAGTACACTTATCCATCTTGCCGCGACTGCCGAAGGCGGTCTTTTTCGGGAACTGAGGCGCCCCGAAAGGACAGGCATAGAAGCAGTAGCCACAACCGATACAGGTATCTTTGTTGTGCAGCACTATGCCATCGTCAGTGCGGTAGAAGCAGTCTGCAGGACAAACAGCCATACAAGGCGCGTCGGTACAATGCATACAGGCAACTGAAATCGACGCTTCACCGGGCTGACCATCATTGATGGTCACCACGCGGCGACGCTGGATACCCCACTCGAGCGCGGAGTCGTTTTCATTTTTACAGGCTGTGACGCAACCGTTACACTCGATGCAGCGCTTGGTGTCACATAAGAATTTCATGACTGCCATAATGGCTTATCTCCTCATCAAGTACGGTTAGGCTTTGGTGATCTGGCACAGGCTGGATTTGGTTTCCTGCATCTGTGTCACCACATCATAGCCGTAAGTCAGAACCGTGTTGGCCGATTCACCCTGAACGTAAGGTACAGTACCTTCCGGATAGTTCTTCACCAGGCTCTCGCCTTCGAAGATACCGGCGAAGTGGTACGGCATGAAACATTCACCGTTGATCACCCTTGGCGTTACCATGGCCTTGACCTTGATCTTGGCGCCTTCTGGGCTGTGTACCCAAACATCGTCGCCATCGCGTAGACCGCGGTCGGCTGCATCGCCTGGGCTGATCTCGATAAACATCTCCTGCTGCAACTCGGCCAGCCAGGGGTTGGAACGGGTTTCTTCACCGCCGCCTTCATATTCCACCAGACGACCAGAGGTCAGTGCCAGCGGGAAGTCTTTGGCGAAGTCTTTGTCCTGAATTGACTTGTACAGGGTCGGCAGACGCGCCACCATACGGTCTTCGTAGGTGGGGTACTTGGCGACCAGGTCACGACGAGGCGTGTACAGAGGTTCACGGTGCAACGGAATGTCGTCCGGGAAGTTCCATACGATACAACGGGCCTTGGCGTTACCATAAGGGATACAGCCGTGAGCTATGGCCACACGCTGAATACCACCGGAAATATCGGTTTTCCAGTTTTTGCCTTCGGCGTGTTTCTTCTCTTCTTCGGTCAGGTCATCCCACCAACCCAGCTGCTTGAGCATCTTGTCGGTAAACTCAGGGTAACCATCCTGAATCTCACTGCCTTTGGAGAAGGAACCTTCGGCAAGTATGTTGTTGCCATTGTGCTCAACACCGTAACGGGCACGGAAGTTACCACCGCCGTAGCGGACTTCACGGTCGGTACGATAGAGGATTTGGGTACCTGGATGTTTCATCTCAGGCGTACCCCAACATGGCCATGGCAGACCATAAGTTTCACCCTTGGCTGGGCCGCCGGGTGCTTCGAGGGTATCAAAGTCGAAGGTACCCCAGTTTTCCTGGTGCATCTTCAGACGCTCAGGGCTCTGACCTGTGTAACCTATGGTCCACATACCGCGGTTGAACTCGCGGGTGACATCTTCAACCAGCGGCTCTTCACCGTTGACCTTGATGTGCTTACAGAACTCTTTCTCAACGCCCCACTTCTTGGCCAGCTTGTACATGATCACATGGTCAGGCAGCGACTCGAACAGAGGGTCGATGACCTGAGAACGCCACTGCAGTGAACGGTTGGAAGCTGACACAGAACCATAGGTTTCGAACTGAGTCGCTGCCGGCAGCAGGTAAACGCCATCTTTACGCTGGTGCATAACACCGGCCATGGTTGGGAATGGGTCAACGACTACCACAGTGTCCATCTTGTTCAGTGCTTCACGCACCTCACGGCCACGGGTTTCGGTGTTGACAGACTGACCCCAGAAGAAGGCCAGACGAATATTGTCTTTCTGGGCAATCTTGTTCTTGTCTTCCAACACACCGTCGTGCCAGCGGGAACAAGGGATACCGGCTGAAGTCTGTGGCTTCTGGCCCAGATACTCGCCTTGGTCGAAACGGCTGCTGACCCAGGCAGGATCCAGATCCCACACATTGCTCCAGTGCGCCCAGGCGCCGGAAGTCAGACCATAGTAACCAGGCAGGTTATCGAACAGCAGACCAAAGTCAGTGGCGCCCTGTACGTTGTCGTGACCACGGAAGATGTTGGTACCGCCACCGGAAACACCCATGTTGCCCAGAGCCAACTGCAGGATACAGTAAGCACGGGTATTGGCGTTACCCACGTGGTGCTGAGTACCACCCATACACCAAACGATAGTGCCGGGCTTGTGCTCGGCCATCATCTTGGCGACGCGACGCATCTGAGCTTCACCGACACCGGCAACATGCTCAACCTCGGTAGGGTTGTACTTCTTCACCTCTTCGCGGATACGTTCCATACCGTACACACGCTGATCGATAAAGCTCTGATCTTCCCAGCCATTTTCGAAGATATGCCACAGCAAACCGTAGATGAAAGGAATGTCGGTACCGGGACGGATATGCACGTACTCGTCAGACTTGGCTGCAGTACGGGTGAAACGTGGATCAACCACTATGACTTTGGCACCGCGCTCTTTACCTACCAGAATGTGTTGCATCGCCACAGGGTGAGCTTCACTGGGGTTGGAGCCGATAAACAGCATGCACTTGGCATTGTGCATATCGTTGAAGGAGTTGGTTTGCGCACCATAGCCCCAGGTGTTGGCCACACCGGCTACAGTGGTAGAGTGACAAATACGCGCAGAGTGGTCGACGTTGTTGGTGCCCCACATGGCTGCGAGTTTGCGGTACAGGTAAGACTGCTCGTTGGAGAACTTGGCACTACCCATGAAGTACACAGAGTCAGGGCCGGATTCTTCGCGGATCTTCAGCATCTTGTCGCCGACTTCATTGATAGCCTGCTCCCAGCTGAGACGCTTCCACTTACCGCCTTCGAGTTTCATTGGATACTTGAGACGTTTCTCACCATGGCCGTGCTCACGCAGTGACGCGCCCTTGGCACAGTGACCACCACGGTTGAATGGATGGTCCACGGCAGGCTCCTGCCCGGTCCAAACACCGTTTTGCACTTCGGCGTAGATACCACAACCTACTGAGCAGTGAGAGCAGATAGTACGCTTCACTTCAGTGGGTGCATCGTGAGGAACATCTTTGGCTTCGGCTTTACGCATCATTCCTGCGCCCAGCATAGATGCTGCGGCAATCCCACCGGTAGCCAAACCGGCAGACTTAAGGAACTGACGACGATTCAGACCCAGAGCGGGCTTTTCAGCCACCGCGACCTGGTCTGTTTTGCGGGTTAATCGCATCACACACTCTCCTTATCGTTATTTGTTACGCAGTGAGGCGTAATAATTGCGCACATGGTCAGTCTCACGGTAGCCCTCACCCTTTGGCACTTCTGGTGCTTCAGGCTTGGCCGCCAAGGCTTGACCACTGACAGTCGCAACCGCGCCTGCCGCACTGCCGATCGCCAATGCCTTGAGCAGTTGACGACGACCCATGTCGGAAGCTTGCTTCTTCATAGTGTCTCCTCGTGTTGAAGGTAGACGGGGGAAACTCCCCCGCATGCTTTAGCCCGTGTTGCCACGGGCAAATTCTCAGGCCAACTCGCTGGCCTTGGGCTGGATCTGTACCGCCGGGGTTTCCACCACGGGAGTGCTCAGCACCAGCTGTTCAAACTCATTGATTTCGGTTTCAAAGAAGGCCCGGCCGAGTTGTGCCACCACGGCGTAAAACGCGGCGGAGGGACAACGGGACAAGGTATCGAAGAAACGTATGATCCAGCTGCCGATATGGCGGCGGTAGAAGGCCAGTTGCTGATGGGCCGGAGCCTCCAGCAGCAATACGCTCATCACCTCGCACAAGGCAGCAACATGATCTTCCGGCTCCTTGACGTTTTCTTCGCGCTCGAAGCCCAGCTGCATCAGATCCTGACGCAGCAAAGCCAAGGGCTTGTCCATCAGCGAACCTGTCATAAACCAGCTGCCATAGGGCAGGATTTCCCCCGAGCCCACGCCGAGGAAGATGTTGAAATACTCATCTTCCAACTGATTACTGTCGAACTGGACGGCCGCCAACTTGAGCGCCAACCAGGCCTTGGTCATATCACTGTCGTCATTGGCGTCGACTTCGAGGTCGCCAAGAAAACTCAGCAATTCCGGGCTGGGGTGGCGCCTCAGCAGCGCCGCCAGCAGCTGATAGATATCTGCTCTAAGCTGATCGTTTTCTGATACTTCTCTTACTGTTTCGGTCATAGCGGATCTCTTATCTCAGTTGCTTTTCCGGATCCTGGAGTATGTCTTCAAACATATCCTTAACCCGGCAATCACCACACATCTTCAAACGCTCAATGTTGGCACTGAAGGCGCTGTGGCTTCCGACCATATCCAGCATCCGGTGCACCATAGACTGGGTCGCGAACGGCGCTCCACAACGAATACATTCGAACGGAGCTTCTTCTTTCAGGATCCGGCGCTGCTGCCGTGCAGCCTTATCCAGATTGACCTGAGGAGTCAGGCTGATCACCTTCTCCGGACAGGCGGCCTCACACAGACCACACTGCACACAATCCTGCTCGACAAAATACAGTGCCGGAGTGTCGCCACCGTCGGTCAGCGCCTGGGTAGGACAGGTTGCGACACAAGACATACACAAGGTGCATTTGTCGGCATTGATATTCACCAGGCCATAAGGAACATTACCCATGGCCAGTTGGGTATCAACATTGGCTGCCTGCTCATTGAGGTGATCGATAGCGGCATACAGCTGGGTGCGCTTGTTACCCTCAGTGATCGCCGCTGGCACTATCACAGGCCAGTCCAGACTTACATCCAGTATAGGCCAGAGATTGGCAAGCTCGGCTTCGTCGATAACCCGAATCCTTTGTGGCTGCCCCATCTCATCCAAAATGGCATTGGCCAATCCCAGTTCACCCTTGAGCATCTGAGTCAGAGTCGGTGCTGTGGCACTGGTGTTGAGGATCAACACCTGGCGCGCCCCCCAGGCCAAAGAAGCCATCCAATGATCCATGCTGGCAACCGTGACTTCTTCAAGTGCTACCGGCAGAACCTCGCCCGGCAACTCGTCGTTGATCAGGGCGCCGCCCTGTCCCATGTCATGGAACAGCACCACAGGCGCGGTTTGGGCCTGCTCGCGGAAGCGGGAAATCAACTTGTTCAGGTATGAATGCAGTGCCTGAGGGGTTGGCTGGTCGTAGGCAATGGCCCCGGTTGGACAGGCATTGGTACAACTGCCGGCGCCGTGGCACAGATAGGGGTCTATCTCAATCTGCTTGGCCACGCTCTTGATAGCATCGGCCGGACAGAAGTTGAGGCAGCGGTTACAACCATTATTACCGTTGCGATTATGGGCACAGAGATCGGCGTTGACCTTGACATAGCGCGGCTTGTCAAACTGGCCGATCATCTGGGGCAGCTCTTGCAAGGCTTCGGCCAGTTTCTGCGGGTCCTGACCCACATAGAAATAGCCGGGTGGCAGCATTTCCAGCTGAATTTGCGGCTCGCGGCTCAGGTCGAGGATCAGGTCAAAATGCGGCTTGCGCAGTGCAACCACACTGAGCTCGGCGGCGCCATTGTCATGTTCGACACTCACCTGGAATTGACCGAGGAAGCCTTTGATACCAATCAGCTTGTTGTAGTAGCTCTCGACATCTTCGGCGGCAGCCATTACGGCTTCGAGATGGGCCTCTTCCTGGCTGGTGATAGGCTCGTTGGCCAAGATCACTCTACCGGCCATGGCAGACAGTTTGTCTGCCGCCAGCCGAGCCAGATCCTCGGGGCCTATTACCAGGACATTCCCCTCTGTGGTGTAACTTACGGTCGGCGGGATCAGGTTTTGCAGAATCTGAGTCTGCTGGCTGACCTCACGACGCACCTGCCGCAGCGCTTGCTGGGCGGGATTATTGCTCACACTATTGTTCACTTTGCGTTCCTGAACAGTTTATGGCGGTGGCCGTATTCTTTATCTTGCTGCTTTTATTATTGATTTACAGCTTGCTATAGCCTGAACACAGCAATTCACATACCAAAATTATGGGCATTAAAGGCTGTTAAACTGACGTCAAACAACCGGCTTATGAGTTTCGGCCACTGCATCTGTGGCATTTTGGGCCTCTGCAGTCACATCCCCGTCCAAATTGTCCGTTGGCGACTGTGGCGCAGATTGCTCGGCCAACTGTGACATGTCGACCTCGGCATCCCCTTGGGAAGCATCGGTTTCGGCCAGGGCTTCTTCTGCCTCTTCCGGCTCCTCTTTTTCCAGTACGTGACGGAAAACTTTCTTGGCTAATTCAGCCGAAGCTTCAGCGGTTAGCTTGGGTTGGTTGCTGTAATCGAGTGCGTACTCGAGTAAGCCGTCGATTTCGTTGAAGTGAGGTTGTTTCCACAGGGTACGCAGGGCAGCGGTCTTGACTGCCGGGTCGACATTCTTGGCCATAAAGCTGGCGAAACTGCCGCCAACCTCGATACCGCTGGGGTCGGGCAAGTCTTCGGCAGTCAGCAATTTTTCTTCCTGCGACTCAGTCTCTGGCAGAGTTTCGAGCGCGGCCTGAGTTTCCGGCTCTGTCTCTGCAACAACTTCCGCTTGGGGAGGAACGTCTTGCAGCGGTTCATCGATAGGGGTTTCACCGTCCTGTACTTGTTGCTTACGCAGTGCCCAGCGGCTGAGGAATCCACTCTTTTCGGCCATCAGTGCCTCCGAATGTTGTCTTCGGCCAATTCCTTGCGGCGGTTAACATGTTTACGTCTGTGGGCGGTGATTTCCACTTCACCGTGGCGGGTTATGA
Source organism: Shewanella sp. 38A_GOM-205m (assembly GCF_000518445.1). Taxonomy (NCBI): domain Bacteria; kingdom Pseudomonadati; phylum Pseudomonadota; class Gammaproteobacteria; order Alteromonadales; family Shewanellaceae; genus Shewanella; species Shewanella sp. 38A_GOM-205m. Next base: position 26,923 of record NZ_JADP01000019.1, on the reverse strand, counting down.
AGGCTTCAATCCAGCAGGCAATCGCCTCCGGCATCGGCATATTCAGTACTGGGGTATCCCCTTCGAGACAACCGGCTGCGACATTTTGGTCGGCGGAGATGGCGGCTGGGATCCAGTTGCCCTCGACATCTTCGTCGCAAACTATGTAAAGCATGGGATTGTCCATATCCAGATTAAGGCGGTAACTGGCACGCTCATCACGAAACAACTCCAGCAGGACCAGCTTGGCTCCCGGCGGCGCCTCATGGGTGGCGGGCACGATTTGGTCCAGCTCCCAGCTGATGGATGTCCAACGACCGACCTGTTTCTCCACTTTTTTCAGTGAAACGTACATGGGCCATACGCTTTCGGAATGTTGCATACTGACTCTCCCTCCCGATGGGATTATTTTCGGGCATAAGTAAGATCCCCAAGACTTTGCAATTTTAGTGCCAGTTGCCATTTGAGAAATAAGTTTGAACTTGATCATCTATTTAAGGCTAAAAATAGGACATTTTGTCCAATATGCAATCTGGTTTGGGACATTCATGACCTGAGTGCCGTCGGCGCTTGCTGCGGATCACGCATTTTGCAGCCTGAATCCTGTGACGGTATAAATATTGCTATGCTGTGGCCCATGCTCTCTGTGAAGGTTCGATAATGACCAGTGCCAAACCCCAATTGATCAAGACCAATACCCAGGTGCCTTTGACCATTGCCGTGACTGCGGTCGATGAAAATGGCCAACTGCAGGAGAAGTATGTCGCGTGTGAAAGACCGCTGACTGTCTACCTCAACTGGCGACCGATAGTCACCCTGATGACCTTGGGTGCAAGAGCCGAGGCCCTGGCACTGGGTTACCTGAAGAATCAAGGCTTTATCAATGATGTATCGCAACTGGAATCTGTGATTGTCGACTGGGACGTGGCTTCCGCTGCCGTGATCACCCGTGAGCAGACTGAGGATCTGGACGCCAAGCTGGCCGACAAGACAGTTACCACGGGCTGTGGCCAGGGCACTGTCTTCGGCGGCTTTATGGAAGGATTGGACGACATAGTCCTGCCGCAACCGAAACTGAAGCAGAGCATGCTCTACTCCCTGTTGAAAAACATCAGTGAATACAACCAAACCTACAAGAATGCCGGCGCAGTTCACGGCTGTGGTCTGTGTGAAGCGGATAAGATAAAGTCCTTTGTCGAAGATGTTGGCCGCCACAATGCGGTGGATACCCTGGCCGGTGAGATGTGGCTGGAGCAGGACAGAGGCGACAACAAGATTTTTTACACCACGGGGCGGCTCACCTCCGAGATGGTTATCAAGGTCGCCAAGATGGGGATCCCCGTGCTCTTGTCCCGCAGTGGTGTCACCCAAATGGGCCTGGAACTGGCACAAAAGCTGGGGATCACCATGGTCGCCCGCGCTAAAGGGCGCCATTTCCTGGTGTACAATGGTGCCGACAATATCGAGTTTGATGCCAGCAATCCACGCTGATACCCAAGATACCAAGGAGATGTGATGACGGAGCCCAGCGAACTTGTCTATATGAGCGCCAAGCAGGTGGCCGAGTATCTGGACCTCAACGAAAAGAAGGTCTATGCCATGGCCAACGAGCGTATGCTGCCGGCGACCAAAATCACAGGTAAATGGCTGTTTCCAAAAATATTAATCGACCGTTGGATCATGGACTCCTGCCACAGTGGCATGTTAACCGACCGACTGTTGATCACCGGCAGTGATGACCCCTTGCTGTCGATGCAGGTGGCCAGGTTGATGGCCCAGGTAGGCAGTCGAGAACTGATCAGCTACAGCGCCACAGGTTCCCGCCTGGGGCTGGAGCTCTTGTCCAAGGGCTACGCCGATGTCTGTACCTTGCATTGGGGCAGTTTAGAGGAGCGCAATATCCGTCATACGGCGTTGCTGAAGGGGTATCCCAACCACCAGCAATGGATCATGGTTCACGGCTATAACCGCCAGCAGGGGCTGATTGTGCGGCCGGATATGCACCACAGGTGTCAGGAAGAAAGCAAGGTACTGCAACTCTCCTGGCGTTGGGTTACCCGCCAAGGCGGCGCCGGTAGCCAGCAACATCTGGAACATTGGCTGTTGAAACAAGGCGCCAAGCTTGAGCAGCTCAACTCAGTACTCACCGCCTTCAGTGAGCGGGAACTGGCGGGTTATATTGCCCGAGGCGATGCCGATATAGGTTTCGGCTGTCAGGCTGTCGCCATGGAAAGCGGCCTGAGCTTTGTGCCCTTGGTGACTGAGTCTTTCGACTTTGTCATGCCACAGGGGATCTACTTCCGCCGCCAGTTGCAGCAACTGTTCAAGATGCTCGGCGGCAGCCACACCCGGCAGATGGCCGCCCTACTCGGCGGCTATGACCTCACCGACTGTGGTCAGTTGCTTTGGAGTCCGGAGTAACTCAGATTTTCAATCCACTTTGAGGTCTGCCAGCGGCGGGCCTCAAGCCTTGAACTTCCACCATTGGAGTCTGGCGGCGGCATCAAAGAAACTCCAGGCCAACACCCGGGTCTGCTTATTGCCCTGCTGCATCTCCAGTATCTTGACCTCTTTGGCGCCAAGTTGCTTTAACGCCTGCTGACAGGGTTTGAGGTTGTCACCCTTGGACACCAGCGAAGAAAACCACAGCACTTGTCCGCCATAGTCGCGGCTTTCGTGAATCATCCGCAGCAGGAACCCCTGCTCACCACCATCGCACCAAAGCTCGGCCTGACAACCGCCGAAGTTCAGCTTGTGCTCCTGACGCTGATGTTGCTCACCGCGACTTGCCGCCAAATTGCGCTGTTTGCGTTCACTGCCGCTAAGGGCATCGGCGGCCGAGGCATGAAACGGCGGGTTACAGAGGCTGAAATCAAAACACTCCCCGGTCTGCAAAAGACCATGAAATATCTGTTCCGGTTCGGGCTGTAGCCGCAGTTCAATGGCGCTGGCCAGCTTGGAATTGTGCTGTAAAACGCCGGCGACATTATCCAGCGCCACGGGGTTGATATCGGCCCCGACAAACTGCCAGCCATAGACACTTGAACCAAGCAAGGGGTAGACGCCGTTGGCTCCCGTACCTATATCCAGGCCGCGAATACGCCGGCCTTGGGGGATTTTACCGCCTTCGGCCAGCAGGTCGGCGATATGATGCAGATAGTCCACCCGCCCGGGGATGGGCGGGCACAGATAGCCCTCGGGCAACTGCCAACCCTGGATATGATAATGGTGCTGCAACAAGGCGGCATTGAGGGCCAAGACAGCTTGCGGCTCGGCAAAGGGAATAGAAACCTGGCCATAGTCTGTGGTGATAAGGTGAGGCGCAAGCGCAGGAAAACTGGCGACCAGGGCGGCAAAATCATAGCCCTGGCGGTGCAGGTTGCGCGAATGGAGGCCCTTGTCCTTGGCTTTTCCACCCGTTTTAACCGAGGTTTTGCCGACCGTCGTCTCTTGGGTCTTTTTCTTTACTCTTGTCCTAACCTTTATCTCGGCCCTGGCCTTGCCTTTCGAGGCGTTGAGCCGATGCTTTTTGACCTCAGTCATACAGGTATTTGGTAAACAGCAGATTCACCACCAGCGCCCGACCGGTTTCCTGCTCCAGCAAACGATTGACTGTGTCGTAACACTCACGGCGGATCTCTTCTCTGCCGGTAAGCGACTTGACCCTGTCCTCGGGTTGGTTACCGAGAATCTCCACTATCGCGGCCCGCAGCAGGGGATCATGGTGTTGCAAGGCCACCAGGTCCTGGGGATCTTTCACCATAAGCTCAACACTGATGCGCACAAACCCCAACTTCTTGCGGTTGGAGATATAGTTGGTCACTATTTCAGGCTCAAAGCCATAGTAAGCATAAGTATCTTCGGCGGGCTTTTCATCGGCCGCCATCACAGGCTGCAACATGCCTGCCAGCATAAAAAACAACAGTGTCAAAACGCGTTTCATATTGAGTATCAAGCTCCCGTGACTTGTGCCGACGCCCCTTGCGATCTATCTGCCTGTGGGCAAGCGTGATAGACTCCCGGGTTGTAATATTGTACCGGGTATCCGATGAGTGTGACCAGTTTAAGCTTTCCTTATGGTGAATCAATTCAGTGGTTTTCGCCAGAGCAATCACAGCAACTTCCCGCAGCGCCATTGCACGATTGGCTGCTGGCGACAGGCAGTCTCACCCAGAGACTCAAGAGCTGCTGTCATCATTTTGAGGTCAGACTGCTCGGCGAAGCCATGCTGCCCACCGCGGCTCAAGAGTGGCAGGGTAAGGAACATAAAGCCATCTGGATCAGGGAAGTATTGCTCTGCCTGGACGGTACACCCTGGGTCTTTGGCCGCACCCTGATCCCGGCAAAGCTGCTGGAGCAACAGCAGAGACTGGGCAAGTTGGGCACCCGCCCACTGGGAGAGTTGTTGTTCGGCGATATCGGCTTTGAACCCGGCGCCATAGAAGTCGCCAGTTTCGACAGCCAATCCAGGATTGCCTCCCTCGCCGATTCACTGTCACAACCCACCACTGAGGCAATATGGGGCAGAAGACGTTATTTTCACTTCCAGGAGCAACAGCTGATTGTCGGTGAAATTTTCCTGCCAGCGGCGGTTGCCGCCATTAACCAAGGCCCACTAGCCCCCTAATCAAACAAAGCCTTTACTGAACTCCCCAAAACATAAGGGACACCAAAGCGTCCCTTATTCTGTCAACGCCTGCGCCGCCAGGCGATTAGCGCCAGCCCCAATAGGCTCAGGCCACCGAGACTGCCACCACCACCGCCGGAACTGCTTTGTGTCGTATTGGGCACAACCGGGTTGGAGACCACCAAGGTGCGACTATTACTGCTCTGATTATTCTGTGAGTCAGTCACAACCAAGCGCACACTGTAGCTGCCCGCCGCACTGTAGGTATGCGAGGGAGAAGCAACTGTGCTGCTCTGGCCATCACCAAAGTCCCACTGATAACTGAGTTCTCCGCTGCCACCGCGGCTGAGGTTATTGAACTGCACGGTTAAACCTGTACCACTGATATCGAACAGCGCCGACAGAGGAATGCTGACAGTCAGTTGCAAGCTGGTCACGGTCTGCCGGTTATTGGCGTCTGTCACCGTCAGTGTGACTGTGTAGGTGCCGGACTCACTGTAGCTGTATTGAGGCGTCGCTTGAGTACTGCCAACGCCGCCGACACCAAAGTCCCACTGATAAGTGTAAGGTGCAGTACCGCCACTGAGATTGGCGCTGAAACTGACATCGCCACCTTCCTGCTGGGCCGAAATGCTGGCGCTGAGCTCTGTGCCGTTGCTGTCGCCGCGTTTACTCACCAACAGCTGCGCCTGGCTGCTGTCTTGCTCCTGGGTCAAAAGCTGCACCATAAGACCCAGCTTGGGCAGCACCAGGCCAGCCTGGGGCTTGAGTGGTGCGCTATAGTCATCGCTGTCATCAAACAGACTATTGTTGCCAAGATGGGTATCACCGAAGAAAGCCGACTGTGGATAGAGACTGAAGCCGGCATCACGGACCTGCACCTCAGAGTCCCGGTTACCTATCAGGTTTTGATCCGCATCTACCACCCCAATGAGGCCGTATCCAGGATGCTCAGCCACCTTGTTGTCGCTGTAGGCCAAGTTTTCATACCAAACCAAGAGCCCTGGCTCATAGCTATCCTGCTGCAGTCCGGCATCAACGCCCTGATAGTTGCGCAGTTGCAGCAGATAACGCCGCGGCGCGCCCGGGCGAGTATCGTCGGTGCGAACAAAACCGGAAAGCACCACAGTCTCCAGAGCCGTCTCGGCATCATCGCTGTAGACCAGATTGCCGTCACTCTCAAGACGTATATCATCGACAGCAAAGCCATAGCCACCGACTGCCTCATCGGTACGATACACCAGGCTTATCTGCTTGCTCATACCGGCATAGGCGCTGAGATCAAAGCTTATCTCCTGCCAGCCCTGTTCCCCCTCACCACCGGACAAGGCCGCCGAGTCACCACTGATAATATTGGCGGCATTGTTGATGCTGTTGCTGCTCTTGGTATGGCTTCCCGCCAATGGCACCCCATCCACCAGCAGCTGCACATAGTCGTAGTCCTGCTCTATCTGCCAATGGGCCTTCATCTTCAGGGTCAAACTGGTACTCATGGGTAGTTGCAGCTCGAACGACAATGCATTGTTGAGCTGATCGCCCTGATTCGAATAGTACTGGTATTGCCCCTGATAGGCAGGGGTAAAGGCGATGGAATCAGACGGCAGCTTGATGGCCAACTGGTTTACGCCACTGCTATTGGCATGCTCCAACGTCACTTGAGTACCGTTGCTATCCAGCGCCTGATAATCCAGGGATTGTTCGTTGACCCAGCGGCCCTTGTATCTGTCCTGCAGGAATGAGCGGGCATAGGGGCTGAAACCACTTGGCTGCGAGCCTCTCGGAGAACCTGCCCAGCTGCCGCCTGACATCAGAGACCAGAGGCCCACAGGTGAACCGTCGCTGGCTTCGGTACTGGTGTCATACTCATCCGGTAAACCGAGGTCGTGACCAAACTCATGGGTACAGACACCGGTTCCGGCATCCAGCGGCTGAATGGTGTAACCGAACAGACGCATATTGCTGCCCGGGATAGCCTGACCATATTGACCTGGCGCCGAGGGAACAAAGAATCTGTGTGACCAGATGGCATCATCACCGAGCACGCCGCCACCGGCCTCTTCACCTATGCTGGAATGGAAGATCATCACATGATCCAAAATCCCATCGGGTTCATCCAGGTTGCCGTCACCGTCGATATCATATGGATCTTCAATATCATACTGCGCCAGCTCATCGGCGCTCATGGTAGCAACTGCAGCCGCGACCGCCTCTTCCACCAATTCGGTGGCAGCCTTGTCGTCATTGTTGTTATTCGGGTCGTTGGCACCATAGTAGGCGGCATTCTGGCTGGCTCTGAACCAACCTTTCACATCACCGTTGAAGAAAAAGCTCTGGCCGGAAACCGCTTGATAGTACTGATAGGCTGAGGGCAGTGTTTGCCCCTGGGGCCCAGGGAAACCCGCATCGGAAAACAATAGACTACGGTAATGGGCTACCGAGTAGTTGGCGTAATACATCTCGGTATCGCCTGGACTCAGGCGATTGGCGTTATAGGGCAAGTCGGGAAAATCCACCAGCACGGCCAACACCTTGACCCGCTTGGTTACATCGGTATCGGCCACCCGCGACTGTGCCCGCATTAACTTGCTTTGACGCAGGCTATTACTTCGTGCCTGTTGCAGCAGTTGCTGTTCTCTGGCCTTGAGCACTTGTGCGGCCTTGCTGCCTGCACCAGTAGATTTGGCCGTATAAGACGCCAGCGCCTGCTGCCGTTCCTCTTCAGAGGCCTCGGCATCGAGTTCACCGCGTTTCACCAGCCAATAGAGGATCTGCTCTTTATTGATCACTCCGGGATCCGCCGGAGCCGTAGCGGCTAAAACATTCGTTGCCCCAAATAGGCAAGATGCCCCCAAGGCCAGTGCCAGTAACGACTTCAAACTCATGACTTGGGCTCCTTAATACATTTTTCAAACTTCTGATTGCGCTGCTGGATATATTCAGAGACCTTGGCTTCGGCCTCTTGCTCACTCATTTGCGGAGTGATGATGTTGCGCTCTATCAGACTGGTTTTAATTTTAGCCCGATTTACTACAGGTGCCCCACTGCCACAAGGCAACAAAGGTTTAACCTCTCGGTTTCCTTCCTGAACGACGTCGGTTCCCGTGCCGTCCCCGGCCTGACAGGCACCCAGAAACAAACAGATAGCAAGAGTTGATGGCAGTCGCACCGGTCGCACCTTATCGTTAACAGAGATAGTACAGAAGATTAACAGCAGCACATGAGATTGCACAGCAGAAAGTTGCGACCAATTCGCCTCATTCAGGGATTATTCAGCCTCAGACAACAAACCTTCACTATAAAGCAACAACAAGACCGAAGCTGACCAGCTGAAGTTGGTGCAATGCAGTCCTTCACCACTGAGCGGATGGTAGTTTTCCCGTATCGGCAGATCCCGGCTATCGGCGGCAGTGGCCGCCAGCAAACGCCGCGACATTGCACTTGCCTGTTGCCGGTAACCGTAATGCTGCAACCCCTTGATGGCAAAGAAGGCCTGATCCAGCCATACCGGCCCACGCCAATATCTGTCGGGGGCAAACTCTGGGCTGTCGCGGCTCACGGTCGGAAACGGCACCTGGGTGCCGAAGCTTTCTGGCCTAAGTTGCCGCTTTATCAGCGCTTCGGCCTGCTCAGGCGAAGCGACACTGGCCCACAGCGGGATCCAACCTTCAGTGCCCTTATTGTCGCTGAGCAATCGCCGCTTGCCCTCGGCATCGAAGCGTACATCGTAGAAGAAACCGCTGGCAGGGTCGTAAAACGCCTGCCGAATCGCTTGTCCCAGTCGCTGGGCCTGTTGCCGCAGTTGCATTGCTTCGGCTTCCCGCCCCAGCAGACTGGCCATTTGCGCCAGATACTGCTTATCGGCATAGAGAAATGCATTGAGATCGACACTCTCCTGATTGAGTGAGTAGCCGAGCAAACGCCCCTTGGTATCGCGGTTTTCCAGTACCTGCAGGCTGTTATTGGCATCAAATCTGGGCGCATTGTCCATCCCGGACTCCCAGGCTGCCGCCTGAACGATAGCATCACGATTAAGCGCCCCGGGCTCACCGTGCAACGGATGCAGATTGGCGCCATATTCCGCCAGGCCATTGCCGTCATTATCCCGGTTGCGATACCACCAGGCATGCAGGGCCATCAGTCTTGGGTAAAGCTCGGCGACAAATGCCTTGTCACTGTCCTGAAGGTAGATCTCCCATACGGCCCAGGCCGCTAACGGCGGTTTGCCATTCCGCTCATTCCAGTTGCCGCCGTCACCGCCGCGGGCCGCATCTTGGTTGTAAAACACCGCATCCGGCATGCTGCCGGCATCCTGGGGCCTGACGGGATCCTGCTCATCAAATTGATAGTCAAACATCGCCCGCACATTGGACTTGGCAAGCCAGGGCTCGACTCGCGCCAAGGCCACCGCCTGTTTCCAGCTATCCCAGGCCCAGAGACCATTGAACCATTGGTAGGTGACCGAAGGCGTTACCCCGTGGTGACGCAGGGCCCCGGCCGGGCTGCGCCAGTTATGTGCCAGGGTGCTGATGGCCCTGGCCGCCATGCGCTTTTGCCCCAAGTCACCATCGGCTAACTTGGCCAGACGCCAACCCCAGCGACTATGGTTGCGCTCGGCGCTCTGCAACAACTTAGGCCACTGCAGCGGCTTTGCCTCAGCTGCGGTGTGAAAATATTGTTGGGCACTGAGAAAACTGCGCCGCTCAGAGGGGGCCAGGTTCAGCACTTCAGAACTGGCTCGGTACCCCCGAGCCCCCCGCTCTTCCAGGAAGGTGGGTTCACGGAAGCTTATGCGGAATTTGGCATCATCGAGCAGCAGCGACCAGGTTTTTCTCAGTGGCCGAAACTGCCACTCCAGTTGATTGGTCGCAAAATGTCTGCCGGCAATCCAGGGCTTGCCTACCGCCTTGTCGAAGGGCTCTCCCTGCCACTGCAATTGCCACTGACCGGCTTGGGAGCCGGTATTTTCCAGCACAGTCTCAATCAGAGAGCTGCGTTCATCGGCAAAATAGAGCCTGGTGCTGAGGCTGAGATCTTGCCAGCGATATTCCTGATACAAGCCATCCGGGCGACTGAACAGGCGTCTCTCCGCTTCGGCAAAATTCTTCGCTTGCCCTGTGCTCAACTCCAATACGCTGAGGTGCTGCAAGCTGGACGCCAGATGCAGGCTGTATTCCTGGGCGATGATCAAGGGGCCGGTGAAGCTGCCATAAAATGCAGGATCATCCGGCAGGTGGTATCCATGCCAGGCGCCCATATCCATGTAGACAGCGGGGATCTTCAGATTCCCGGCGACATCCCGCTCCTGTGCTTGTTGCGGCGTGCCTTGATAGGGCAAGAGATTGTCATAATCTCCGGCGGCCAGACTCAAAGCACAGATCAGGGCACAACTAAGCACTTCTACCTCCGACTCAACAAAACGGTTAACAACTCAGGGATTCAAATATCGGGAGACGCCATCGAGGAACATCTGCACCGAAATCATCACCAGCACCATACCCATCAAGCGCTCGACCGCCGTGAGCCCCTTGTCACCCAACACCCGGGTAAATAGCTTATAGAACATAAGGATAACCACACTGGCGCCCCAAGCCGCTACCAGGGCTATGGTCCAGTCCGTCATACGGCTGCTATCCGTATGGGCCAGCAGTATCAGCGCCGCCAGAATCGAAGGGCCCGCCATCAAGGGAATCGCCATCGGCACAATGAAAGGCTCTTCACCGGCGGCCAGGCCCACCACCCCACCGGGTTGGGGGAAGATCATCCTGATGGCTATCAGAAACAGGATAATGCCACCGGCAATACTGACCGATTCTGACTTGAGGTTGAGGAAACTCAGGATGGCTTCACCGGCGTAAAGAAACAACAGCATGATCAACAAGGCAAAAATTAGCTCTCTGATCAGCACTCGGCGGCGTTTTTTGGGCTCTATATGACGCAATATAGAGGCAAAGATAGGCAAGTTGCCCAAGGGATCCATAATGAGAAACAGCATTACGGCAGCCGACAGAGTATCCATAAATATCCATTCACCAACAAAACAACATAGAGTCGACTATTGTATAACTTTTTGGTCACCGGCAGTGGACTTTTATCCTTGGTCTCGGGTGGAAAATCCTTCAAGGTAAATTCCAGGTAACAGCACTGCTCATTTGCGCAGCTGCTGGTATACTATGGCGTTCTCTAAACTTCAGCCGTGAAATTCATGCTCTATCTCGTCGCCAGTTGTATCGCCCTGCTCCTGGGTCCACTGTTTTATCGCTACTTCTCTTCAGGAAGCGGTTTGCAGAAGGGTCTGGACGGCTTTATTTTTGTTTCCCTCGGCGGCCTGGTACTGATCCATATCCTGCCGGAACTGCTGGAACACGGCGGCATACTGGCGATCATCTTCGTAATCCTCGGCCTTTGGGGCCCGAGTGCCAGTGAGAAGTTGTTTCATCGCTATTCAGAGATCACCCATAACCTGACCCTCACGCTCGGGATAGGCGGCTTGTTGCTGCACACCATCACAGATGGTGGCGCCATGGTGCTGGCACAACAGGAAGGCAACTCCAGCCTGTTGGCGCTTGGGGTAATCATGCACAGACTGCCTGTGGGCCTGGCGATTTGGTGGTTACTCAAACCCCAGGTCGGCACCCGTTGGGCCAGCCTGGTTTTGTTGGCCATGATGGCGCTGACTTCTGTGGGCTACTTCGCCGGTGAGCAGCTGCTCAGCCATCTGAGCCTGGATAATACCGTTTACCTGCAAGCCTTTGTCACAGGTTCTATTTTGCATGTGGTGCTGCATCAGCCCCATGGCCATGGGCAGCAGACCCCAAGCAGCAAATATGAATACCATGCCGGCATAGGCAGCCTGCTGGGGATAGGCCTGCTGGCATTGCTGCTGATGATGGATTCCGGCGGCCACCAACACGCTCATCATGACCACAGCACAGATCAACTGCTGCACTGGCTGTTGTTACTGGCCCCGGTATTGCTGGCGGCCTACGCCCTGGCCAGCATACGTTTTGCCGCGGGGCTGTCACCTACTCAAGCCTCGCTACCGGGGCGCTGGCTGCAACGCCTCGCCGGCCCCGAAGCCTTGTTGCTGACCTTGGTACTGCTGGGCTGGCAGTTTGCCCTGCTGCAAGCACTCGCTCTTGTCGCGTTGGGACTGTTTTTGAGCCGTGCCCACGTCGAATTGACCGATCCCCACGCCAAGGTGCCGCAGTCGCCCTGGCATTTCGGTTTCACCCATCTGGTGGATAGAAGCGCGCCCTGGATCTTGCTCAGTCTGATCCTCGCCAATCTGATAGGCCATCCGTCAGTGCCGCTGTCGCATCCGGTGGCGCAAGTGCTGGTGCTGGCCTTGCTGTTTCTGCCGCTGCGTTTCTGTAATCTGGGCGCCGCCGTGTTGGCTATGTCGCTGGCCTACAGTGGCTGGAGCCCCTTGGCAGTAGCCTTGACCCTGATAGCCGCACCTGTGCTTAACCTGTCACAACTCAAGTTGATGAGCTGGAGCCAACGGCTCGGTATGTTGTTGCTGTTACTCATTTTGCTTAGCGGCATTGCCTGGTGGCAACCACAGTGGCGTGAGCTGGGCGATCTGCCGAAAGAGATAAGCTACCCGGCGCTGACGCTGCTGTGTCTGCTCTACTCCAGCAGCTTGCTGCGTCAGGGGCCACGTAAGTTTTTACGGGGGATGTGGCTGGCCAAAGGCCACAGCCATGATCATGGCTCGGGACAACACAATGACTCAGGCCACAACCATGGTTCACATAGCCACGGTTCGAGCAGCCATGACTCACACGGCCATGCTCACCATAATGGCCACAAGCATCAAGACAAAGGCTCTCACTGATTTAACCCTGTCAATGGGCGCCTTTGTTGGCTAACTTGTGGGATAAGCCCGCATTTAGACCAGGCATAAGGACAGCCCATGTGCATTCTGTTTCTGGCGCTGGATCAGCACCCGGATTATCCGCTGATCCTCTGCGCCAACCGCGATGAGTTTCATCACAGGCCCACGGCCCCGGCACACTTTTGGCCACCACAGCAGCAACTGCTGGCGGGTAAGGATCTGCAGGCAGGGGGTACCTGGCTTGGCTGTAATCGCCTGGGAACTGTGGCCGGCCTCACCAATATCCGTCAGCCGATCACTCAGCCGGATGGTATGCGCAGCCGCGGGGAGTTGGTACTCAAGGCGCTAGATAGCCAAACGCCAATAGAGCCGCAATGGCTCAGCGAGCACAGCGACAACTATAATCCTTTCAATTTGGTTTTCGGCCAGGGCAAGCACTTTTGGTGTTATCACAGCCTGGATAAGTCATTGCGACGCTTGAACAGGGGCTTTCACGCCATCAGCAATGGTGCCTTGGATGATATCTGGCCCAAGATGGCCCGCGGCGAGCAGGCGTTGGAGCGATTGATAAGCCAATCGGCCAAGCCGGATATAGATAAGCTGCTGGCAATAATGCGTGATGAGACCCCGGCGCCGGACACCAGCCTGCCAACCACAGGTGTCAGCCTGGAATGGGAGCGGCGTCTGTCGTCCATCTATATTCGCCACCCGGAATACGGCACCCGGGCCACCAGCCTGATATTCCTTTCCCGCGAGGGTCAGCTGAACTTTTACGAAGCCAGGTATGATGGCAAAGGGCGGCAATTGGGGTTGGAGCAGTTCAGTTTTGCGCTGACAAACGCGGAGCCACTATGCTGATGGCGCCGCGGATCTGCCCCGGCTGATAACCTCTGGCGCTGTCATTCGGGTAGTGCTCATCCAATGCGGTTTTGACCTCGGGCGCCAATTGGCTGCCATGACAGGTGAGGCAAAGCGGTGCTACGCCCTGGGCCTTCATAAAACGCAGCTGTGACTCTGTCTGGGCAACCTGGCTCAGAGTCTGCGGGTCTTCACCAGCTGCGGCCCGCGTATCAAATGACAGCAAAACCTGTCGCTGCCAAGCCTCCGGCTCGGCCGCCGGATTACGGGGTTTCAGACTGACACGTTTCACCTGCCAACCACTCTCGGCCGAGAGCTGGCGGGCAATTTCCGGCGCCTTATGGGAACAAACCTCGATGGCTGCCACCGGGCCACCTTCGGCCAGAGCTTGCTGCAGTTGCGGCTTGAGTGTTTGGGCAAAGCGCTTGGCCAGCGCGGCTGCCTCGGTTTTAAATTCTGCCGTTGCCGGCTCGGCTATGGCTTGATTCACCAAGGCGAAAGCCAGCAAGGCGATAAGTGTAGGTTTCAACATAGGGCGCTCCATTAGATTTTTTTAATAGAAAGATATTAGATAAATCTAATTCCCTATGCAAGTCATGATGAGTGATCGTGAGTGATTACCCATTGGTCGTCTTTCTTCTCCAGCAACAGGGTAAAGACCCCGGATGGACTATCCTTTTGCCTGAGCAAGACCCAACGACCGGCCACCAAGGCAGAATAGTTACTCAACATCTGCACATCCTTGAGCTCCAACTTGAGCTGGCCCATAGTCGCGCGATCCGGATAGCTGCGCTTATAGGCGGCCAGCATCTTGTCCCAGCCATATCTGAACTCGCCTTTGGAGACAAATCTCAGCTTGGGATCGTGCCAGTAGCCCAACATATAGGCATTGATGTCGCCTTGATTCCAGGCTTGTTGCTGACGATTGAGCAACTCGGTAATTTCATCTGTCGGTACCGCTTTGGCCGGGGCGATCGCAAGCAGCAGTACAGACAGGAGCCCAAAGATTAATTTTTTCATACTCCCTCCTTTGCACCTCCCTGAACAAGCCCCGGAAACTGTGTCGCCACAATCACTGGGCTTCTATGTATGATACTAACCTATCTGTTTGGGAAGTGCTTCTTGCAAAGGACCAGGGCCATTTGCTGCGAACCATGCCTTGCATCCAGTCCTATAAGCCGACGCAGAGCACATATGAGATTCGTTCGCATCTTACCTTGTACGATAGGGAAAGATCTGGGTAAATCATCGTCTTGGTATGATGTGGACGGCCAGGCTGTGTTCAGGAAGAAGAACCCAGGCTTGCACAAACGGGATAATGCTGAAATCATGTTTTCCCTCGGCCACTGCTTAAGTGAAGGTATACATTGTTAACCCAATGAAAGTCTTCGCCAAGCACAGGACTGACGTCTCCCTGACCACTTTTGGACTATACCTTTAATCAACCCAAGGTTTGGCATCTCTCTATGTTTAAAAAAATCTGCCAATGGCTGCTTTCTCTGTTCGGCTGGCAAATTCGCGGACAACTGCCCGACTCCCCGCAATATCTGGTGATAGTGGCCCCCCACACCAGTAACTGGGATTTTATTCTCGGTGTGCTCGCCCGTGGGGCTCTGGCGGCCAAGATCCACTTTCTCGGCAAGCATCAACTCTTCATTCCTCCCTGGGGCTGGTTTTTCAGAGCCATAGGCGGCAGCCCGGTAGACAGACGCAAGAACAATAATCTGGTCGATGCGGTCAGCGAGTTGTATCGTCAGGATCCCAACTTCAAGCTGGCGCTGGCACCGGAAGGCACCCGCAGCCCGGTGAAACGTTGGAAGACAGGCTTCTACCATATCGCCTCCAAGGCAGGGGTACCGATTGTGGCCGTGGGGTTGGACTTCAGCCAGAAGGCGGTAGTGATAAATCAGCCTTTGATACCGAGTGCGGACATGCAGCAAGACATGGATCAGCTTATCGCCTTCTATCGCGGTATTCGCGGCCGCTTCCCCAAAACAATTCCGGACTATTCAGCGGACAAGTGAGTCTTGTTCGGCAGGCGTCACCGGACTATAGTGACGCTTACCCGGAAACTTTGTATACAAAATTATGGATCACCAGACCTTCCTGCTGTACCTGTTTGCGATCTTACTGATAGCCATCTCCCCCGGCCCGATCGCCATGTTATCTATCTCTCACGGGATCCATTTTGGTAAACGCCGCAGTCTGGCCACGGCCTTGGGGAGTGTCAGTGCGGCCTTGCTGTTGATGTTGGCTTCCATCGCCGGACTGAGCGCCCTGCTGCATGCCAGCGAATACGGCTTTACCCTGCTCAAATGGTGCGGTGCCGCTTACCTTATGTATCTGGGGATTAAACTGCTGCTCACCAAGCCCCATGCGGCCGAGCAAAGTGTCGGCCCCAAGGGACGTGGCCATCCTTTCAGTCTGTTTCGTCAGGCATTTCTGGTGGGGATCAGCAACCCCAAGGATCTGCTGTTTTTCGCCGCCCTGTTTCCGCAGTTTATCGATGTAAGCGCACCCCAGGGACCTCAGTTGGCAGTATTGGCTTCCACCTGGGCCTTGGTAGACTTCAGCTTTGTGATGATTTACGCCTCTATGGCCAGTGTGCTGGCCTCATGGCTTAAGCGCAGCCAACGGCTGCATTGGTTGGATCGCGTCAGTGGCGGGGTGTTTGTCACCCTCGCCACTGTATTGGCCGTTAAAGATTAAGGAAGGGCTTTAGGGAAGGTGTAAATAAGCCTAAGTGGGTTTATTTGCACCGGCTCCATTATCTTTTAAGCTGCGAATATCATTGCCGGTTGGGCCCTGGAAAGCACGCAGATCGAATTGTGGCAAGATGGCAAAGATATGATCGAAGATATCTGACTGAATATCTTCATAATATGCCCAGCGGGTATCATTGGTGAAGATATATAACTCGATCGGCAGACCTTCGGTGGTGGGTGCCAACTGCCGCACCATCAGGGTCATCTCCTTATGCACCTTGTCGTGGTGCTTGAGATACTCCAGCAGATAGGCTCTGAAGGTCCCCACATTGGTCAGCCTGCGGCCATTGACCGGCATTTCGATATCCGACACCTTGGCATTACATTCAGTGATCTCATGGATCTTCTTCGGCAGGTACTCTTTCAACAGGTTAATCTTCTCCAGCTTCTTCCTGTCCTCTTCGGTCAGAAAACGTATGCTGTTGATATCTATGTTGACCGAGCGCTTGATTCGGCGGCCGCCGGACTCAGACATACCACGCCAGTTGCGGAAGGCGTCTGATACCAGCGCATAGGCCGGGATCATTGTGATGGTTTTGTCCCAGTTGCGAACCTTGACCGTAGTCAGCGACACCTCTTCCACCGCGCCATCGGCGCCGTATTTATCCATCTGGATCCAATCGCCGGTGCTGACCATGCGGTTAGCCGCCAGCTGAATACCGGCAACAAACCCCAAAATGGTGTCTTTGAACACCAACATCACCAAACCTGTGGCGACACCCAAGCCGCTGAGGAAGTAGACAGGAGACTGGTTGGCAAGCACAGAGATGGAAATAATGATGGCAACGAAGAACAGGAACAGCTTTATCAACTGCACAAAGCTCTTCACCGGTAGACGACGGCTAATCAGCTTAACATCCGCCACCTCGTTTACCGCATCCAATGCCGAATAGGCGGCGCGGATCAGCAAGACGACCAGCCAGACACTCAGCAGCCTGTCGACCAGACTGGCCAGCAGTTTATGATCTGTCAGTGCTATGGGGATCAGCAGGTTGAGCACCAGTGCCGGCACCAGCATGGCCAGCTTTTCCAACACTCTGTGGCGCATAAAGATGTCGTCCCAGGTGACCTTGGAACGTTGAATCACCAGGTTCATCGCCCGCACCACACCGCGACGAACAATGAAATAAGCCAGTCCCGCCAACAACAGGCAGGCAAGCACCATGAGCGAAGTGGACAAACCGTCGGCTGGCTGGCTATCGATACCCAGCTGCGATAACCAGTGTGACAGTTCGAATCTCAAGTCTTTGTCCAAGTTATCCAAAATTAACCTCTCAGAGAAAATTCACTCATCCCGACTCAAACCTGAGTCAGGTTGCAGAGTAACATACAGGTGTTAACTTTGGCTGAACAGTCGATCCCGTCCGCACAGGAAAACGTGCGCTCAATCACCTTTTAGGGCGAGCACCACTTCGGCACCCAATGGCTGCTGGAAGTGCTCCAGGTGATCTATGGGAAGCCCGGAAATCAATAACTCTCTGTGATTGTGCCAGTCGAGCTTCAACTCATCGTGGCGACCGGATACCACCAGCAAACTCGGAAAATGCTCACCCGACTCAAGATCAATCAAGTCCAGATGGCTCTGCCAATGTCCGTGCCCGTGCAGGCTGCAGTTGGAAAAACTGATGTCGGCCTGCCAATCTTTATCCGGCGACCAACTACTCAGCAGTATCGATTCCTGACAGTGCTCGCTATGGTCAGGTAGTGTGCCCACCCAACCTGCCACATGAAACAGACTCCATGAGGCCAGCAACAGGTAAAAGCATCCCCCGCCAAATTGCAGAGCCTTCGACAACCAGGCCTTGGTATTCGACGGCATACCCTCTCCAAACTATCAAATAGACTAAGAGTGGGATCATATAGGGGGGTATGCTGTAAGTAAACGCTGACCAAAGAGTTACAAACCTGGCGATTGTTTCATTGAATGGTTTAATTCACCACAAAGCCGGGTGGATGTGTCATAGGACTCTCTACCGCAGCCAAAGCATAAGAGATCATAATGCCCTTACCCTTCAGGCATACCCAGAGCCAAAGTCGCCGACAAGAAAATTCTGACACCCTTTGCAGTCAAGGCTGACACATTAGCGGGCAACAACCTCACCTTATTGCTAAGGACTGGGTCATTTGCTGCGAACCAAGCCTGGTATCCAAGCCGGTAAGCCAACGCAGAGCACACATGGGGCTTGTTCGCACCTTCCCCAAGCACAGGCACTCGAACATACAACCCCGGCTTGCTGTATGCCAAGCAACCAAGTTTGTGTTTTTCGTCATTGCCAGCCCAGGTTAGCCCGGTTATTGTTGACGCAGGATTCAGCCAAGCGAATTTTTTCATGTCGAAACAAAATCTTTTCAAACCCAGCTTTGCCGTCAGCGCCCTGGCACTGATACTGAGCTCAAGCTTTGCCATCGCCGAGCCGGCTCAGGTGGCCGAAGTCACTCTTGAAAACGGTGCCAGAGTCATACTCAAAGATGACTTCACCTGGGAGTATGTGCTCACGGAGGCGGTGATCAGCGCCACCGAACCCGAAACGACCACTGAAGAAGTGGTTGCCGAGATGCCGAATACGGCCGCCCATACCACAGCCGCCACAGCGGCAGCAGTGGAAATGGCCGCCAAACCAGAGCCAAGCAAAGCCGCCGTGGTCGAACAGCTGACCCAGAGCGCCATGACCACTCCCGGACTGCTCGGCAAGACAGCCAGAGAAGGGATCAGCGTTTCGCTGCAGCAAGTGCAGTGGCAAGGCGACAAACTGGGCCTGACCTTCGAGCTTGACAGCAACAGCAGTGAAGATATGGTCGAAGTCCTGATCAGTGCCAGCTTCTATAACGATCAAGGGCGCAAGATGAAAGAAGAGGAGCTGCAGGTCTGGCGTGCCATCAAACGTATGCCGGAAACCTATCTGCGCAAGGGCCAGCAGCGGCAATCCTCGGTGATCTGGGTTGAAGGAGTAGATAAAAACCAGTGGCAGAAGCAGTTGCTGAATCTGAAGATCACAGAATTGGATACCTGGTAACGCCAGCCTCTAGGCATTGTGTTAATTTGATAAACAAAGAGCGCCAAATGGCGCTCTTTGTGTTTCTTATACGGACTCTTGTACCGTCAGATGCCAAAGGGTCTGCAGGCCCTTTCGGCGCGTCCCGGCTCAGAGGCTGCTTGGCAGCAGCTCCTTTGGCAGATAGGCATTATAGCGCCCACTCGCCAGCAGCTCAGTGGCCTTGCTGATATCCGGACCGAAGTACCTGTCCTTGTCATAGAAGGCAACCCGCTCGCGCAGTTCAGCCTTGGCCTTGGCTACCGCCGGGCTTGGCTGCAGCGGCGAGCGGAAATCCAGCCCTTGGGCCGCGGCCAGCAGTTCCACTGCCAGCACTCCGCGGGTGTTTTCCGCCATATCCCTGAGCCTGCGGGCGGCAAAGGTCGCCATGGAAACATGATCTTCCTGGTTGGCCGAGGTCGGCAAGCTGTCGACAGAGGCCGGATGAGCAAAGGTCTTGTTTTCACTGGCCAGTGCCGCGGCTGTCACCTGGGCAATCATAAAGCCCGAGTTAACCCCACCGTTTTCCACCAAGAATGGCGGCAGCTTGGAAAGATTGGAATCGATCAGCAGCGCAATGCGGCGCTCACTGATGGCCCCCAGCTCGGCAATGGCCAGCGCCAGATTATCCGCCGCCATGGCCACGGGTTCGGCATGGAAGTTACCGCCTGAGATGATCTCGCCGGTATCTTCAAACACCAGCGGGTTATCTGTCACGCCGTTGGCTTCAATTTCCAGCACTTCGGCCGCCTGACGGATCTGCGTCAGGCAAGCGCCCATCACCTGTGGCTGACAGCGCAGGGAGTAAGGGTCCTGCACCTTTTCACAATTGGCGTGTGACTCGGCAATCTCAGAGCCGCTCCCCAGCAGATGACGGAATACTGCCGCCGAGTCTATCTGGCCCTTTTGACCGCGCACCGCATGAATTCTCGGGTCGAACGGGCTGCGACTGCCCATGGCCGCCTCGACACTCATGGCGCCGACCACAGAGCCGGCGGCAAACAGGTCCTCGGCGTGGAACAAGCCTTCCAGTGCCAACGCCGTCGATGCCTGGGTGCCGTTGAGCAGGGCCAGGCCCTCTTTGGCGGCCAATTCAATCGGTTTCAGCCCGGCGATGCTCAAGCCCTCGATGGCGGGCATGATACGCCCCTGATAACGCACTTCGCCCTCGCCTATGATCGGCAAACACATGTGCGACAGCGGCGCCAAGTCGCCCGAGGCCCCCACTGAGCCCTTCTCGGGTACGCAAGGATAGACACCGGCATTGACCAGGGCGATCAGGAAGTTGATCACCTCGAGACGGATCCCGGAAAAACCGCGGGACAGCGAGTTGATCTTCAACACAATCATCAGCCGCACGGTTTCATCCCGCATCAATTGGCCGGTACCGGCGGCGTGGGACAACACGATAGAGCGCTGCAGCAGTTCCAGATCCGCCGGGGCAATCTTGGTGTTGGCCAACAGGCCAAAGCCGGTGTTGATGCCGTAAACCGTGCGGCCCTCATCCAATACTTTTTGCACCACGGCGGCGCTGCTGTTGATAGCTGCCAGCGATTCCGGATGCAATTGCAGCTGGGTTGGCGCGCGGCTGATGCTGCGCAGTTCAGACAGTGTCAGGCTTCCCGGTGTCAGAGTGATTTGAGTGGTCATCATCAGTCCTCCAACATAGGCAGATCCAGGCCCTGCTCTTTGGCACAGTGCTTGGCAATCTCATAGCCGGCATCGGCATGACGCATCACGCCCGTGGCCGGATCGTTCCACAATACCCGGGATACCCGCTTGGCGGCGGCATCGCTGCCGTCACAGAGGATCACTACCCCGGAGTGCTGACTGAAGCCCATGCCGACACCCCCACCATGGTGCAGCGACACCCAGGTGGCGCCACCGGCGGTATTGAGCAGCGCATTGAGCAGCGGCCAGTCGGAGACGGCATCCGAGCCGTCGAGCATGGATTCGGTTTCCCGGTTGGGACTGGCCACAGAGCCAGAATCCAGATGATCTCGGCCTATGACCACAGGCGCCGACAGCTCGCCGTTTTTCACCATTTCGTTGAAGGCCAGCGCCAGACGGGCGCGATCTTTGAGGCCAACCCAGCAGATACGGGCCGGCAGCCCCTGGAAGGCGATACGTTCACGAGCCATATCCAGCCAGTTGTGCAGGTGTGGGTCGTCCGGGATCAGCTCTTTCACCTTCTGATCTGTCTTGTAGATATCCTCAGGGTCACCACTGAGCGCCGCCCAGCGGAACGGGCCAATGCCTTCACAGAACAGCGGCCTGATATAGGCGGGAACAAAACCGGGGAAATCGAAGGCGTTGGCCACGCCTTCGTCAAACGCCATCTGGCGGATGTTATTTCCATAGTCCAGCGTCGCGGCGCCGCGGCTTTGCAGCGCCAACATGGCCTGAACCTGCACTGCCATGGAAGCCTTGGCGGCCTTGACCACAGCGGCCTCGTCTTTGAGGCGCATCTCCTTGGCCTGCTCCAGCGTCCAGCCCTGAGGCAGATAGCCATTCAGCGGATCGTGCGCCGAAGTTTGGTCTGTCACCACATCCGGAGTAATACCGCGCTCAACCAGCTCACTGAAGATATCGGCGGCATTGCCCAGCAAACCGACGGAAACCTGCTTGCCCTCGGCCTTGGCGACTTCCAGCATCGCCAGTGCCTCGTCCAGGCTATGGGCCTTCTTGTCCAGATAACGGGTACGCAGACGAAAATCGATACGGGTCTCATCCACTTCACAGGCCAGCACAGAGAAACCGGCCATGGTACCGGCCAGAGGCTGGGCACCGCCCATACCGCCCAGGCCACCGGTCAGGATCCAGCGGCCCTTGGCTTCACCGTCGAAATGCTGCTTGGCCACGGCCACAAAGGTTTCGTAGGTACCCTGGACTATGCCTTGGGTGCCTATGTAGATCCAGGAGCCGGCAGTCATCTGGCCGTACATAGCCAGTCCTTGCTTGTCCAACTCGTTGAAGTGTTCCCAATTGGCCCAGTGGGGTACCAGGTTGGAGTTGGCGATCAGCACCCTGGGGGCATCGCTATGGGTCTTGAATACTCCCACCGGCTTGCCGGATTGCACCAGCAAGGTTTCATCCTCTTCCAGACGCTTGAGCACCTCGACGATTTTGTCGAAGCACTGCCAATCGCGGGCGGCGCGACCTATGCCGCCGTAAACCACCAGATCCTCGGGGCGCTCGGCCACATCCGGATGCAGGTTGTTCATCAGCATTCTGAGCGGCGCTTCGGTCTGCCAGCTCTTGCAGTTCAGAGTGGTGCCGGTCGGCGCAATGATTTTGCGCGCCGGATCATGTCTCTTATCCATAAACTTCCATTCCTCTGTTGCTTGTCTTGTGGTTTATTTTGTTGTTTTTATTTAGGTTTATGTTCGCCTCTGAAGGTCAAATGCCCTCCGAGACGGAAGCGGCTGCCTGGATGGATCAGCCGGGCAAAACTCACCACCCCCTGGCGTGACCAGGTGCGGCGCAGTATCTGTAAACAGGGCTCGCTGGCGGGAATCGCCAAGCGGGCGCGTATCTGTTCATTGGCGACTATCGCCTCTATGGTGTGGCGTGCCTCGGTCAAAGGCGCCACCTGCGACAGATATTCATGAGGGGTCTGCAAATTGAAATCCTGCTGCAGATAGTCGGGGATTAACTGGGGATTCACGAAACGCTCTTCGAGCTGTAGCGGCAACCCCTCTTCACAGTGCACCAGCACCGAGTAAAACACCCGGCTGCCGGTCTCCAGCCCCAAGGCGATGGCGATAGGCGCCAGGGCCTCTATGGCGGTCAGCTCCAACACCTGCACGCTGTAACCATGGCCGCGGGCCTTGATCTCATCGGCGATATTACGGATAGACAACATGGATGACTGCGACTTGAACTCGGCCACAAAGGTACCCAGCCCCTGACTGCGCTCCAGCACGCCGTTGTCCACCAGCTCGGTCAAGGCCCTTCTGGCCGTCATCCGGCTGCACTCAAACAGCTCCGCCAGTTGGTTTTCGGAAGGCACCCTGGAGTGCTCCACCCATTCGCCTGACTCAATGCGGTCTGAGATGTACTGTTTAATGCGGGCGAACTTGGCTGTGCTCATCGAATCGACTCTGTGTTGGTTTCAATCTGCTGAAAAACTCGGCTATAATCCTAGCTTGTATATACAAGTAAATACAAGTTAGCTCACAAAATCACGGCAGTTGCCGCCACCGCGGCCGGCTTTAAGGCAAACAACAAGGAGCAAGCATGTCCTGGGATCAGGTTTGGATAGATATCAATATTGCCACTATGGACCCTTCTGTATCAGAGGCTTATGGCGCCATCACCGACGCGGCCCTGGCAGTAAAAGATGGCAAAATAGCCTGGATTGGCAAGCGCAGCGAACTGCCTGCCTTCGACGTGCTGGCAACTCCGGTTTACAAAGGCAAAGGCGGCTGGCTGACGCCCGGGTTGATAGATGCCCATACCCATCTGGTGTTTGCCGGTAACCGCGCCAACGAGTTCGAGCTGCGTCTCAAGGGCGCCAGCTATGAAGAAATCGCCCGTGCCGGTGGCGGCATTATCAGCACAGTCAAGGCCTGCCGTGAGGCCAGCGAGGCCGAACTGTTCGACGAGGCTCGCCGCCGCCTCAACGCCCTGGCCAAGGAAGGGGTTACTACGGTGGAGATAAAGTCGGGCTACGGGCTGGAAACCGCCACCGAACTCAAGTTGCTCAGGGTCGCCCGCGAGCTGGGCAAACACCACCATGTGGATGTGGTCACCACCTTCCTGGGCGCCCACGCCTTCCCACCAGAATATCAAGGCCGGGAGCAGGAATATGTGCAACTGGTAATCGAGGAGATGCTGCCTCAGATATTGGCGGAAGATCTCGCCGATGCAGTGGATGTGTTTTGTGAAAATATCGCCTTCGACCTGCAGCAGACAGAAGTCATTCTCAGCGCCGCCAAGGCCAAAGGGCTGGATATCAAATTGCACGCCGAGCAGCTCTCCAACATGGGCGGCTCAATACTGGCCGCCCGTCTGGGGGCCAAGTCTGTGGATCATATCGAGTATCTGGATGAAGCCGGGGTCGAGGCCCTGGCCGAGAGCGGCACCTGCGCCACCTTGTTGCCCGGCGCCTTTTACTTCTTGCGGGAAACCCAGATGCCACCGATAGCCTTGTTGCGCCAATATCAGGTGCCCATGGTGCTGGCCAGCGACTTCAACCCAGGGACTTCCCCCATCTGCTCAACCCTGTTGATGCTCAACCTGGGCTGCACCCTGTTCCGCCTGACGCCGGAAGAAGCCTTGGCCGGTGTCACCCGCAACGCCGCCCGCGCTCTGGGCCGCGAACAGCGCATAGGCATGCTGCGTCAGGGAATGGATGCCGACTTCTGCCTGTGGCGGATCTCAACTCCAGCGGAACTCGCCTACAGCTACGGCGTGAATCCGTTGGTGGATGTCATCAAGGGGGGCAAACTTATTCATCAATAAGTTTGGCAAGTGATTGGATGGCAGGTCACCGACCTGCTGTCGGCTTGCGCGCCGACATCCCAGCGCCAGGGAATAGCTGCACAGCTTTGACTCATCAGTTTTAACTGGATTAGCATGGATCCAATCTGTCAGTTTCGTTTCCTTGACGTGACCATATCTGACAGATTGGCCTAAATTGGTTAGCATGATCAAATGACTCTGCTTACCGAGCAGCCAGAAAAGTATGATCTAGTAGTTGGAGGGCTTAGAGATTGGCAATCTGATATGCATGCTAACTGTGGCCCTTAAATCGCATAACAAGACTCAGTGTTAGCCCGCAAAGCATCGCGGACAGGGACTGTTTCTCCAGTGTGCGTCGATAGAGTATAAAATAATGCAATCAACAGACGATAATTATGTTAATCACCAAATATTCGAAGAACTGAACTATTACGCACAGTTTTACGAAAATCTTTCTGATGCAGTGATGGGGTTCATCACTATTGGAACAACTTCAATAATTAATATGGACACATATGTTTTCATGTCGATGAAAGGCACAATTGAGTCAATAAGATTAGTATTAAAAGAAGGAAAGATGAATGATGCTTATGCTCTTCTAAGAAAATACTATGACTCAGTTATGGTTAATGCATATACCAATTTATATATAAATGATAATGTAGGGCGTTCCGGTTACTACATTACAGAAATAAATGACTGGCTACATGGTAGAAAACCATTACCGAGAATGCCTAAGATGTCTAAATACCTTGATAGCTCGGCGTCTTTATCTGATCTAAATTCATTACTCAAAATTGATAAACGATATGACGGTATCAGAGAGCGTTGTAATGATAATATGCATTATAATTTTTTTGCATTACTGATGCTCAATGACGGTGAAGTTTATATGGATGAGCGTCTCCATCATTTAGACCAACTCAGGGTAGATGTCCGTGACGTGTTTATTTTAAATATGTCATACATACTGACAATAAATGAGAGCTATATGATGTCATCAGATTATGTGGATCACTTAGAAGTAGGTATGACCCCGCCTGAAGGTTCACAATATTGGGTTGCTCCATTTATACAAGACATGGCGTCCGATGTTCTTTTACAGGAACGTCCAGATATATTTAAGTTACTAAAAAGCCAGACATGCATGGAGCTAGATTGAGAAATCACCTAGCAAAGAGCCCCATTGCGAGCTTTCTGCCAGAAAATTTTTGGTCGAAAGCTTATACGTGTTGACCAAATGTCAATAATAGTTCACTTTGTGTACACTGTGAAAATCATTGGGGAATTTGGCATGGAGCCGATATCTATTGCAACTAGTTTTGCAACCATTGTTGGATTACTTTGTAATTTTAAAGGCGAGAACTCTGGAAGGGAATTGTCTGAGTTTATTGGTTGGTTAAAAGAAAGACATCACATTGATGTGGTTTCTGGTATTGAACACAATCGAGTATTAGGTAATGAGATCCAAGCCCTTTTGCTTTTAAACCATCAAGATCTACTTGAACGATTAGATTCATTAGATCAAATATTAGCCTCGGTCGCGATTAATATTGATTGTTTTGCTAATCTTGCCACAACGATTCGTCCAGACAGTATTTTTTCAGAACAAGCTATTTCTATCATTAAGCAGTTCAGTGAGTCTGGTGCTAGAGAATGTTGGGAGTCTAGTCAATTGGGAAGTATGACTCCAAGTCTCATATTAATAGATGGCGCAGGCCAACTTGTGATAAAAGAACCTAGGTTCCTAGAAGATGATCTTAAAACTCTGGTGGAGTTTGGCATTCTTCGATTAGATTTCGGCAGTAAAGGAACCAGAAAATTCATAATAACGAGAAAAGCTGTCCAGCTTGCAGAATTAAGCTAATGTCTAAATAAGTGTTCCTAATTGTGCTACACCCTGCTGAAAGCCTTATTTGGCTTGAGTTTATACGCATACACTCGGAAAGCCCTGTACTACAAGGCTCCTTGCTAAAGGATGCTAAACTAAGCACGATGATGACTAATGAGGCCAGTGACCTACATTTAGGAACTAATGAAATGGACACCTCCCCACAAAGACTTCAGTGAGCCATGCTGTAAGTGCAAACCAACAGCAATATGAAGAGGTGTCCCATGGAACAAATTATCGGAATTGATCTGGCAAAGCGAGTTTTTCAGGTGAATATCGTATCTGCGCAGGGTGAGAAGAAAGCGAATAAAATGATCACCCGTGAAAAATTGACGGCGTTTATTGTTCAGCAGCCTCCGTCCCGTATTGTGATGGAAGCGTGCGGCAGTGCAAATTACTGGTCACGCCAGTTCAGGCAATACGGACATGAAGTTAAACAAATCAGTCCACAGTATGTTGCCCCCTTCA
>NZ_JADP01000018.1:0-104275 GCF_000518445.1 Shewanella sp. 38A_GOM-205m | reverse complement strand
TGGCAGTGTGGCATGTGGCAGTTGATGTCCACTATCGTCGCACCTTCAAGCTTGGTGGTGAAGAAGTGTTCCTGCTTGCCCTCGATAGAGGTGCGGTACCACTTCAGCTCAACCTTGTTCAGCTTCTCACCGGATGACAGCGAGTTGTACATCAAAGGCACTGCCTTGTTCAGCGCCACGGTGAACTTGAACGGCTTGTGCACCCGTTGACCCGAAGGCATACCTGACTGTGGGTCGGTCGGCACTGTCACCACATGGTTGAATTCCTGAACCAGCATCTCGTCTTCATGACCTTCCACAAAGATGTCGCCCACTGACTCGGCCGTAAACGCGCCTGCGGTGATGTTGCCCTGGGTTTGACCTTCGATGGAGATATAACATGGTGTTGGCATGGTTAATTCCTTTTATTGTTGAATGAGTGATAAAACCTCATCACCCAATGCCAGAAGCATGCCAAATCGTAAACCACTGTTTTACAACAATATCTAAACCCACTCCCGCTCTCCGGGCAATTTCTTGCCCGAACCCGGGCAATTTTTTGCTCGCCGGGCAAATTCTTGCCCAAGTAGAGTAGCCCGAAAGAGTTGCCTGAAGGAATGTCCCAAGGAATAAGCTGAAGTCGACTGGCTTTTGTGAGCCAATAACGCGTAATTCGATAAGAAAATGAATGGATAAAAAAACAGCAAGCCTTAGCTTGCTGTCTCAATTATCTCTACGAATCGCTTGAATGAGAGTCGCTTAAACGGAATTTCAAGCGGCGCAGGCGATACCAGGATCGGAAAGCAACATAACGGCGCTGCGTCCCAGGAGATCGTTGATCATCTGCTCGCCCTTTTCACCCAGCTCTATCTGGGCATTTTCCCTGGCCATGGCCACGGCGCGAAACAGGGTTATCTCAGGATTGTTGTGTCCACAGAGACTAAAGAAGAGTCTCAATACTGCCCTGTGCTCTGCTTGTTGCAGCGCCTGCATCCAGGATTTTTCGAGTGCTTCAACACTGGAAAAATCCAGAGCGGCCAAAAACAGCCGACCAATGCGCACATCCAACCTGGCAAGAAAATCGATTTTGCGCGGAAAATGGTGACTGATCCCCGTGCGGCTAATCCCCGTTGCTTCTGAAAGAGTCGTGTAAGACATAGCCTCAAAACCAATAGTTAAGATTTGTTTGAGAGCTTCGTCCATAATCTGATTGATAGTCAGCTCAGTCTGAGCCTTTGAACGCTTGGCCATTCTTGTCTGCCTCTTATCCCCGTTGTTTTTATTGCCAACGAGCTTATCAAAGGCATAGAGAGAATACTGCCAAAAAGAGGGGTGTTAACAGCGTTTTTCACTTTTGTTCAGCAAGGGTTCAGCTAGGACAGCTAAAAAAAAAGCCTTATTTGTCACATTATTGCAACATTTTTTCTTTAACCAACCAACGATTGGCCATTTCAGTTCCCACCAACTGTTTCAGAGTGGGTTGCAGCACTTTGCCCAGTTGCTCACGACGCCAAAACATATAGCCAGGAAGGGTTTGCCGACCTGCCCGGTTAAAGAGATGCTGCAGCAAGCTGGAAAACTCTGCCACTTCACCTGGAGAATAATGGCGGATCTCTGGATAAAAACTGAGCACAAATGTAGCAAAATCAGCAAATTCCGCGATTTGCTTCAGATCATACTTATTTAACACTTGTATCAGATAAAGTGGGCTCCAATGTGACAAATTGCCGATATCGGAAAATACTGCCAGGTTACGACGGTGGTATTGTTGCCACACAAGTTCCAGACTGTTCCATTCTTTAGCACAACGCCAAGCGAGATAAGTATCAGCCAACCACTCGTGGTCCAATTCAGACAACTCAGTAGGCAGAATGTTTCCCTGCAAGCGCTTTACTTCCAGATGCCCCAATTCATGCCACAGGGTTAGTTGCGGCTGATGCTGCAACAGCATTTCATGGTTTTGGCCGTTCCAGATAGCAGTTTGACTTTGAGGGAGATAGCGCGGCGCCCAGAGAACCATACCGGCAACGCTATCATCTTCGAAGGGCAGAGACATGGCGCCTCTCATTCCCAGTGCATCGAAGAAAGCCTTTTGAGACAGGGGCAGTTGTTGTTTGACTCTATCGGGGAGTTGTTGCAGACACAGTGGCAGTTCCGATGGCGGGCATATCAAGGCTTGTTTTGGACCTACATCAGCCCAAAACAAGCTTCCCGATAGCAACACCGCCATCAACATCAGGGCTTGGCCATAATATTCTGAATAATGGCGGTGGTGGAGATACCATCTTCGAATCCCAGCACCTTGACACTGCCACCGGCGGCGATCACCTCTTCACCTCCGGCTATCTCCTCCACCCGGTAGTCGCCCCCCTTGACCAGGAGATCCGGCAGCAATCTAGAGATCACTCGCTGCGGTGTATCTTCACTGAAAGGCACCACCCAATCGACAGCGGCCAGCCCCGCCAGTACTGCCATTCGCCGCTCAAGACTATTGACCGGACGCCCCTCGCCCTTGAGCCGTTTAACCGAAGCGTCATCATTGACCGCCACAATCAATCTATCGCCCAAGGCACGGGCTTCTTTGAGGTAACTGACGTGTCCGGCATGGAGTATGTCAAAGCAACCATTGGTCATCACCACCCGCTCACCTCTGAGCTTGGCTTGCTGCATGGCGTACAGCAGTTGATCTTCGCTGACCACACCAAAGCCTGACTCTCCCTGATGTTGAGCCAGGGCCTCGATGAGTTCAATGCGGCTGACGGTGGAAGTGCCCAGTTTACCAACCACCACACCAGCGGCGGTATTGGCAATGGCACAGGCTTGTGGCAGGTCGCTGCCGGCCGCCAAAGCTGTGGCGAGCGCCGAGATCACAGTATCTCCGGCGCCGGTCACATCATAGACTTCCCGTGCCACAGTAGGAATATGCAGCTCATCCCCTTCGCTGGTGATCAGTGTCATGCCCTTTTCAGAGCGGGTAACCAGCATAGCCCCCAGTTGATGCTTGCTAATCAAGGCCTGGGCCTTGGCCACCAGATCGGCTTCCGAGCTGACAGTGCCCACCACAGCCTCAAACTCACTCATATTGGGAGTAATTAAACTGGCACCGGCATAACGGCCGAAATCGCTGCCCTTGGGGTCCACCAAGACACTGATCCCCTTGGCTCTAGCCTTGGCGATAAAGGCCTGAGGCTCAAAGATGGCACCCTTGGCATAGTCAGACAGCACCAGCACCTTGCAATTGTCCAGTAGAGCTTCGCTCTGCGCCAATAGCGCCTGGCTCTGCTCCTGGGCAAAGGTCTCTTCGAAATCCAAGCGAATAAGCTGTTGGTTACGACTCAGTACCCGCAGTTTGGTGATTGTGGGTTTATCTTCAACCGTCAGCCACTTAGGCTCCACACCTAGAGTACTGACACCTGTATTCAGGGCCGATGCGGCTTCATCGGCTCCGACAATACCGGCCAGTTGCACCGAGCCGCCCAGCGCCGCGATATTCAGCGCCACGTTGGCTGCTCCGCCGGGCCTATCCTCTATCTGATTGATACGCACCACAGGTACAGGCGCCTCGGGTGAAATACGGCCGGTTGGGCCAACCCAGTAACGGTCGAGCATCACATCACCAACCACCAGAACCTTGGCTTTTTCAAATGGGGGCAGAGTTACCTTCATAACGGACTTGTCTTATTAGGCAAAATAAACCCCGATTGTACCTAATTTTCACACTGAATTGGGTTAGAATATGCGGTAATTTTTCCTGTAAACGGGTTTATCGTTTTGGTAGAGAAAGCACAATTTTCCGCTCACTTGTATCACCCTAAATTCTGGTTGCTGTGGCTGGCTGTCGGTCTGGCCAGGCTGACCCTCCTGCTGCCTCTCAAGTGGCAGATGAAGCTTGGCAGTGGCATAGGTCTGCTGGCAATGAAGCTGGCCGGAAGCCGGGTTAACACCGCCAAACGCAACCTGGAGTTGTGTTTTCCACAAATGAGTGAGGCCGAGCGAGAGACGCTGCTCAGACGTAATTTCCAGGAAACCGGCAAGGCAATTTTCGATACCATCAATGCCTGGTGGTGGAGCAACGACAAAGTGCAGAAGCACATGCAGATAAAGGGCCAGGAGCATGTTGAGCAGACACTGGCCGCCGGTCAGGGGGTTATTCTGTTTGCGGTTCACTGCTTGCCGCTGGAAATGGGTGCAAGAATATTTGGCCAATTTCAGCCCGGGGTTGGTGTGTACCGCCCCCACAACAACCCTGTAATGGAATATCTGCAGGTGAAGGGCCGTTTGCGTTCAAACAAGGCGCTGGTTCCCAAGCGGGATCTCAGGCAGATGGTGCGTTGCCTGCGTAACCCTGATGTCATTTGGTACACAGCAGATCAGGACTTTGGCCGCTCCAGCGCCATCTTTATCCCCTTCTTCGCCGTTCCCGATGCTGCCACCATCACCGGCGGCACCACTTTGGCCAAGCTGGGTAAAGCCAAAGTGCTGCCCTTCTTTGTTGAGCGCAACGACGACGATACGGGTTACAACATAGAGATCCAGGCGCCGCTGGATAACTTCCCCGGCGAAAATGAGGTGGAAGACGCCAAACGCGGTAACGGCATTGTCGAGCAGTTGATCAGCCGTAACCCGGCGCAGTACATGTGGCTGCACCGCAGGTTCAAGACCCGCCCCAATGAGAGCGATCCCTCACTCTATTGAGAAAGTAGCCGTAAAAATGCCGACTCAAGGTCGGCATTTCTTCGTTCTTCGCTTTTTCAGTCTTCAGAGGGCAATCTCAAACCAACCCGGCTGACTGTCCCTTCCTGCACCTCGGCGACTATCCAGTCCAGCCCTTGCCAGAGAAATTGATCCCCCACTACAGGGTGACTGCCGAGTTGCTGTAGCAGTAAGTCGGCAACCCGCATCTGCTCATATTCGGGTTCCAGCTGCATGCCGTAAATCGGTGCCATATCGGCCAGCATCACATCCACTGAAATAAAGAAGTCACCAAAGAAGCGGGGCGCCTCGCGTTTTTCTGGCGCCTCACTGAACAGCTGACTCAGAGGCTCCAAATCGTCCTCTTGCCCCAGCACACAAAGAATGTCATCGGCCATCAGCCTGGTACTCCCCGAAGGGTGCAACAGTTCGTTATTGCGAAATACCGCAGCAATCCGGGTTCCCGCCGGCATGGCAAGACGCCTCAGAGGCTCACCGATACACCATTTGTTTTCACTGAGGCGATAGACAAATATCTCCCATTCACTGGTGGGATAAATTTCCACCCCGGCGCGGGAAATAGGTGCCGGTTTGGGTGGCAACTCCACCTTGGCCAGCTGCGCCGCCTTGGACAAGGTACTGCCCTGCAGCAGCAAGGAAACCATCACCACGAAGAAGGCCAGGTTGAAGTAAAGCTGCGCTTGTGGCAGCCCCGCCATCATGGGAAATACCGCCAGAATAATGGGCACAGCGCCGCGCAGCCCGACCCAGGAGATAAACCATCTGTCTCTGTCATGGAAACTGCGAAACGGTAGCAAACTGAGCCAAACCGCAATCGGCCGCGCCAGAAAGATCATCCCGAACGCCAGTGCCAAGCCCGGTAAGGCGATATCTTTCAGATCCGATGGCGTCAGCAAGAGTCCCAGTACCAGGAACATGCCTATCTGACTGAGCCAGGTCATACCATCGAGCACGTTGAGAATCGAGTGTTTGCCACGGGTCGCCTTGTTACCGAGAAATAGACCCACCAGATAAATAGACAGAATACCACTGCCTCCCAGGGCATTGGAGATGGCGAAGATCATCAGTCCACCACTCAGCACCAAAATGGAGTAGAGGCCTTCCGGCAATTGATTGCGATTGATAACCTGCCACAACAGCCAACCGCCGCCGACACCGAGGATCCCGCCCAGGCCAAACTGTTTGATAAAGCTCAGTGCCAGATAGCTGCCCGAGAGTTCATCGCCACTGCTGCCGAGAATGGCAATCAGAGTCACGGTCAAAAACACAGCCATGGGGTCGTTACAACCGGACTCGATTTCCAGTGTCGAACCGACACGCTCATTCACGTTTTTGCCTTTAAGCAGGCTAAATACCGCCGCGGCATCGGTCGAACCGACAATGGCTCCCACCAACGTGCCCTGGAGTAAGTTGAGATCGAATAACCAGGCAGCCAACAAACCTGTCAATGTGGTGGTTAACGCCACTCCAAAAGTGGCCAATGACAAGGCCGGCCACAATGCCACCCTGAAACTGGCAACCCGGGTACGCATGCCACCATCGAGCAGAATAACCGCCAGAGCCAGGTTACTGACCAGATAAGCAACTGAATAGTCATTGAATACTATGCCGCCTGGGCCATCTTCACCGGCAAAGATACCCACCGCCAGAAATACCACCAAAATAGGAATACCGAGTCGCGAAGACAATGGGCTGAGCAGCACGCTGACTGCAATAAGCAAGGCCCCGACAAGGAAAAAGCTGTTGATGATATCTGCGTTCAAATGACCCTCCAGTTGAAAATGCGGGGAAGCTAATAAAAGAGAAACCTGGCTCTAACGAGACTCCGGAAAACACGTGGGTTACAGACGGGATTATATCATTAATTCGGGTTATTTTTCAGTAGAAACAGTTGACTTATTTTTACTGCCAGCGAAAAAGACCAGTAAAAGAAGCCAGGTAAACCCTTAAAAAATGGAAAATTTACCTATAAAACATCAAATCTGAACCCAAAGAAACATAAACTCAAATTAATGAAAAAAACTTTATTTTTTCAAATAACTAAAGAATTTGAAATCCAAGAATTCTCGTCAAGATATTAGCTATAGCTTTCTGGCAAACAGCTAGTGTCATAATGACAGTTATTAATGTTAAAAAGACACTTTTAATACAATCAAAATGACACCATCAAAAACACACAAAAAAGTAATGCACTGATTAAAAACAAGAATAAAAGTTGGCACGTTGGCTGCTCTATGTAGGAAAACCTATCAAATAGACTTTGTCAGAGGGATGCCAATGAGCAGACAAAAATTCACCCTGATCGCACTGTTACTTGTGTTGGTCGCTTCTTTCACTGTACTTCTCAGTATCGGCAGTGAAATCTATCGGGAAAAACCACCGATTGCCGATGTCTATAGCGACAGCCAGGGCCAAGTGGTTTTCAGCGGCAAGGACATAGAACAAGGGCAGCTGGTTTGGCGCTCCATGGGCGGACATCAACTTGGCTCAGTCTGGGGCCATGGCGCCTATGTGGCTCCGGATTGGACCGCAGACTGGCTACACCGTGAGGCCGAAGCCTGGCTGGATATTCGAGCCAAGGAGACATACAACAAGCCTTTCAATAGCCTGGACAAGAGTACTCAGGCCGCATTGGAGCAAGCTTTAAGGGACGATTTGCGCCATAACACTGTCACTACAGACGAGATAGGTCACACCCGGGTGGTGCTTTCCGACACCCGTATCGCCGCCATGGCGCAAGTGAGTCAGCACTATCAATCTTTGTTTGGTGACGATCCCGCGCTGAATGAGCTGCGGGAAGCCTATGCGATGAAAACCAATACCATAGGATCTGCCGAGCGCCGTCAACAGCTCAATGCCTTCCTGTTTTGGGGCGCTTGGGCCGCAGTGACCGAGCGCCCGGATGCCAATTACAGCTACACCAATAATTGGCCCTACGATCCACAACTGGGCAATACACCGACATCAGACAATATCGTCTGGTCGATTTTGAGCATAGTGACTCTGCTGGCCGGTATCGGTGCCCTGGTTTGGTATCATGCCGCCGGCAAACATGAAGCCCTGCCGGCTCCCGCCACAGAAGATCCCCTGTTCAGACACAAACCCACCCCTTCACAAAAGGCCACGGGTAAATACTTCATTACCGCTATCGGCCTATTTCTGCTGCAAATACTGCTCGGTGGCGTCACGGCGCACTATGCGGTTGAGGGCCAGGAGTTTTACGGTATTCCCTTGAGTGAGATCCTGCCTTATTCAGTGACCCGCACCTGGCATACTCAACTGGCAGTATTCTGGATAGCGACGGCCTGGCTCGGTACCGGGCTCTATATCGCACCGGCGCTTTCCGGTCACGAGCCCAAATATCAACGCTTCGGTGTCAACCTATTGTGGGTCGCTCTTCTGGTAGTGGTGCTGGGCTCCATGGCCGGTGAATGGCTGGGGGTACAACAATACTTCTCACTGGACAACAACTTCCTCTTCGGTCACCAGGGATATGAATACATAGATCTCGGCCGGGTTTGGCAATTGCTGTTGTTGGCCGGATTGATGATCTGGCTGGCACTGGTGAGCCGCGCCATGTTGCCCGCCCTGAAACAGGAATCTGAGCTAAAGCCTGTGCTCTGGGTACTCTACGCCTCTTGTGTTGCTATCGGCCTCCTCTATGGTGCCGGGCTGTTTATGGGTAAAAACACTAACCTTGCCATCGCCGAATATTGGCGTTGGTGGGTAGTACATCTGTGGGTTGAAGGCTTCTTTGAAACCTTTGCTACCTCGGTTATCGCCCTGATGTTTGTGCGTCTTGGCCTTATCCGTGCCCGCAGTGCCAATGGTGCGGTACTCTTCTCTACCCTGATCTTCCTGACCGGAGGCCTGATAGGCACACTGCATCACCTCTATTTCACCGGCACACCCACTTCGGTCATCGCCTGGGGCGCTATCTTCTCGGCGCTGGAAGTGGTGCCTCTGGCCCTTATCGGTTTTGAAGCGGTGGAAAGCTATCGCCTGCGCCGGGCCGCTCCCTGGATGCAACGCTATCACTGGGCCATCATGTTCTTTGTTGCCACCGCTTTCTGGAATCTGGTGGGCGCCGGTGTACTGGGCTTCCTGATCAATCCACCGATTGCCCTCTATTACATTCAAGGGCTGAATACCACGGCCACCCACGCCCACGGCGCCTTTATGGGAGTCTACGGCATGTTGGGGATAGGCCTGATGTTGTTCTGCCTGTCAGGACTTGCCGGTAAACTGCGCTGGGAAGACAAGTGGCTCAAGGG
Organism: Shewanella sp. 38A_GOM-205m; assembly: GCF_000518445.1. Classification (NCBI taxonomy): domain Bacteria; kingdom Pseudomonadati; phylum Pseudomonadota; class Gammaproteobacteria; order Alteromonadales; family Shewanellaceae; genus Shewanella; species Shewanella sp. 38A_GOM-205m. Next base: position 95,309 of record NZ_JADP01000018.1, on the reverse strand, counting down.
GGCATTCTGGAGCCTGAATCTGGGGCTGGCCGCCATGCTATTCCTGTCATTGCTGCCGGTGGGCATAGTGCAGTTCTTTGCCGTGCTGGATCATGGCTACTGGTTTGCCCGCTCGGCAGAGGTGATCCACAGCCCACTGGTAGAACGCCTGGTATGGATGCGGATGTTCGGTGACATCATCTTCTCCGTCGGTGGTTTATTGCTGGGCGCCTTCCTGCTGGGATTGTTGCGACAGGCGGTCAAGGCCAAACGCTTGGCCATTGCTACCAGTCACTAGCCACTCACACTGAAAAATAATGTCAAAATGACATTCCACTGTCCCTGGGGTAGACTCACCCCAGGGATTTTATTCAGGTCAGCTTATGCCACTCAGCCATTCCGATCTCACCCGTATCGCGCTGGATATCACCTCAGGTTTGCCAAACAGCGACAGATTCAGTCGCCTGCTGGCGACGGTACGGGACAATCTCCATTGTGATGCCGCCGCTCTGCTGCGATTTCAGGGCAATCGCTTTATCCCACTGGCAATCGACGGCCTCAGGGCCGATGTACTCGGTCGCAGCTTCAACATCACAGAGCACCCGAGACTGGAGGCCATCGCCCGCGCCGGCGATCTGGTGCGTTTTCCGGCAGACAGCCAATTGCCGGATCCCTACGATGGCCTGATAGCCGCCCACACAGATAAGCTCAAGGTGCATGCCTGTATCGGCCTGCCGCTGCTGGACAAGGAACAGCTGATAGGCGCCTTGACCATAGATGGTCTGGACCCTTGCCAGTTCGACGATTTCAGCGATGAAGAGCTGCGAAGCCTGAGCGCCATCGCCGCCGCCTCCCTCGGCAATGCCCTGCTGCTGGATAAGTTGGAAAGCCTGTCGCTACAGAGCCAGAGTCGACCGCTACCGGAAACCGGCCACAGTGAACTTCTGGGGGAAAGCCCGCAGATGTTGGCGCTGAAGCGGGAAATTGCCGTGGTCGCTCCCAGCGACCTGAACGTGTTGATCCTCGGTGAAACCGGCACGGGTAAGGAGCTGGTTGCCAAGGCAGTACACGCCGCCTCGCCCAGAGGCAACAAGGCTCTGGTGTACCTCAACTGCGCCGCCCTGCCAGAGTCGGTCGCCGAGAGTGAACTCTTCGGTCATGTCAAAGGCGCCTTTACCGGCGCCATCAGCAATCGCGCCGGTAAGTTTGAATTGGCCGACAAGGGGACTTTGTTCCTCGACGAGATAGGCGAACTCAGCCTGCCGCTGCAGGCCAAGTTACTCAGGGTGCTGCAATACGGCGATCTGCAACGGGTTGGCGAAGATAGAAGCCTGACAGTAGATGTGCGGGTTATCGCCGCCACCAATAAGGATCTCAAAACCGAGGTGGTTGAAGGCCGCTTTCGCGCCGATCTCTACCACAGGCTGAGTGTTTTCCCGCTACTTGTGCCGCCACTGAGAGAAAGGGGCCGCGACATACTACTGCTTGCCGGGCATTTTCTTGAACGTTGCCGCAGCAAGCTGGGGCTGGAGCGTCTGAGTCTGTCCGCCGAATCGGAAGCCTGGCTGCTGGCCAACGACTGGCCCGGCAACGTCAGGGAACTGGAACACCTGTTGCACCGCGCCAGCGTGTTGGCGCGCGCCGCCAGTGACCATAACCAATGCCAGTTGCAACTGGGTGAGTTGCAGTCAAAGAGCCCCTCTCCAAGTGCGCTGTCGCGCCAGTTGGACACAACAGTGCCTGCAGAAACCATTACACTCAAGCAAGCCACAGCGGAGTTCCAAAGACAGCTGCTGCGCAGTGTGCTGGAGCGGCATCAATACAACTGGGCCGCCAGTGCCCGCGAGTTGGGCGTCGACCCTGGCAACCTGCATCGACTGGCGAAACGCCTGCAACTGAAATAGTTTTTTTGCCGCAATCTGTTGAAATCTGCGCCGGAAAAGGTAAGGATGCCTGCTCGACTCTGATGCCTGAAACCATGGCGACTGACAGCGTTTAATGAAGAAAAATATCCTATGACAAGAATTCCCCGCCTCGCCCTGTTACTGGGCCTGTTGCTTCCCGCCTGCCTGTCGCAGGCCGTTGAATATCCTCTGCCGCCAGAGGGCAGCAGTATCGTCGGTGACAACCAGTATTATGTGGTGCCCGATGACAAGCGCACACTGGAGAGTGTTGCCGACGAATATCAACTGGGGCTGACCAACATGACCGAGGCCAACCCAGGGGTCGACCCTTTTCTTCCCAAGCCCCGCAGCACATTGCTGATCCCTCACAAGCTGATCCTGCCGGATGCCCCCCGTAAAGGGATAGTGATAAACGTGGCCGAAATGCGCCTCTACTACTATCCCAAAGACAGCAATACGGTACAGGTCTTACCCATAGGCATAGGCCAGATAGGTCGGGATACCCCGGAAAACTGGGTGACCAAGGTTTATCGCAAACGCGCCAACCCCACCTGGACCCCAACGGCTAGGATCCGCAAGGAATATGCCGCCAACGGTATCACCCTGCCCAAGGTCTGGCCCGCAGGCCCGGATAACCCCATGGGCTTGTATGCGCTTTATATCGGTAACCTGTATGCCATTCACGGCACCAATGCCAGCTTCGGTATAGGCCTGCGTGTCAGCCAGGGGTGTGTCCGCCTGCGTAATCAGGATATCGAGCATCTGTTCAATACTGTGCCCAACGGCACCCGGGTACAGTTTGTCAATCAGCCGATAAAGGCCAGCCTGGAGCCGGATGGCGGTCGCTATCTGGAAGTGCATCAGCCGCTGTCGCGCACCGAGGCCGAGTTTGAATCCACCGCACCTGTGGTATTGAAGATGACCCCGGCCATCAGCCGCTTTATCGCCCATGCCGACACCGACTCCACCGTGCTCAAACGCCTGTTGGATGACAGAAGCGGTATTCCTACCCGCCTCAATCCCTGAAAGCCTTTCAAAACTAAGACCCCAGCCTAGGCTGGGGTCTTGCTTTTGAGCGGTATCGCTTTTGGCTGTTACCCCTTGATGGGAGCCAACTGCTGCTGCACAAAGGCGTGCATCACGGCGCTGTTGGCCAGAATTCGCTGATCCAGGTTCTGGGTTGCCGGTGTTTCACTGCAAACACCCACCTTGGCACCGGTGCGAACCAGCCAGGCCTCGAACGAAGTATCAAAGTGGTTGAAAATGACCCCGTCTTGCACCGGACAACCATCGATATCGCCATCAACGGCAATATCAAAGAAACGCCCCAGAGTATCACGCAGCTGCAAACTGAACTGGCCGGGTGATTGTCTGGGCTCAAAAGAATAGATATAGGTGTGCTGCTGCAACACATCTTCATGACAGGTCAATATGCCTTCGCGGCTGGCGCCCTGCAGCAGTTGGCCATATTCCAGCAGCAGCTTGCCTTCAACCGAAGGTGAACTGGTTTCGCCCTCTTTGGGCTGTAAAAACCCCCGGTTGGGGTTTTCACCGAACTTATTGAATCTGTGCCCCTTGGCAAAGCCAGTGGGGTTGACCAAAGGCAACAAGCTTAGATTAATTCGCTCGAAAACATCCTGTTGCAGTTCACTGAGGAAATGCAGCATACCCCAAGGGCCGGCAGCCTCTTCACCGTGGAATCCGGCACTGATCAACACAGAGGGCAGCTCCGCCGTCGCTGAGGGCGACTGATACAGCTCCAGTGGATAATCACCTATTTCGCCCAGCTTCTTGCGCCCCAGCTGCAGACGGTCAACTTCCTGTTGCAGTTGGGCATAGAAATGTTCGATATCCGTACTGTCGCAGGCAAAAATGTCTGAATGCCATTGAAAAGATGCGAAGGGGGAACGGCTCATAGTGCTTTTATGACTCAGATGAATGAAGGGCAAAGCTATAATATCAGCTTTATATAAAAACAAAATCCATCTGAGCCAATAGCGCTCAAAAGCCCTGGACTCAATCGTCGCGGGTCAGGACTTCCAGCAATTCAATTTCAAATTCAAGATCCGAATTCGGCTTGATCAGCGCCCCAACCTGGCGTTCGCCATAAGCCAGATGTGCCGGAACCTTGAGTCGGCGTTTGCCACCGACCTTCATCCCCATCAAACCCAGATCCCAGCCCTTGATCACCCGCCCTGTGCCAATGACACACTGAAAGGGACGGCCCTTGTCCCTGGAAGAATCAAATTGAGTACCGTCACTCAACCAACCTCGGTAGTGAGCCGTGATAAGCGCTCCTTTCACCGCGGCTTTGCCCTGACCTTCCTCAATATCTATGATTGCCAATTCTGCCGTCATGGCTTGTTCCTCAACCTATGGCTCAAAAGGCGCATCTTAGCCGTAAAAGGAACTGAACACTATTCCATGGATAGATAAAGCGGCATGGCAGGCACTTTTCCTTCAGGCTCAAGCCCTTGCTATACTGGCCGCCCGCGGCACTTATATGGCACTTAAATAACAGTCACAGGATGGGACGTCCAGAATGAAGCACACAATTTCCCCCTCTGAACGCTATGCCCAAGGCCCTTGGCAGCAAGACCCAGCCCAGTTGCCTGCGCTGGCAGCGCTTGATAAGCGTTTTCAGGCACTCGGTCAGGGAAACAAAGTCCCCGGGCTCTACCTGTGGGGGGATGTCGGCCGCGGCAAGACCATGTTGATGGATCTCTTTTTCAATGCCGTCGAGGGGCAGCCCAAGCTCAGACTGCATTTTCATCACTTTATGGCCAGGGTTCACAAAGATCTGAACCGCATCAGCGGCACCCGTGAGCCTTTGGATCAGATTGCCGCCACACTGGCCAAAGAATGCCGCCTGTTATGCTTCGATGAGTTTTTCGTCTCGGATATCGGCGATGCCATTATTCTCGGACGTTTACTCGAAGGCCTGTTTAACCGTGGCGTTATGCTGGTCAGCACTTCCAATACGCCAATCGAGCGCCTCTATGAAAACGGCCTGCAGCGAGAGCGCTTTTTGCCGACTATCGACTTGTTGCAACAGAAGATGGAATCGCTGCACCTCAATGGCGAACAGGACCATCGCCTCACCAAAGGCGCGCCCCATGCCCAGGCGGCACTTCCCCTGCTGCAGCTTGGCAATGAACCTGACTTCAGCCAGTGGTTTTCAAAAAACGCTTCGGGTCCAGGGCAACTCTGCATCATGGGCAGACCGCTTTTTTTCCAAGCTATGGAAGCTACACAATCCCTGGCCTGGTTTCGCTTCGATCAGCTCTGCGAAGGGCCGAGATCCACTCTGGATTATATGGAGCTGGCCGAAACACTGGATACTCTGCTGCTGAGCCATGTACCCAGGCTTGGCGGTGAGCGCCGCGGCTGGATCCGCGCCCGCGGCACCGAAGATGCTGCCGAAGCCGTCAGCACAGGCGATAGAAAACTCAGTTATGCGCCGGAGGATGATGCCGCCCGGCGCTTTATCGCCCTGATAGATGAGTTTTATGACAGGGGTAAACAACTGGTGCTACATGCCCAAGTACCACTGGAGCAGCTTTATCAGGGCGGCGCCCTCAGCTTCGAGTTTCGCCGCACCTACAGTCGCTTAACCGAGATGCTGGGCAGCTCAGAGCTGGCGCCTGGCGTTATCCAATAGGCGCACTGACTCGGCCGCCTCGGTACGCATAGCGTCCAGCGCTTTGCTATCAAACAAGGTACCGCGATAGAAGAGCCCTCTTATCGATTGAGTGGCACCTATGTCCTGCAGCGGATTGTCCTGCAGCCATAGCAGTTCTGCCTTTTTGCCGACTTCAATGCTGCCATAGTCCTTGCTCTGGCCCATGAAGCGGGCGCCATTAATGGTAGCCGAGCGCAGAATATCGGCATTGTTCACCCCGGCCTGTTGCCAGAGTTGCAGCTCAGTGTGCAGCCCTTCGGCGGGGTAAACATAAGTGTTGAGCGCAGCAGAATCGCTGCCCGCCAACAGGGTAACCCCGGCCTGCAACAGTTTTGGCAACTCGGCAGCCAGCACTTGATAATGCTGCTTACGTGTCTGCCACTGCTGAGGTGTTTGCTCTCCCATACGCTCAATTCGCCAGCGATATTTGTCGGTAAAAGCTTGGGTCAGAAACGCCATGAAAGGATCTTGGCTGTGATCTTGAGTATCGAGCCAGGCCAACTGGTGACCGCCAATCAAGGTTGGTGTCACGGCAACGCCTTTGGCTGCCAACATGCGGTAACCCAGCTGCGCCTGCTCCGGGTCGAACCCATCACGATACGCCTGGCTCGCCTGCTTAGTGCTCATGCGTCCGGCCGCAACCGCAGCAGCAATTTGAGGCTCTTGGGCATTTCCCAGCCTAAGTACATATGAAGCATGTTCTATGCTGGACAGCCCGCTCTTGGCGGCTTCGAAAATGCTGACCCCATAGGGAATATGGCTGGATACCAGATGTCCACGGGCACGGGCCTCTTTGAGTGTTTCCAGATAGAGAGTCGCCGGCATGGTATTTTCAGTGATCTTGATAAAGTCGACCGCCATACTCTCAAGCTTGTCCATGCCTTGACGCATTTCGGCGCCATCGGCCACTTCCAGATCGCCATTCCAGACAGAGTTCGGACCTTCAAACTTCTGCCCGGCACTGAAAATTCTCGGCCCAAGACGGTTACCGGACTCAATCTGTTTACGCCATAACAGCACTTCCGGCGCAAGATCGCTGGCCGCTTCACGCACCGCGGTAATGCCGTAGCTTAAGTAAAGCGGCAGTAACAGGGCATTGTCCTCCACCAGTTCCCGGCCTTCGAAGTGCACATGCATGTCCCACAAAGATGGCATCAAAATGCCGCCCTGAAGATCCACAGTGCGCTCAGCCGTTAACTTGGCAGAGCTGTCTTCAATGGCGCTGATCCGGCCCTCATCGATCGCCAGTTGTTTACCTGATAGCAAACGCCCCTGCTCCACATCCAGCAAACTGAAATTGGTCAGCAGCCACTCATGGGGTTTGGCCTGCAGCGGCGGGGTAAATGATGTGGCCAAGAGACATAACAGCGACAGTTTTTTCAATGACATTCCGGCTTCCTTAATTATTATTTTAGGTCTAATAAACAAATTGTTACCAACAGTTCCAGGTCTCTGGAGAGTCACAATACCAACCTCTCCCGCCGAGGAATGATTTCGGCCTTATTGAGCATGAACCTTGGAGACTCCTTGCTGCTCATCTGTCACCCGGCGCGCAGGCAAACCTGATGGACCAAAACCCAAACAAAGCACGGTCACCACCAAGACAAACAACCAATGTAACAACCACAGTGGAGCAAAATCGGTACTGCTCTGCATCACAGGCGCTGCGCCATCAAGCAACAAGGGCGGTAAGATCAAGGGAGGCAGCGCCGCCAGCAGGAAGCCGCCGCCCTGCACCATGGCACTGAGGCCGACCGTCTGCTCGGCGCCGCGGTATTCTTCATGCACCAGGACCAAGGTAAGTGAAAAGCTGCCGCCAAGCCCCACGCCAAGCAGCAGACTCCAAAGCACAGGGGCGCCCTGAGGCCACAAAGCCAAGGCCATAAAGCCTACTAATTGCGCGATAAGAGCCAACCACAACCAGGGACGGCGGTCGGCTTTTGCTTGCTTGCCGGCGAAACGACCTGCCAGCAGCGGTAACGTCAGGGCTGAAAACATCTGTGCCAGCGCCATCAGGGCCACCAGCCGCCCACTTGCAAGCTGAGACATGCCCAGTTTCTGATAGCTGAGCGGTAACCAAGCCACCAGGCTGGCATAGCCTCCATTGATAAGCCCGAAACTCAGCAACAAAGACCAGGCCTTTGCCCGGCGCCATGGCAAGCTTGGTTTAGCGGGCGCGGGATTATCCTCCCCTGATGTACTCACAATAGAGCCTTCAGTCAGAGGTGCAACTCTGGAAACAGCCGGTTGAGAGTCACGCCTGGCCAACCAAAGTGCGAGCAACAACACTGGTATGCAAGGCAGCGCCCATAATGCCAACACCGAAGCCCCCTCTGAAAACAGCGTTATCAACCAAGGAGTGACTCCAGCGCCCAGAGCGCCGCCGCCCATCAACAGCGCCGAGTATCCCCCCATTAATACCGGCAAGTGTCCGGCGAAATGCTGTTTGATAAGCCCTGGTAACTGCAGTTGCATCCAAGCTACGGCAAGCCCGGCCAGCAAGGTGGAGAGCCAAAGCAGTGGCATGGTAACTCTTGCTCTGAGTACCAGCGCCAAAGTCAGCAAGCCGAGGCTAAGAGCCACACCGGGCAAGCTGGAGAGCCTTTTAGGTAGCCAAGGGGCAGTCAGTGCTCCAACCCCCATCAGCAACATGGGCATTGAGGTCAGCCATCCCAGAGCCTGCACCTCAATACCAAGCTCGCTACTGAGCTGTGCCAGCAAAGGCCCGGGCGATGTCAGAAAAGGCCTCAACGCCAGTGCACCACCAAACAATAACAGCAGCAGAGCCACTGCTTTCAGCCTGGTCAAATACGGCTGTTGAAGTGTCATTGCTCTTCGCTATCCCCAGTTGGATTTGCCTGAGCATCATGTGCCAAAGCGCCATAGAGCCAGGCAGGTTCAAAGGAACTTTGACAACGACGAATGGTAAACCCCGGGCTTTGTGCAAGCTTTTGGCTCTCCAAACCCAACAAACCATAGCTGGCTTCACTGGAGAATCCCCAGAATTCGGCATCGTGATTATCAAATACATAGCGTATCTCACGTATGCCTGCCATCAAGGCGGCAGCCAAACACATGGGGCAAGGGTGACCACTGGCGTAGAGCACGGCACCATCGAGTTGTGTCGTCTCTAATGACTTGGCCGCCGCACGTATGGCCTGCATTTCGGCGTGAGCCGAAGGGTCGCAGTCGGCTGCGACTCGGTTGACACCTTGTGCAATAATCTCCCCGTCTTTCAGCAACAGGGCGGCAAAGGGTCTGGCGCCGGACAGCAGATTATCTTTGGCCTTGATCACCAAGTGTTCTATTAGATCGGCTTCTGTCAGCGGCATGCTTGTGAGTGTTGCTTTCATTCTGTGGCTTCCAGGCAAATTTTCCATCCAGTCTAAAAACTGCCTATTTGATTTGGAAATTAAATAATGAAATATTCATCAGTGGAATTCTCACTAATCCTGTACTGATGAAAACACCTCATTCTCCCGCCAAGCTGGCACTGCTCGATCCTGTATTACTGCGGGCCTTTGTCGCCGTCGCCGACAGTGGCAGTTTCACCCGCGCCGCGGCCGCCACTCACCTGACCCAGTCAACAGTTAGCCAGCAGCTTCGCCGTCTGGAGCAACAATTAGGTTATCCTTTACTGGATCGCAGTGGCCGTTATGCCCAAACCACACCTGAAGGTGAGCGACTGCTTACTTATGCCAGACAGATACTGGCGCTGATGCGGGAAGCCGGAGGTCGAACACAAGAGGCGTTTACCCCACTTCGATTGGGAGTGCCGGAAGATTTTGCCGGTGAGGTACTGACCCAGGTGTTGGCCGAGCTGCAACGCCAGGAGCCGACATTACAACTGGAACTGACATCTGGGCTGAGCCAAGGCCTTTATGAAGCCTTTCGTGATGGCAAACTGGATATAGTGCTGGTGAAACAACGCCTCGGCGCCAGTCGCGGCGTCGCCTGCTGGCCAGAACCTGTTTGCTGGTTCGACAGTCGCAGCCACTCGCTGGCAGAAAAGCGCCCGCTACCTTTGGTGGCCTTTCCCAATGGTGGTTTATATCGAAGTGAGATGATCCAGCTGCTTGATGAAACCGGGATAGAGTGGCAAATGGTGCAAGTCAGTAATTCACTGTCACAGGTGAAAGCCGCTGTAGCCGCAGGCATAGGAGTGAGCCTGTTGCCCAAACGCCTGCTCACAGACGCCCATATTCAGCAAGAGACTCTGCCACCGCCATTACCGATGGAACTGGTACTGCATGCTGCGCCCAGCCTGAACCATATGGGCAAGCGGCTAATTCAGGACTTGGTCGCCCGTTGTAATGACTTGATGGTTACTTAAGAAAACAAAACGCCAACCCAGCTAATCGCGCCCCGGCTTTCTGCGGTACATCAAGCCGTCGGCCTGAGCCATCAACTCGGCCAAGCTCCTGGGTTGGGCCGGATCGTATATGGCTTCTCCGAGGCTGGCACGGATCTGATAGGGTTTTGCCAAGCGGAAGTTGAGTTCGGCCAAGGCTTTACGGAACCTCAACTTGATGGCTCTGACATCCAATGGTCGCAAATGGGTCAGCAGTACGGCAAACTCATCACCTCCAAGCCTGGCTACCACATCCGACTCGCGGAAACAGCTCACCAGCATGGCGGCAAAGGCCTGCAACACGGCATCACCTTCACTGTGACCATAGGTATCATTAATGGGCTTGAATTCGTTGAGATCCAGATACAGTAAGGCGCCGTAGAAACTTTCACGACAACAGGAAGACAGTGCCATCTCCCCCAGTAACTCAAAGCCCCGGCGGTTGGCCACGCCGGTGAGTTCATCCTGACAGACCTCTTCCATATGCTGCAGTTCGTTTTCCACCATATGGCCGAGATCTTCCAGACACAGCTTATCTTCCTGGGACAGTTCTCTTGGGCGTACATCTATGATGCAGAAAGTGCCAACCCGACAACCATTGCGCATAGTCAAAGGATAACCGGCATAAAAGCGGATATGGGGAGCGCCGGTAACCAGAGGGTTGTCGGCAAAACGTGGGTCCTTGAGAGTATCCGGGATCAGCATGGATTCAGGCGACAGGATGGCATGACCACAAAACGACTGATCTCTGGGTGTCTCCCTGAGGGAGATACCTAAGCTGGACTTGAACCATTGTCGTTTGGCATCAACCAGACTAACCAAACAGATGGGCACTTCAAACAGTCGCTGCGCCATGCGGCTGATGCGATCAAAGCGCTCCTCTGCTTCGGTATCCAACACCCCGAGTCCTTGCAGGGTAGCCAGCCTTAGTGGCTCATCCAAGGGCTTTGGGGGTCTTGACATAGGCATTCCTCAACAGTGGCTTCAGGCAAAGCAATCGACAAAACTTCTCCGTTAACTATAGATAGCCTGAGCGCACCGGTAAACTATTGCCCCAGGATAAGCTCATAGATGTTACTGACCCGTTCGGCCTGCTCCGCCACTTTTTCCTGTGCCACCAGCACAGGCAAACCGGCCAGAGTCAACCTGTGGTTTTCATCCCTCAGCATGCAATAGGCCTGGGTCAGATGCTGCGCCGACATCAAGGGCAGCAGCTCAAGCTCGGCCAACACCTCAAAAATCCGCACATTATCAGACCAGATACACAGCTCGGGGTGCTTATGGGCATGGGCCAGCACCAGATACTGAGCGATAAACTCAATATCGGCGATACCGCCAACGCTTTGTTTAAGATCGAACATTCCCTGCGGCGCTTTGAGCAGATGGTCGCGCATCTTAAGGCGCATCTCACGCACTTCGCTGGCCAGCTGTTTCCTGTCTCTTGCTTGGCGCAGCACGCTGTCACGCACCGCCTGAAATTCCTGCGCCAAGGCGTTATCACCGAAGACAAAGCGGGCACGAACCAAAGCCTGATGTTCCCAAGTCCAGGCCTCCTGCTGCTGATACTCGCCGAAATGCCCAATTTCACTGACCAAGAGCCCGGAGGCGCCCGATGGTCGCAGGCGCATGTCTACCTCGTAAAGCTCGCCCGACATGGTGCGGGTGGAAAACAGGTGTAATATCCGCTGCGCCAGTTTGAGATAGAAGTGCCCTACATCCAACGGCTTGTCACCGTCAGTCGAGCCGCCCTTGGCATTGTGCAGAAACACCAGGTCGAGATCCGAGCCGTAGCCCAGCTCAATGCCCCCCAGCTTGCCATAGCCGACGACGGCAAAACCTATCTCCCCGTCAGCCAGGCCAGGCGGCACGCCGTGGCGCTCTGTCATTTGCTGCCAGGCCTGTTGCACCACTTGCTCTATAATGGCCTCGGCAAGAAAGGTCAGGTGATCGCTGACCTGCATGATAGGTAAGACCCCGGTGACATCCGCGGCGGCAATTTTCAACTGTTGCGACAGTTTAAACTGCCTGAGCGCCTCCATCTGCTGCTCCATATCCTCTTCCGGAACCCGCAGCAGGTATTGGCGCAGTTCACTGCCGTAGTCATCCAGAGAGGTGGTGTCATAAAGCTGCGCCGGATCGATCAGTTCATCCAGCAACATGGGGAATTTCGCCAGCTGCTGGGCAATCCAGGGACTGGCACAACACAGGCTCACCAATTGTTGGCGGGCGCCAGGGTTTTCACACAGAAGTTCAAGATAAGTGGTACGGGTCAGGATCTGCTCCAGTACGCCGGTTACCGGCTTGAATGCCTTGCCGGGATTGGGCTGCAGCGTCAGCTCCTCAAGCATTTTCGGCATCAGCTTATCCAGGGTATCCCGCCCTCTTGGCCCTATGGCCCGGCGTGATACCGTCTCGCGCCAATGAGCCAGACTGCTCCAGAGTTCATTGTCTTCTATGCCTCGCTCGGCCAGCAGCGATTGTATGTCTTCCTCGCTGTCACAGACCCAGAGCTGGCAGGCCCAGCTATCACTTTGCTCCTCATTGTCTTCATCACCGCCGACGGTTTCGCGAAAATGGCGATGAATCTTGAACATGGCGGCCTCAACCTCACTGCGCAGCTCTGCCTCATTGGCCATCTCCAACGCGTAGCAGAGACGATGCCAATCCAGGCCGTTATCCGGCAGGGTCTGGGTCTGTTTATCCCCTATGGCCTGCAACAGGTTTTCTACCCGGCGCAGCAGCAGATAACTCTGTTTGAGTTCATCTACTGCCAGGTACTCAAGTTGCCCCAAACTAAAGAGGGTATCTATGGCATCGAACAGGCTTTGACTGCGCAGCGCCGGCTCCCGGCCGCCGCGGATAAGCTGAAAACTCTGCACCACGAACTCCACTTCGCGGATACCGCCGGCACCGAGTTTGATGTTGTCCTTGAGCTGGCGTCGACGCACTTCCTGGGCAATCAGGCGCTTCATCCGCCTTAAGGAATCTATGGCGGAAAAGTCGATATAACGCCGGTAAACAAAGGGGCGTAGCAGGTCGTGAAGTTCGTCAGAGTATTGAGTCCAGGGACCAAGCGCGCGGGCTTTGACCATGGCGTAACGCTCCCAGTCACGCCCCTGCTCCTGATAATAATCCTCAAGGGCGCTGTAGCTGACCACCAGCGGGCCACTCTCTCCATAGGGGCGCAAACGCATGTCGACCCGGAACACGAAACCGTCGACTGTGACCTGCCCCAGCAGATTGACCAGGCGTTGCCCCATGCGGATAAAGAACTGCTGGTTATCCAGGCTGCGCCGACCGCCCTGGGTCTCACCGTGTTCCGGGAAGGTAAAGATCAAGTCGATATCAGATGAGAAGTTCAGCTCACGGCCGCCCAGCTTGCCCATCCCCAGGATCATCAAAGGTTGTGGCTTGCCGTCGCAGTCACAGGGGGTTCCCAGACTCTGGCACATTTCGCGATAGAGCCAGTCTCTGGCGCCGATGATCAGCGCCTCAGCCAATACAGAGAGATCGAGCAGTGACTCCTGCAGCGGGCTATAGCCCATGAAGTCGCGCCAGGCGAGGCGCACCATTTGCCGGTTGCGATAGTTTCGCAGCACTGATTTGGCGGTTTCTTCCTGGGTGACAGGGTCGAGCAGAGATTGGATTTCGTCGGCAAAGTCTTGTCTATCCAGGCGAGTGAGCTGGCCGCTAAAGAAGGGGGCAATCCATTCTGGGTGGCGGCACAGCTGAGTGGCAACATAATCACTCAGGCCCATAACCCGCTGCAGCTCCTGCTGCTCGATGAGGCTGAGCTCGGTAACCACCTCAGGCCAGCGCTCCACCAGCAGGTGCCAATGCTTACCGGCCTGTTTGCACAGCAACTCGGAAAACGGCTTTTGACTGTCACACCCCAATTCCATAGTTATCCCTGTTCGATTGTATTCAAGACTATTTAGACATATTATGTCATCTTTGCCGCACAAACGTCCGCTCGACATGGATTTTAACCGGCCGATGCAGATGATTCTGACTTCACCCCAATTCTTGTGGGTGATACTCTGTGCACAGATTACACCAACTTGCACTGACGGCCTACGGGGACCAGAGGTTTTAGCACCGTTTGCCGGGCTCAAGTGCTTATCATAATGGAGAAAACATGGCAGGAATGCTGATCCGTATTCTCAGTCTGCTGATGCTGTTATCACTGACAGCCTGCGGTGACGACAGACCCGAGCAGATTGCCCAGTTGCAACAGCTGAATGACCAACGTCTGGAAAAACTCGGCCAGATGCTGGACAAAGACCAGCTGCGCAATGGCATCTTACTCAAACAGTATGGTCAAATTCTGGCGCAGCAGCGGCCGGAGCTACAGCCCCTGGTGGAACAACTGACACTGGATGCCACCAGTAAGGGACCACTGTACAAGTCACTGGAAAGCAGGGTGAAAGACGCCAAGGTGGCGAGCAACTTTGTCAATCTTGACCAACAATTGGAAGAGGGAAACAACCTCTATCAAGCGCTGGACTCTAGCCTGTTCAACGACATGCTTTCAGATCCCGTCAATGTGATTGCCGATATGTCAGAGGGCAAACTCGCCAGGGTCAACGCCATCAGCCGCGAGGCTTCAACCCTGGCCAATGGCTCGGAAGACTTTGGTGCCGGCAGCCAGTTAGTGGGTAACCCCGCCTATGGCCAGTGGCAAACCGATTCCAACGGCATGTCCTTTTGGGCCTGGTATGGCATGTACTCCATGTTTTCCAACCTGTTCCACAGGCCGGTTTATTATGACAACTGGTCCAGAGGCAGGGATTACAGCTACTACAATGATGTGGGCCGCTATCGCTATACCTCCCCCAAGCAGGCCAAGGCCCAAACCCAGGTCTATGAGCGCACCAAAAAACGTTTCGACTCTCAAGGCAAACGCTTTGACAGCCCTTATGCCAAGTCCCGCTCCGGCTCCAGCGCCCTCTCTCGTCAGAGCAGCGCTGCACCCAAGCCATCCAGCAGTGGGCAATCGGCCAGCAAGTTTCGCTCAAATTACTCTAAAGACAGCAGTTTCCGTAATTCTGGCAGTCGCACCAGCCGTGGTGTCAGCCGGGGCAAATAACTCAGCCAGGATCACAACTTAAGGAATGAACATGACTCTATTTCAGGAATTCGGCATCACTCAGGAACTGGCCGTCATACTCGCCATCGACCTTTCTATCGCCGTGGTACTGCTTACTCTGACCCGCTACCTGCAGGGCTGGAGTGTTCGGGTAAACAGCAGTGAAGAGCTGGCGGTCAGAGACAACTTCGCCTTCGGCATCAGCACCGCCGGCGCTGTGGCGGCACTGGGTATAGTACTGACCGGCGCCATTACCGGCGCCGCCGCCCACAGTTATCTGCAGGAAGCCATCGGCATGAGCGCCTACGGCCTGTTTGGTCTAGTGCTGATCAAACTGGGGCGCTTTTTGCACGATAAAATCGCCTTGAATAATATCGACAAGAACGCCCTGGTGCTCAAAGGCAATGTGTCGGTTGCCATAGTCGATGCCTCGGCCGCTATCGCCACTGCGATTATTATCCGCGCCGTACTGCTGTGGGCCGAAGATCTGACCCTGGATACCTTTATTGCCATCCTCAGCGCCTTTGCCATTTCTCAATTGATGCTGGTGTTGCTGACCCGCCTCAGAGAGAATCGCTACGCCGCCCGCAACCAGGACAGCTCAATGCAGCAGGCGCTGGCGCTGGGAAATACCGCCCTGGCGATACGTCATGCCGGGGCGATGATCGCCATGGCACTGAGCTTCAATGCCGCCAGTCACTTTATCGTCTTCAGCCCTGAAGCCTATGTAACCAACGCCCTTGGCTGGCTGGTGTTCTCCTTCATTATGTTGGTGGTACTGAGCCTGTTGCTGCCCTTGGTCAAACTCCTGGTGCTGGCAAAAATTGACCTCGCCGATGAGGTGGAGAAGCAGCACAACATAGGCTTGGCCGCAGTTGAAATGGCGATCAGCATAGCGGTTGCGCTGATCCTCACCGCTTTGATGGCCTGATCCCGTGGCATTAAGTAGTAACGCCAACACCCAAGAGCCCAACAGACGCCACTTAGGTGCCCTCGATGATGCCCTGCTTTTGGGGATCATGGGGGTACTGGCGGCCTGTGGTCTGATATACGAATACCTGCTTTCCCATTATGCCGGGCGCATTTTGGGCGCCCTCGAGGCGGCCATCTACACCATGATAGGCTTGATGATAGTCTCCATGGGCTTGGGGGCCTTTGCCGCCCGCAAGATAAAGTGCGCCTTCAGCGGCTTTGCAGTATTGGAATTGACTGTCGCCTTGCTGGGCTCACTGGCGATTCTGATCACCGCGGCCGTCATCGGCTTTGGCCACGAGCTACCGGAGCTGATAGGACGAACCCTGGGGCTACCGCCGGATCATCTGCCTCAGGGTGGCTTTATCGGCCGTTTTCAGGAGTTGTCCCGCTACCTGCCCTATTTCTGGGGTGTGTTGCTCGGTTTGATGATAGGGATGGAGATCCCGCTCATTGCCAGGGTGCGTCAGGCACTGTCCGATGAACACCTGCTGCACAATGCCGGCACCATTTACGGCGCCGACTATATAGGTGCTGGTGTGGGTGCGGCGCTCTGGGTCGGCTTTATGCTGGCGCTGGATATCCAACTGGCTGCAGCCATGACCGCCGCCTTTAACCTCTTGGCCGGGTTTATCTTTATTATCCGCTTCAGGGACAGGATCCGCGCCGCCAACTGGTTACTGGCGGCACACGTACTGGCCACAGGAGTGCTGCTGATGCTGGCCATCAAGGGGCCGACCTGGGAGCAAGGGTTCAACAACCTCCTGTATCAGGACAAGGTGGTCTATGCCAAGGCTACTCGGTTTCAGCAACTGACACTGACCAAGCGCCTGATGGGCAACCATCTGCCACCGGTTTACTCCCTCTATATCAATGGTCGGCTGCAGTTCTCCTCCAGCGATGAGCATATCTATCACGCCTTTCTGGTACATCCGACTCTGGCTGCGAGTGCCCGTCACGATAAGGTGTTGATCATAGGCGGCGGTGATGGATTGGGCTTGAAACAGGTACTGAAATGGCAACCCAAGCAGGTCACTCTGGTGGATCTCGATGCCGAGATGGTCAAGCTATTCAAAGAACCCGGGGCTGAAGTACCGGAAGATCTCAGGACAGCATTGCTCGGCCTCAACGGCAACGCCTTTGCCGATCCCAGGGTGGAAACGGTTTTCGACGATGCCTTTAACGGTGTCGACCGCTTGCTGGCCCGCGGCGATAAATACGATGCCATCATAGTGGATCTGCCTGATCCCTCACATCCGGATCTCAATAAGCTCTATTCAGACCTGTTTTATAAAAAACTCAGGGAACTTTTGAGCGCGGATGGAGCCATCAGTATACAGTCCACCTCGCCTTACCATGCGACCAAGGCCTTTATCTCTGTAGGCAAGACCCTTGCGCTGGCGGGATTCAAGGTGAATCAGTATCACCACAATGTGCCCAGCTTTGGCGAATGGGGCTGGACCATAGGGACACTCAATGGCCAGGATGCCAAGAGTCGGCTGCAGCAGATGCAGCAACTGCCGGTGGAGGATGACTGGTTGACGCCTGGGCTTATTCGCGGAGCCTTCGAGTTTCCGAAACAGTTTTACACTAAGATGGACCAGGTTCAGCCCAACACCATAGGCTCACTGCAGCTGTATTACTACCACCTGCAGGCATGGACAGATGAACAGGGTGTAGCAACCTTTTAAACAGGCAAAGATAACGCTTGACATATTATGTCTCGGTGTTATCTTTAAACGCAGACATAATATGTCAAAGAGGACAAATATGAATATTCACACTATTGCCAATCATTTAAATGGACTTGGCGACAACAGCTCTACTGGGTTCCAGTTTGACTGTTACCCCATTGAAGGGGATGTAGAAGTGTTGCAGGTCAATGTGGTTGGCCGTGAAGAGATCCCCGTATTTGTTTCGGTAACGGAAAACCAAATCCTCTGCATCAGTTATCTCTGGGGAGAGGATGAACTCAAGCAGGAACGCCGTGCCGAGATGTTTGAAACCATGTTGGAACTCAACATCCCTATGCCACTGTCTTCATTCGCCAAGATTGACGATAAATATGTGGTTTACGGTGCACTCTCCCTGCAATCGAGCATGCTGGAAATAGAGCAGGAACTCTCTGTCCTGTCTGACAACTGTCTCGAAGTCATTGACGAACTGGTCGACTTTTTGAAATAAGGAGCCAAATCATGGGCATACTGAACAAAATTCTTACAGCATTCCGCGGTGGGGCCAACGAAGTCGGCCAAAGCATAGTGGATGCCAATTCAACCCGCATCTTCGAACAGGAGATCCGTGACGCCGAGAAACACCTCACCAAGGCCAAGCGTGAACTGACAGATGTGATGGCCAAAGAGATGCAAGCCAGCCGTGAAATCGATCGCATTAAGCGTGCTGTCGCCGAGCATGAAGGCTATGCCACTCAGGCACTGGAAAAAGGCAATGAGACTCTGGCGCTGGAAGTGGCCGAGAAGATTGCCCAGCTGGAAATGGAACTGGCCGAGCAACAAACTGCCAACGACAGCTTCAGCGCCCATGCAGCCCGCCTGAAAGATCTGGTGAAGAAGACCGAACGTCAGCTGGCCGACTATCAGCGTCAGTTGAGCATGGTCAAGACCACTGAAAGCGTACAAAAGGCCACGGCTTCCATTACCGACTCTTTCGCGTCAAGCAACTCCAAGCTGCTCAACGCCAAAGACTCTCTGGAGCGAATCAAGGCACGTCAGCAACAGTTTGACGACCGCTTGAAGGCTGCCGAAAACCTGGAAGCCGAGAACAGTGACCAATCGCTGAAAGCCAAGCTGGCTGAAGCCGGTATCGGCGAGCAGAAGAGCAACGCCAGCGATGTGCTCGAGCGTTTGAAAGCCAAGAAAGGCTGATAAGCTATGGGATTCTTTGGCAGCCTGTTTGGCAAAAAAGAAACTCCAGTGCGTCAGCTTAAGCACCCATCAGAGCTGCAAAAGGGCGATATGATCTCCCTTGATGACAGCTTTGCCCTGCCCGCGCATCTGCGCGGGCAGCAGCTTAGGGTCGAAGCCGTCAATACCTATGAGTATCAGCGCAGTCAGTCGACTGAATGGGTACTCAAGGGGCACAGCGGCGAAGCCATCTATCTGGGGCTGGATGAAGACGACGAAACCTGGCTGGCTTTCTCGCTGAAGATAAGCCGCGCTCAGGTCGATGCCTTATTCGATCTGGATGATTTCTCCGCCATCTTCGATGAGCCGGGGAAAGCTGAGCTGAGTACCAAGGCACTCACTGCCGAGACTGAGATGCTTGAGCAATGGCTCGGGAAACACTACCATCAGGTCAGTTTTGCTGAGTTTGGCTATTTCCACCGGGAAGATTACCGTGGACTCAGGCCGCCTCAGGATGCTGACGGTGCAACAGGTGATGCCTTCGAAAGCTATCAGTTGCTGGATGACGATGAGTCTCGCGCTCTGGATATCGAAGTCTATGAAGGCGGCGAAACCGACGTTGCGCTGACCCTTTACCGCCCCCTCAGCGATATTCGTGACTACTGGCCAGGAGAATAATGCGGCATGAGCAAGAACCACCCTTATCCGGAAAAATGGTTACAAAACCAAAAGGCTGCCAAGGCGACTCAGGTAGCTTTTGATCTGGATGAAAGGTTTCAATACTCCATCCGCAAGGCGGCCCTGGATACAGGTGTCAGCCCTTCAGATCAGATACGCATGATATTGGGTTTATCCGTGGCCAAGCGTCCCAAGCGGCCACGGTTAACCGTTTCGCTCAGCCCCACCGATTATGTCCAGCTCGCCGAAAAATACGGCCTGGCTCCGGATGCGCAATTGGAAATCAAAAAACGGGTATTGGAAGACCTGGTACAATTCGTAGACGAGCAATAAACAAGCGCGTTTACAGCTAACGGCAAGTCTTTTACCCTGAAAGGATACAAAGTTTCTCAATGGAAGAACCAATGCCGGATAAATCTCGCTGGTTCCTGAAACCGCCTGTTCAGGTCTCCCCTTTCGAATTGGCGATGATGATGTTGTCGCTGATCTCTGTGGTTGTGATCCTTATCATGACCTTTGTCCCTGTCGATCCTGAAACCCACAAGTTATTGTTTTATATCGATACGGGTATCTGCTTTATCTTTATGAGTTATTTCCTGGTGGGTCTGTTCCGGGCAGAGAATAAACTCACCTATATCAAGTCTCACTGGGTCGACTTTGTCGCCAGTATTCCGGCGATTGAAGCGCTGCGCTTTGCCCGTTTATTTCAGATCCTCAGGGTATTGAGGCTCATTCGCATGAGTCGTTCCCTGATAGGGCCACTGCTGAAGCAAAGGCGTCAGGCCACCATCGCCAGCTTGCTGGTATCCATGGTCACCATCATCACCATAGCCTCGGTATTGATGTTGCTGGTGGAAAGCGGCGCCGAAGGCGCCAATATTCAAACCGCCGAAAACGCCATCTGGTGGGCAATAGTGACCATATCCACCGTAGGTTACGGTGACTTCTACCCTGTGACTACAGTGGGCCATGTGATAGGTGGGGTGGTCATCGTCTGCGGGGTCAGTTTCTTCGGGGTTATTTCCGGTTATATGGCATCGCTGTTTGTCGCTCCCGATGAGCAGGAGAGCCTGGAAAACCAAAGCAAGGTCATCAAGAGCGAGTTAGATTTGGTACTCGAACGCATGGAAGCCAACCAACAACAGATGCTGACGGAAATCGCCGACTTGAAACAGAAGCTGGCGCAGCAACAACGGGACTAATCAATCGACTAAAAAGGACGCCGAGGCGTCCTTTTTAGTGCTTACTCCCAGGCGATTCGTCCGGAACTCTTACCAGGCATCAGCGCCAGTAGGGTTGCTGCTGCAGTGCCATCTTGCGGGATTGTTCCATGGCAAAAATCAGACTCTGCTGTTTGTCGGCCAAGGCCTCGGCAAGCTCTGGCGCCAACTGCTCGGCCATGGCATAAGCGCCAAGACTGATGATCCCCTGACTCAAGTCCTGCCAGGGTGCGCGGAAACTATCGCGAGCCTTGGATGAGTAGAGACTGCCATAGGCCAGCCCCACCAAAATACCTTCATCCAAGGGAGCTGCCAGCTTGAGATAATCATCACGGCTGAGTTCGTGTCCCGGCATGGCCGCCAGCAGTTTTTGCCAGGAAGCCTCCTGCAGACCGTCACAGGTTCCCTTCAAGCCCCCGACCACGGCTATCTGCATCTCGCCACTGGCCAGCTCGAGCAACATATTGACCAGTTGCAGCTGCAGCTGACCATAACGGCAATCCTGCCATAGCGCTTGCAAGCGGCCGCGGAAATCCATCTTTTGCAACTGTTGCACGGCTCGCTCGCGCACGCTCTCGGCATTGGCCAACTTACCAAGCAACAACTTATCCTGGGCCAGACGCGTGAGACAGTTGGCTTCTGTTACAAAGGCGAGTTGCTGCTCCAGCCAGGAAAATCCCGCATCTGTCTGGCTATTGCTCAGAGTAAACTGGCCCAGGGTCAAGCGCAGCAGGCGGACACAGGAGCGCAGACGCTGCCACAATAGCGCTTGCCCTGCCGGATCATCCAAACTCTCGGCAATCATACCCTCCAGCAATTGCCAGCGCTCCAGCGCCGTTTCCAGCACCACTAGGAGAGTCGCCTTAACATCACTGTCGCAGGGCAGACTGATATATTGCAACGCCTCCAAAGCCAGCGGGCTGGCCTGCTGCGCCAGCCGATAGCCTCGCTGCGCCTTACTGGCCTTACCCAGGCGCATGGGTACATTGGCCGCGACCTGCAGTGCCAGCGGCAATAGATCGGCCGCTCGCCCCCGCTTGAGCTCAAATTCCAGCTCACAAAGCGACTCGCTCTGGCCCCCGGCGGCGATAGTGCCGGTATCCAGAGCCAGTTCTATCAGGCTCTCCCCCTGAACCACCAACCAGCGGCAACGCTGAAAATCGGTATGAAACAGGCAGGCAAGCCGGGCCTGCAACGCATCGATGTCGGAATTCTCAGGCCAAATTTCGGCGGGAAACAGCGACAAAACCGGGCTGTTGGCGTCTATATCGACATTGTGTTCCGGCCGACTGTGGATCCCACCGCTGACACGACCGGCCGTTTTTATGGTTTGCTCCCGCTTGCCATCACATCCGCGGACTCTAAGGCCCATATCCAGCTGACGCAGTGCCAGCTCGGGCGTATCATAATAGCCATTACTTAGCTGCTGGCACCCTTGAGATGTGGCGGCGGGTAAAGAGTTCAGAAATGTGGTCAGGCGACTGACTTCCGTGGCGGGGAAAAAGAGCTTAAGTTCTATCTCATTTTGTTGATTGTCGGCATCCATGGTGCACTACTGCTCATTTTGTCATCAAAAATTCATCATCTCGTCATTTCGAGGTCACAATGTCATATTGTTGTCACAAAAATGACCTAGGATTATCCTGTCGGGTGATATATAACCCGATAGAATAAGAACTGACGTGTTTTCTGTAAAAACACAGTTTCAATAAGCGGACGCTTGGGTTAACATTCGCCCGCTTTTCCAATAGTGGAATAACCTAAATAGGTAAACGGCTATGCCAGTAAACTCTATTTTAGGCGTGTTTGCAAAATCGCCGATAAAACCTCTGCAAGAGCATATAGACAAAGTATACGATTGCGCTTCGTTACTTGTGCCCTTCTTCGAAGCAACCATAGCTGAAGATTGGGACAATGCGGTCACTATTCGCAAGAAGATCAGCCAAGAGGAAAAAGAAGCTGACTCACTGAAACGCGAAATCCGCCTGACACTGCCAGGTGGTTTGTTTATGCCAGTAGAAAGGACTGACTTGCTGGAGCTCCTGACTCAACAGGACAAAATCGCCAATAAAGCCAAAGATATTTCAGGTCGAATCATCGGCCGCCAACTGCTTGTCCCTCAAACCATCCAAACCCCTTTCATCGCTTATTTGCAGCGCTGCCTGGATGCAGTCGCCCTGGCCAAAGAAGCGATCAACGAGCTCGATGATCTGCTGGAAGCAGGCTTCCGTGGCCGTGAAGTGGATTTGGTAGCCAAAATGATCAGTGAACTCGATGCCATCGAAGAAGACACTGATGATCTGCAAATTCAGGTGCGTCGACAGCTGTTCGCTATGGAAGCCGAACTGAATCCTATCGATGTCATGTTTCTCTATAAGATAATTGAGTGGGTTGGTGACCTGGCAGATCTTGCCGAACGTGTCGGTTCCCGCCTTGAGCTGATGCTGGCTCGCGTCTAACAAACAAAAGGTTATCAAGGTAACAACATGGTTGATGTATTAGTCACCTATGGCCCCTGGCTCATAGGTATCGCGGCTGTTTTCGGGTTTCTTATGGCCTGGGGCATTGGAGCCAACGACGTGGCGAATGCAATGGGTACGTCTGTTGGTTCAAACGCAATTACCATTAAGCAAGCGATCATTATCGCAATGATCTTTGAATTCGCCGGGGCCTATCTGGCCGGTGGCGAAGTCACCAGCACCATTCGCAATGGGATCATAGATTCCAGCTACTTTACCGAAGTGCCGGAACTCCTGGTCTACGGCATGATAGCTTCACTACTGGCCGCAGGCATTTGGCTGGTCGCCGCATCAGCTCTGGGCTGGCCGGTTTCCACCACTCACTCTATCGTGGGTGCCATCATAGGTTTTGCCGCCGTGGGCGTGGGCACTGAAGCCGTTGCCTGGGGCAAAGTCGTTGGTATCGTTGGCTCTTGGGTCATCACCCCTGCAATTTCCGGCTTTATCGCCTTTATGATTTTCCAGAGCGTACAAAAACTGATTTTCAACACCGAAGATCCTCTGGGTAACGCCAAACGTTATGTGCCTTTCTACATGGCCTTTGCCGGCTTTGTAATGTCTTTGGTCACCATCACCAAAGGATTGAAACACGTTGGTCTCAAGTTCAGCACAGTGGAAGCCTATCTGCTGGCACTGGCGATTGCCGTTCTGGTGGGTATCGCAGGTAAAATTGCCATCAGCCGCCTGAAAATGAGCAGCAAAAATGACCGCCAAACTCAATTTGGTAACGTGGAAAGAGTTTTCGCAATCCTGATGGTAGTGACTGCCTGTTGTATGGCTTTTGCCCATGGTTCCAATGACGTGGCCAACGCCATCGGCCCATTGGCCGCGGTAGTCTCTGTAGTCAGCAGCGGCGGAGAAATCGGCTCTAAGTCAGCTTTGGTTTGGTGGATTCTGCCTCTGGGAGCCGTCGGTATCGTTATGGGGCTGGCCATATTCGGTAAGCGCGTAATGACCACCATAGGTAAAAATATCACTCACCTGACCCCAAGTCGCGGCTTTGCCGCCGAGCTGGCTGCTGCGTCAACCGTGGTTATCGCCTCGGGCACAGGTTTGCCTATCTCCACCACTCAAACTCTGGTGGGTGCGGTACTGGGTGTGGGCATGGCCAGGGGTATTGCCGCCATCAATATCGGTGTGGTTCGCAACATTGTGGTCTCTTGGGTCGTCACCCTGCCAGCCGGTGCCGGCTTGTCTATTCTGTTCTTCTTCACCATTAAAGGTGTGTTCGGCTAACAGAAATAGCTGTAGAAATCACGGTAAATATCATGATTATAAGAGGGAAGTCGAATGACTTCCCTCTTGCATTGGCGCCCTCAAATCCCTAGCATGTGGGCAGTATTTTGCGACAGAGAATGACTAAGTGTTAAGACTCCTGACTCTCATAGGGATGATGCTCCTGTCTCCCACCCTATTGGCCCAAGGCCAGACGCGCTATATTTCGGACGATGTCTTCATCTACATTCATGGTGGACCCGGCACTCAATACCGGATCCTGGGTAGTGTCGAAGCTGGTCAGCAGATAAGCGTGTTGCCTGAGCGCCAAGGCGATTACACCAAGATTATCGACCATAAGGATCGTGAAGGCTGGGTATTGACCAGCATGATCTCCAAGGACAAGTCGCTGCGTTTTCGCGTCTCAGAACTGGAAAGCCAGTTGGCCGAAGCCAAAGGCCAGCTCACAGGACTTCAGAGCGAAAATGGTGACTTCAAGGGCGAGCTTGGCAGCCTCAAGTCTCAGCTGAGCAAGGCCCAGGCGGAACTGGCTGAAGCCAGCACAGAACGCGACGAAGCCATAGCCAAGCTAAAGTCGATGAAAGACAATGAACGTTTCCGTATGTGGCAGGAAGGTGGACTCATCGCCGCCCTGGGTTTGATCCTCGGGGTCATTCTGGTTTACATGCCAAGACCACAGCGACGCAAGAAAGATCGTTGGATGTAATAGCATTTTTCCCTTCTCAAAGGCCAGTGTTTAAAACCACTGGCCTTTTGTTTATGTGACTTTACAGCTGGGGTACGTAAAGCCAATTAAACAATTTTCACATTCCCGCCAAGATTGGTGTCACAGATCACATTTTGATTGTATAATCGGCGCGCGCAAGCGCCAATATTGTATACAAAAATAATAAAGCGTCTTTTGCGTCAGACATATTCCAGGTAATTCGAGCAGTCCTTAACTGCCCCCAACCGGCTTAGATGGAAGCGATAACTATGTTCAAAGCGAGTGAAGTTCTGGCAGGCCACTATGATAGCGCCAATCTCGACGAACTCTTTAAAGCCATCAGTGACAACTATATTGTCGACGAAGAGCAATATCTGTCCGATCTGATCAAGCTAGTCCCGTCGAGTGACGAAACCATTGAGCGTGTGACCCGTCGCGCCCACGACTTGGTCAGCAAGGTTCGTCAATATGACAAAAAAGGTCTGATGGTAGGTATAGACGCTTTTTTACAGCAATACAGCCTTGAGACTCAGGAAGGCATCATACTCATGTGCCTGGCCGAAGCCCTGCTGCGGATCCCGGATCCGGAAACGGCCGATGCCCTGATTGAAGACAAGCTATCAGGTGCCAAATGGGACGAGCATCTGTCAAAGAGTGATTCTGTATTGGTCAACGCCTCGACATGGGGCCTGATGCTGACGGGCAAAATCGTCAAACTGGATCGCAACCTGGATGGCAGTCCAAGCAACTTATTGAAGCGCTTGGTTAATCGCCTGGGTGAGCCGGTGATCCGTCAAGCCATGTATGCCGCCATGAAGATCATGGGCAAACAGTTCGTACTCGGCCGCACAGTTAAAGAAGCGCTGAAAAACAGTGAAGACAAGCGCAAGCAGGGCTATACCCACTCTTACGACATGCTGGGTGAAGCCGCTCTGACCCAGAGAGACGCCCAGAAATACTTCCAGGATTACTCCCACGCCATCAGCGAATTGGGAGCCCAGCAGTACGATGAATCCCAGGCGCCCAGACCGACGATTTCCATCAAACTGTCGGCGCTGCATCCCCGCTATGAAGTGGCCAATGAAGACAGAGTCATGTCCGAGTTGTATGCCACAGTGATCAAACTGATTGAGCAGGCTCGCAGCCTGAATGTCGGTATCTCTATCGATGCCGAAGAGGTAGACCGTCTTGAGTTGTCGCTCAAGCTGTTCCGCAAGCTATACAACTCAGAAGCCGCCAAGGGCTGGGGCCTTTTGGGAATAGTGGTGCAGGCATACTCCAAACGGGCACTGCCTGTACTCCTGTGGCTGACCAAGCTTGCCAAAGAGCAAGGTGATGAAATCCCGCTGCGACTGGTGAAAGGCGCTTATTGGGACAGCGAACTCAAGTGGGCTCAACAGGCAGGTGAAGCCGGTTACCCTCTCTACACCCGCAAGGTGGGGACGGATCTCTCCTATTTGGCCTGTGCCCGTTTCCTGCTGTCGGACAAGACCCGTGGTGCCATCTATCCACAATTTGCCAGCCATAACGCCCAGACGGTCGCGGCCATCAGCGATATGGCCGGCGATCGTGAGTTTGAATTCCAGCGTCTTCATGGCATGGGACAGGAACTGTACGACACTATTTTGGCGGAAAGCCGAGCTCGCACCGTCAGAATTTATGCCCCGATAGGTGCCCATAAAGATCTGCTGCCCTATCTGGTGCGCCGTCTACTGGAAAACGGTGCCAACACTTCATTTGTGCATAAGTTGGTGGATCCCAACACACCTATCGATTCACTGATCACCCACCCTCTGGTGACAGTCAAACAATACAAAACCCTGGCCAATAACAAGATAGTGAAGCCTGCCGACATCTTTGGCAGTGAACGCAAAAACTCCAAGGGACTCAATATGAACATTCTCTCTGAAGCCGAACCCTTCTTCGCAGCACTGGATCAGTTCAAGACTCATCAATGGCATGGCGGCCCGCTGATCAATGGTGAAACCCTGAGCGGCGAGTCAAAGGCGGTTGTCAGCCCCTATGACACGACACAAACCGTCGGTCAGGTGGTTTTTGCCGACAACCAAGCCGTCGAGCAGGCCATCAGTTCAGCGGTCGCCGCCTTCCCAGCCTGGTGTCGCACGCCGGTGGAAAAGCGCGCCAGCGCGCTGCAAAAACTGGCCGACCTGCTGGAAGAAAATCGCGAAGAGCTGATCGTGCTCTGTACCCGCGAAGCAGGCAAGAGTCTGCAGGACGGCATAGATGAAGTCCGTGAAGCCATCGACTTCTGCCGCTACTATGCAGTGCAGGCCAAGAAGATGATGAGCAAACCCGAGCTGCTCCCTGGGCCGACCGGTGAATTGAACGAGCTGTTTGTTCAAGGCCGCGGTGTGTTTGTCTGTATCAGCCCCTGGAACTTCCCGTTGGCGATTTTCCTCGGTCAGGTGACTGCTGCCCTTGCTGCCGGTAACACAGTGATCGCCAAACCAGCCGAGCAAACCTGCCTGGTGGGTTACCGCGCCGTACAACTGGCTCATGAAGCCGGGATCCCCAAAGAAGCGCTGCAATTCCTGCCGGGCACAGGCGCCAGTGTCGGCGCCGCACTGACCAGCGACGAACGTATCGGCGGCGTATGCTTCACAGGTTCTACCGGCACGGCCAAGGTGATCAACCGCGCTCTAGCTGCCCGCGAAGGCGCCATCATTCCGCTTATCGCCGAAACCGGTGGTCAAAATGCCATGGTGGTGGACTCCACTTCCCAGCCGGAGCAAGTGGTCAACGATGTGGTTGCCTCTTCCTTTACCAGCGCTGGCCAGCGCTGCTCGGCGCTGCGGGTACTCTATCTGCAGGAAGATATCGCCGATCGGGTACTGGAGATCCTCAAGGGTGCCATGGATGAACTCAGCATTGGCTATCCAGGTTCAGTGAAGACAGATGTCGGCCCTGTGATCGATGCCACCGCCAAGGCCAATCTCAACGCTCATATCGAGCATATAAAACAGGTAGGTAAGCTTATCAAACAGGTGGAGCTGCCCGCTGACTGCAAGGATGGCCATTTCGTTGCTCCAACCGCAGTGGAAATCGATTCCATCAAGGTGCTGGATAAAGAACATTTCGGCCCGATACTGCACGTTATCCGTTTCAAAGCCTCAGAGCTGGACAAGGTGATTGCCGATATCAACAGCACAGGCTTTGGTCTGACTCTGGGGATCCACAGCCGCAATGAAGGCCACGCCCTGAGCGTTGCCGACCGAGTCAATGTAGGTAACGTCTATATCAACCGTAACCAGATTGGCGCTGTGGTGGGTGTACAGCCCTTCGGTGGTCAGGGGCTTTCCGGCACAGGTCCCAAGGCCGGCGGGCCACACTACCTGACCCGCTTTATGACGGAAAAGACCCGCACCAACAACATCACAGCCATAGGTGGCAATGCCACTCTGCTGTCACTGGGTGATGCGGAATAATCTCCACCCATGAAAAAGCCAGGAATAGTTTCCTGGCTTTTTATTACCTGCTCGCGGCAAACAAACTCACGCTATCAGCTCTTGGCTTCCTCGGGACAAAAGTTGTCCATCACCAGAGCGCAGGCTGCATCGCCGGTAATATTCAGCGATGTACGTATCATGTCAAATACCCTGTCGAGGGCAAACAGCAGTGGCAATCCATCAATAGGGATCTTGGCCGCCAGTAATACGGCCACCACCAGGAAAGAAGGTCCCGGGACCCCGGCCTGGCCAATAGCGCCCAAGGTAGAGGTGAAGATGATAGCCGCATAGGCGGCAAGGCTCAGATCAATGTTATACATTTGGGCAAAGAACATGGCGACCAAACCATAATAGATGGCGTTGCCGCTCATATTGATGGTGGCGCCCAACGGCAATACGAAAGAAGCCGTGGCTTTTGAGACTTTCAACTCCTGCTCACAGGTTTCCATATTCACCGGCAAGGTTGCCATGGAGGAAGCTGTGGACAGCGCCATGACCTGTGGCTTTTTCATTGCACTGATAAAGCGTGCCGCCGACACCTTGGAAAACAGTTGCACCATCAAGGGGAAGAAGATGAAACCATAAATCAAAATTGCCCCAACGAAGACGATGAACAGTTTAAATACCACCTCCAGGGCTTCAAAACCAAAGGTGCCGACTGAGTCAGCCATCAGACCGAATACGCCTATGGGGGCCACCAGCATCACACAGTTGATCATCCATACCATGGCCTCAGTGATGGCGTTAAGCGCGCCAAGGATCGGCTTGGCACCATCGCCCTTGACCTTGGTCAGTGCTATGCCGAAGAAGATACTGAACACCAGGATCTGCAGAATATTGCCGCCGGTAAGCGACTCAAACACATTGGTCGGTATCATACCGATGAAGGTATCCATCACCCCGGGGAGATCGCCCTGCTCCTTGGTGACCTCCATCAGATCCGTCATACTGTGAGCGGTAAAATCAACCCCCTTGCCCGGTTCAAACAGGTTTCCCAGCGCCAATGCCATCGCCACGGCAATGCCCGAAGTCACAATAAAGAAGCCGAATGTTCCGAGACCGATTTTCCCCGCCGATGGCGTATCCCCCAGACTGGCGGCACCGGAGATGATGGCCACCAATACCAGAGGAATGACCAACATCTTGATTAGGTGGATAAAAATAGTCCCCAATGGGGCAAACATGCTGGCATCTTTGCCCAACCACCAGCCGACAGCCGCCCCCAAAAACATGGCAATCACGACTTGCACGCCGATATTGCCAATCCAGTGTTTGTTATTCATTGTTATGTCCCCGCCGCACAAGGGCGTCATCTTGTCAAAATCAAAGCGGGCAAAGGTACCACATTCAAGCCAATCGCTTCCGTGAGTTTTCTCGACTCAGGCTCAACAATTAGCCAAAAATGGCAAAAGATGCAAAGAGAATTGGAAAAATTCAATTCTCTTTGCCTAGAAATGAGGAAAGTTTAAAAAAACTTGGATTTTAGCGGCCAGAAGTAGAGATATTTCAAAGCCTACAGCTGAGTAGAAACTGCCAAGGCTGCCGCTGCGGCCAATGCCACCAGCACTATCCAGACCATCGCATTGCCGCTCCCCGGCTCTTGGTCGGCCAATTCCAGTTCCGGATGCCCCTGCAAATAGTCTTCCACCTTCCTCTTTGCCTCTTTTAGGCTCAAGTTCTCACGTTCACGCAGGTGTTTAATTGCAAGAATCTTTTGCTTGTCTTCCAGCAAACTGATCACTTCCAAATCCAAGGAGCTTTCTTTGGTAGGGTTCATAGTATCTTCCTGATTGAGGATGGACATCATTGTCACGACTTTCCTAATACAGATAACTTTAGCCATAAAAAGGTGTTGAGCCAAGTAGTAACTTGTTCTCTTTTTTAGCTATTAATGTTTTCCTACGGGATAAAAGCCTGGCTCCTACAAGGCAAAAAACATCAAAGCGCATTGATTGCGCTGCAACCGCATGTTTGTGCCTCAATTGCGGCCAATATGAGAGATTTATTCCCATAACCGCTGCAGAAAAAAACCACTACAGCACGGGGATTTTCACAGTAACCCGCTATTTATTAACGGCAACACCCGATTATTAACAAAGTTTAATTCCCTCCTCATCTTGGCCTCATCTGCAGTTGTTTATTCTGCCGCCGTTGTTGAAATCCATGACCCTAAGGAGAACAGAATGCAAAGAAGCATATGGCTGGTTCCTCTCGTTGCCGGACTGAGCGCCTGTGGCGGTTCAGACTCCAATGAGCCGAACAATCCCGATCCCCAACCGCCGGTTTCCACTTTGGCCAAGACTATCCAAGGTACCCTGCAAAAGGTCGATACGGATAAGCTCTGGGTCAATGGTGTAGAAATCCCGGCGGCCCGGGCCAGTGTTGAAATCAATGAAACCAAGGCCAGTGTCGCCGAGCTGAAACCCGGTATGCAGCTCAACATCAAGACAGATGGCAGCAGTGCCACCAGCGTGGATTATGACCCTGTGCTGGTTTCCCCGGTGAGCGCTATTGATGGCGAGCAGGCTGTTGTGGCCGGCTACCGGGTGACAGGGCTGGACATAAGTAAAATCAAGGCCGGTGACATAGTTGAGATCAGTGGTTATAACCTGAGTGATAACCAGTTCAAGGCCACCTATTTTGCTATCGACAATGACAGGCAAGAGATGGAAGTTGAAGGCCGGGTAAGCAAGCTGGACACCCATCTGAAGCAGTTCTATATCGGTAGCATGCAGGTGGACTATGGTGCCAATGCCGTACAGGTAGAAGGCACGCTGGCCAATGGTTCCTGGGTAGAAGTTGAAGGTCAATATCAGGGTGAAGTATTACTGGCTTCTGAAGTGGAAGTCGAACGCGCCCCGGATTTGGACAACGGCTCTGAGGTGGAACTCGAAGGTCAGGTTACCTGGGTCAACGAGTTGCAAACCCGCTTTACCCTGAACCAAAAATGGCAAGTGACACTGGATGGCAAGACTCTCTTTGAAGATGGCACTGTTGCCGATCTCAAACCCGGTGCCTTGGTCGATGTGGAAGGCCTGTGGCAAGACGATACTCAAGAGCTGAAGGCCACCGAAATTGAATTTGAGAAACAGAGTCAGCCTCCTGTAATTGCAGGCCACGGCTTCGAGGTTGAAGGCAAGGCTGTGTATGAGGCCGGTGTATTCAGCATCAACGGCATAGTGCTGACACTGACGCCTCAGACCCGCTTTGAAGATGGGTTGAACCAAGCCAGCCTCAACGGCACCTGGGTACAGGTTGAAGGATCAGAGCAAAATGGCCAATTCCTGGTAATGGAAATCGAACCTGAGGTGCAGGAAGCGGACATAGAGCTCAAGGGCTTGGTCAATGATGACGGCCAAGGCGCCAGCCTCTGGGGTTATAAGGCCAGCGACGACAGCCTCAAGCCCCATATCGGCAAGAGGGTCGACCTGGAATGCCGCTTCAGTGGCGAACTGCTGAGCCAGTGCCGCCTGGATGATTGATAGTGCAAGACTTTGCTAACCCAAGGTTTTGGGCAAAAGAGTGCCGGCTTACTGCCGGCACTCTTGTTTCTATTTCTGTAGACGGCTTTATCGCAAAGGCCTGAAGCCTGCGTAACTCAACTTGCCTTGTTGGTTTAACGGGTCACCAAGGGGTTTTAGTTTGGCCTCGGTGCGGCTCTTACAGCCACAGCCACCACAACCGCCTTTCGCTTCCGCTTCATGGCCATGATCATCACCATGACAAGCTGCGCCGGTTTCATTATGACCATGGCAACCACAGCCACCACCACAACCTCCTTTGGCTTGATGTTTGAGTGACGGACGTCCAGCCGCGGCATTGGTCAGCCGCAACTGAATATCGCTGGCCGCAATCAGCAAAGCGGCGATATCGCTGTTCTCTTTAGCGGGCCGACAAACGCTGATGCCGCCATCGAGCAGCTTACCCAACATTCGCTCGCCGATTTGATCCACCAACACAATGCGGCCACCTTTGTCCTTGATAAGTTGCAGCATCGCCTTTTTGGCGGCGCAGTTACCGCCTGCAGCTGCCGGGTTATCCAGGGTAAAACAGTGGTTATGGTGGTTATCATAAAAGGCCAGTTCTTTGGCCTTGGTAAAATGCCCGGCCAAGCGGCCCCGGCTCAAGGGTATCACTATCATCTCTGTTCCTCAGTGTGGGGCAACTCCAGCATCTGTCCCTCTATCAGGGCCTTGGCCAGCTTATGGCGTGCCTGCTTAATCAAGTTGCCAAAGGTCTGTCTGGATATCCCCATCTGCTCGGCGGCCTCTTGTTGCGCCAGACCGCGAAAGTCGGCTAGCGCCAGGGCCTCAAACTCATCGGCCGCCAAGGCGACCGCCTCCAGGGCTGAGGCCGGAATGCCGTTGGGTTTGTAGAAGCGGCAGGGCGTGCCATGCTGCAGGCGGCGGCATTTTCTGGGTCTGGGCATGGGAGTATCCTTATTTGTTATTAGCATATGCCAATAACTATATTCTGACTTTGAACCCTTATGGGATCTGTGATCCAGGCGAGAATTTAGCGCTTTCAAAGAAAAAGGGATGCCGATGCATCCCTTTGAATAAGTCTATCTTGAGTCTTTTTTGAGTATCTTCTTGAGCCTCTTATTGAGTCTCTTTTTGAACCTCTGCGGCTCAGTGTAACCTCTGATACAGGGCGCTGTAGGCGGTCGACTCCTGCAGCAGTTGCTCATGGCTGCCACTGGCCACTAGCTTGCCTTCATCCAGCAGGTGAATGGCATCCATCTGCGCCATACCGGTTAGGCGATGACTTATCATCACCAGCGTCTTGTCTTTGGCAAACTGCAGCAGCAACCTGAGGATCTCCTGCTCGGTGCGCCGATCAAGCCCCTCGGTGGGTTCATCAAGCAGCAGCAGCGGCGCATCCCGCAGCAGCGCCCGAGCCACGCCGATCCGGCGCTGCTCGCCACCGGATAACTGACGCCCGCCCTCACCTATCCAGGCATTGAGCCCCTCGCCCTCAAGCAGCCCCTCCAGCCCAACCTGGCGCAGCACCTCGGCTAGCGTGTCATCGGTAATTTTTTCCGGCAAGGCCAGCTGCAGGTTATCTCTGAGACTGGCGCTGAGCAATTGTACCCGCTGACTGACCACTGTCATGGAAGCCCGCAAGGCCTTTTCATCCAGAGAGGCCACAGGCACGCCGCCCAGCAGTATCTCACCCTGCTGCGGCTGCCACTGACGGGTTATCAAGGCCAGCAGGCTGGACTTACCCGAGCCGGTTTTCCCAAGGAGCGCCACCTTGCTGCCCGCCGAGACCTGCAGCGACAAGCCCTGCAGCACAGGCTGGGTGTCCGTGTAACCGAAATGCACATCTTTGATGATAAGGGCGCCGCTCTCGGGCATGGCTGCCGAGACGGCAGGGAATTCAACGTCAGAGCGCTGCTCTGTCAACTCGGATACCCGCTTGGCAGCCAGGAGCACAGAAGACAGATGTTGAAAGGCGCCGGCCAGCGGCATCATCATCTCGATACAGGCCAGAGTGGCAAACAAAACCATGGCCAGCAAAGGCCCGGGAGGCACGGCCGGCCCAACACCAGCGGCGGCAAACCAGAGCAACAGCAACACCAACAAGCCGTGACAGAGGATCAACATGGCCTGACTCAGGCCGGTGATCGCCGCCATCGCCTTCTGACTGGCAAACCAGCTCTGCTCGGCGCGGTCGAGTTCCGCCCGAAAGCTTTCAGCAGCGCCACCTTTGGCATCGGAGAACAAACTCAGCTCCGCCTGGCCGGACAACCACTCCAGCAGCCGTACCCGGTAGCAGCGCCGCGCTTCAATCAACTCGCGCCCGGGCTGCCTGCCAAGCAGATAGAACACACTCGGCAACAACAACCAACTGAGCAAGAGGCCAGTACAAAGCAGGATGGCCAAGTTGAGATCAAACCAACCGATAAAGGTGGTCAATGCCAACAACATCAGCAAGAAGGCCGTCAGCGGCGTCAACAACCTCAGATACAGGTGATCCAGCGTGTCGATATCGGCCACCAAACGGTTGAGCAGATCGCCGCGGCGCATCCCGGATAGATTGCGTTCACTCAAAGGCAGCAAAGAGCGCCAGGCCCACAGCCTGAGATCGGTCAGGATCCTGAAAGTGGCCTCATGGGTAGCCAGCCTTTCACCGTAGCGGCTTGCCGTGCGGGCAATGGAGAGGAAACGCACCCCGCCCGCCGGAGTAAAGTAGTTGAAGGTTTCCGCCGTCGCCAGAGCCAGACCGGCCACTGCCGTAGCAGATAAGAACCAGCCGGAGAGCGACAACAGGCCAATACCGGCCATTAGGGTCGTTACCGTCAGCAGCAGGCCGACAAACATCATCAAAGACTGGCGGCGGAACAGACGGATAAAGGGCAGTAACAGCTTCATCTCAGCGCTCCTCCCCTGACTCTGGTTTTGACTCTAACTTTGACTCAGACGCGGGTTTTGAGTCTGCCCCGGCTTCCGCCTCAGCGGCCGCGGCAATCGGCGGCGCCGATGCCTTTGGCGCGTCATCGAGGGAGACCGCCAGCGGCAGTTCATCCAACATCTGCGCCAATAAGCCAGGCTGCGCTTTGAGTTCGGCAAAGGTGCCCTGCTGCACCAGTTTTCCCTGATCCAGCACCAGGACTCTGTCCATCCGATCCAGTTGATCCAGTCTGTGGGTCACCATCAGGCAGCCTTTGCCTGCCATCGCCTGCCACAGCGCACTAAGCACCAGTTGTTCACTCTGGCTGTCGAGGCTGGCGCTGGGCTCATCGAGCACAAACAGCTGCGCCTGACGCCCAAGAGCGCGGGCCAGTGCCAACCGCTGCGCTTGCCCCACAGAAAGGCCACCGCTGTATTCATCCAATTGATGCGCCAGCCCATCCGGCAAGGCGCGAACATAGTCGGCCACCTTGGCCTGTTGCAAATAATCCCACAATTGCGCCTCGGTCAATTCGGGCTGGCCGAGACGCAGATTATCGGCGATGGTGCCGTGGAACAGCTGAGGATTCTGGCCAAGCCAAGCGATACGGCTACGCCAGGCGGCAGGATCCAGCTCGGCCAGTTCAATACCATTGAGCTTTAAGCTGCCCTCATAGGGCAGAAACCCCAGCAGAGCGTTGAGCAGGCTGGTTTTACCAGCGCCACTCGGGCCCACCAAGGCCAACTTCTCGCCCGCCGCTAAGCTAAAACTCAGCGGCCCGAGTAAAGGCACGCCGTCTATGCTCAACACCTTGAGATCCCTGGCCTGCAGTTCAATGCTCTCACCAGGAAGGGGCTGTTCGCCACGCTTGAGTGGCTCAGGCAATTCCAGCAGTGCCATCAAGGATTCGGCGGCGCCCACCGCCTGGGCCTTGGCATGGTAGTGAGTGCCCATGTCGCGCAGCGGCTGATAAAACTCTGGTGCCAAAATCAGTACAAACATCCCGGTAAACAGGCTGATACCCATGCCGTAATGGCCAAAGTCCAGGTGCCCCAGATAACTAAAGCCGAAATACACCGCCAAAATGGCGATGGATACCGCGGCGAAAAACTCCAGTACGGCAGAGCTGAGAAACGCCATTCTGAGCACTGCCATGGTACGCTCACGAAAGTCTTCCGAGGCCTTGCCTATGGCGCGCTGCTCCGCTTCTGCGCGATAGAAAAGCTTGAGTGTCGGCAAAGCCTTGAGGCGATCCATAAAGTGGCCGCTCAATTGCTGCAGCGCACTGAAATGCTTGCGGTTGGCATCGGCGGCGCCCATGCCGACCAAGACCATAAACAGTGGAATAAGGGGAGCTGTGCCGAGCAAAATCAGGCCACCGGCCCAGTTGATGGGGAAAACACATACCAAGATGATCAGCGGAATAAAGGCCGCCAGGCTCATCTGCGGCAGGTAACGGCCGTAGAAATCCTGCAAGTCTTCTATCTGTTCCAGCACTATACTGGCCCAGCTGCCGACAGGCTTGCCATTGACAAAGGCCGGCCCCAGGCGCTCAAGCTTATTGAGCACGGCGGCGCGCATCTGCTCTCTAAGGCGTCTGCCGGCCTCGAAGCTGACTCGCTCTCTGAGCCAAGCGATAACCGCTCGCAGCAGCACCAGGGTGGCAAAGGCCAACATATGCGGAATAAATGCCTGCCTCTCTAGCTCGTCAATGATCAGCCCCTGCAACACAGTGGCCAGCACCCAGGCCTGGCCCACCAGCGCCAGGCCGTTGAGCACGCCCAACAACACAGAGAGTTTAAGGAAGGGGCCACAGGCAGATTGCTGCGCTTTGAGCCAGCGACCGAGTTGTTTCTCTAAGGATTTGTCCATGGGATCCTACTGCAAAATCAGCTAATGACTCTATTGCTGTACAAATCAGCAAGGCAATAGCTTGACCTAAGGCGAATCGTTCGGTAGGCAAGCAGTATCGCAGGCATTGCCAAGGGAAGAAACCCGCCGCCAAGGAACTGTTACCGGACTCACAAAATTTGCGCCAGATCAAATAATCGTACCTTAACGCCGAACGGATTAAGCCCAGGTTAACGCCATCCCCACAATCTACTTAACGCTAGATCTACTTAACGCTAGAGGTTCACTTCGATGGCACAGCTACCGCAGTGAGCACACGGTGCATACTCACGGGGTAATACCAGCTCAATCGAGACTTCCGACCAGAGATGGAGTGCCCTCAACGGCTGTGACCAAAACGCACCAGCACATGCCACAGCAACTTGAGCTGCTGCTTGAGCTCGGTTTCATTGCCAAGCATGCGCCACTGCTGCGGATCTTTATGCAGTGCCAGCGCCGCCTCCCCTATCAGACGGGCATCGAGCAGGCCATCCGGTGCCACCAAGGCGGCGAGCTTGGGCATGGCGGCACCGCGAAAGTCCGGCGGCACCTCATCAACCGGCATTTGATAGCCCTGATGCCAACACAACTGCAGTCGGTACTTGTCACACAAGCGCTGCATCAGAATCTCCATCTCTGTGCCTTTGAATGCCGGGTCGGCCACCAAGTGAGTCAAGTCTTCACCTATCACCAGCTCACCATGGCATTGAGCCTCAATGTAATGATCCAGGTCACCGCTCATGGGGCGCTCAAACCTGGCTGCCACCCCCGAAGGCAAGGCATCAACTAGATAATCGACCAAGGCCGCCGGGCGCAACTGACTTACACCCAATGCCGAGCTTCGCTCAAAGCACTCGTTGAACAGCGCAGCAAAAATATCTTCAAAGCAGGCTGCAGTGCCTTTTTCCCTGGGCTCACGGCAGGAGTCCAGATAGCTGAACGTGCAGCGGTGCAACAACGCAGGTGATGACAACAGATAACAGCTGCCGAAACGGGCCGAAGGGCCATTTTGATGCATGCCCAGATCCAGGGCGCCGTATTTGGGGCGCCCTCTGGCACCACGATAACAGTCGCCGAACAGCTGGTTTTCCCAATGATCTCGCGGACCACCAACCTGAGGTGAGAGTTTGCCGTTGGATACCCGGGTTTCAAACTGGGTCTTGTAAATACCGTCGGCCAGCATACCGGCCAACACGGGCCAACCGCGGGAGTCGATTCTGTCCGGGTGGAAATGAAAGGCGATACGGCCATGTTGAGCCAGCATATTCAACCCGAGCGCAAGCCGTGCCGTGTCGATGGCGGACATCAACTGCACATTCTTGATCACGCTCAGGGCATACTCCCTGCGATGCAGGGCCTGTGCCTGTATATGCTCTATTGCCCCCATACACCTCACCGAGTCGAGGCCTGAATTTGGCTCTTGCTTTTCCAAGATAGGTTAAGCGGCTGCTTTGCAACAGTAAAAGTTAAGACAAGCGTAAAATAAAAGGGTTCAAGTTGGCTGCAATTAGCACTTTAGACGCAAATGCTGTAAGCTTGCCGCCTTCGCCGCAACGCTGTGCACTGCGGCTCCCATATCTCAGCTCCGCGCTGTCAATTGAGAAGATTGCATGAGTTTTGCCTCCCTGGGCCTGTCGGCCCCGATTTTGAACGCTGTCGCCGAACAAGGTTACTCCACTCCATCCCCCATTCAAGCCCAGGCCATTCCCGCAGTATTGCAGGGCCGGGATGTGATGGCTGCCGCCCAGACAGGGACAGGCAAAACCGCCGGCTTCACCTTGCCTTTGCTGGAGCGTCTCAATGGTGGCATTCGTCCGCGGGGCAACCATATCCGCGCTTTGGTGCTGACCCCCACCCGTGAGCTGGCCGCTCAGGTGGCCGAAAGCGTCAGTCTCTATGGCAAGCATCTGGATCTGCGTAGCTCAGTGGTCTTTGGCGGTGTTTCCATTAACCCACAGATGCAGACCTTGAGAAAAGGGGTCGATATCCTGGTGGCCACACCTGGACGCCTGTTGGATCTGTACCAACAAAATGCCGTCAAGTTCGGCCAGTTGGAAGTGCTGGTGCTGGACGAAGCCGACCGCATGCTGGATATGGGCTTTATTCACGACATCAAAAAAATTCTGGCTTTGCTGCCGGCCAAGCGACAAAACCTGATGTTCAGTGCCACCTTCTCTGACGACATTCGCCGCCTGGCAAAGGGCTTGGTGCACGATCCCGCCGAGATCTCAGTGGCTCCGGCCAATAGCACCGCCGAGCGGGTGAGCCAGAAGTTGCACCCGGTAGACAAGTCAAAGAAATCGGCGCTGCTGACCTCGCTTATCAAAGAGTACAAGTGGCAACAGGTGCTGGTGTTTACCCGCACCAAACACGGTGCCAACCGTCTGGCCAAGCACCTGGATGGCAAAGGGATTGGCGCCGCGGCCATTCATGGCAACAAGAGCCAGGGTGCCAGGACCAAGGCACTGGCAGATTTCAAGAGTGGCAAGGTTAAGGTGTTGGTTGCCACAGATATTGCCGCCCGCGGCCTGGATATAGATCAGTTGCCGCAAGTGGTTAACTTCGATCTGCCCAATGTGGCCGAAGACTATGTACACCGCATCGGCCGTACCGGCCGCGCCGGTGCCAGTGGTCAGGCAGTGTCTCTGGTGAGTGCGGAAGAATTCAAGCAGCTCAAAGACATAGAGCAGCTGATAGGCAAGACTATCGAGCGTGAAATCGTCAATGGCTTCGAACCTCAGGAAGCCTTGCCGGAATCGCGGCTCAACCCAAACAAGATAGGCCCGAAAAAGCCCAAGAAGCCGAAAAAGCCCAAAGAGGGGCATCAGGATGGCCAGCGCAGCGGCAACCTGGATAAAGGTAATGGCAACAAGCCGGCCAATGCTGAAAACCGCCATCGTCGTCCGGCTCAGGGCGCCAAGACCGAGGGTTCAAGTGCCAGACGCAGGCCCGCAAACGCCAAGCCTCAGGGCGGTCGCTCCCAGGAGAGTAAGCCGCAAGGCACCGGCAAGGGCAATAACGGCTCAGGCCAGCAGCGCAATAACCAGGGCCGGGCATCACAGCAACGCGACTCACAAGCGCGCGGCTCCCGGCAAAGAAATGAGCGCTAAGCTCAATCAAGCCTGAGATTGAAAGCCCACCCGAGTGGGCTTTTTCAATGCTGCTAGATTAGTCTGCCTAAAAACCATCCCCGCCTGTTACAATACCCCTTTACCATTTTTGCTCCATTTGCGAGCCCATAGGACACAGCTTGAGTGATTTACCCTTTTCCAGCCTGCCGTTGAAACCCGCGCTGCTGGCCACCCTGAACGATCTTGGTTTCACCGCCATGACCCAGGTTCAAGCCGCCAGCCTGCCGGCCATTATTGAAGGCCGCGACGTGTTGGCTCAGGCGAAAACCGGCTCGGGCAAAACGGCGGCCTTCGGTCTTGGGCTGTTGAATCGACTCAATGTGAAACGTTTTCGGGTGCAGTCCCTGGTGCTCTGCCCTACCCGGGAGCTGGCCGATCAGGTGGCCAAGGAGCTGCGCCGTTTTGCCCGCGGCATTCACAACATCAAAATCCTGACCCTGTGTGGCGGTGTGCCTGTGGGGCCACAGATAGGCTCGCTGGAACATGGCGCGCACATCATAGTTGGCACCCCCGGGCGGGTACTGGACCACCTGCAGAAGGGGCGTCTGGATCTGGGCGAATTGCAGCAACTTGTGTTGGATGAAGCCGACCGCATGCTGGAGATGGGCTTTGCCGATGCGCTGGAGCAGATAAGCGCCTATATGCCGGACAAGCGCCAGAGTTTGCTGTTCAGCGCCACCTTCCCGGAGCCGATTGCCGAATTGGCCCGCGCCATGATGGATAAGCCGCTCAGCATCAAGTTGGAGCAGCAACATGATCAACTCAGCATAGCGCAGCAGTTTATCGAAGTGACAGACACAGCCTCCAGGCTGCAAGCGGTGGAAGCATTGCTACTGGCCCACAGGCCTGAGAGTGCAGTTATATTTTGCAATACCAAAAGAGAAACCCAGGAGCTGGCCGACAGCCTGGAGCGGCAGGGCTTCAGCGTGCGTGCACTCCATGGCGATCTGGATCAGCGTGAGCGCGATCAGGCGCTGGTGCAGTTTGCCCTCAAGAGCGTGGTGGTGTTGGTGGCCACAGATGTTGCCGCCCGGGGGCTGGATATCGAAGCCCTGGATCTGGTGATCAACTATCAACTGGCGTTCGATCCCGAAGTGCATGTGCACAGGGTCGGTCGTACCGGCCGCGCCGGTGCCTCGGGCCAGGCCGTCAGCCTGGTAGGCCCCAAGGATGGCATGCGAATGGCGCTGCTGGAGGATATCTTCGGCCCGCAAACCATGAGTGAACTGCCACAGCCCGGCAGTTTTTCCTCTGCGCCGATAAGAGCGGCCATGCGCTGCATCCGCATTGAAGGCGGCAAGAAGCATAAGCTGCGCCCAGGAGATATTCTCGGCGCCATCACAGCCGACAACCGCCTGACCGGCGCCGATGTGGGCAAGATACAAATTCAGGATATCTGGTCTTATGTGGCGGTGCGCAGCGAGTGCGCCAATACCGCAGTCAAATTACTGAGTGAGCGCAAGCTCAAAGGCAAGTCGTTCCGCGCCTGGGCGATGAAACCTTAAACCGAAACCATCAATACCGCCAAAGGCGGTGGTTTAAGGATGATAAAAAGCCTGCATCAATTGCAGGCTTTTCTTTTCGCAAACTGTCTTTTCATTTTTGCCGCTTTTTCACTTCAGGTCAGGCAACTCAGCTCTTATGGCTGCATTGTTTGCAGCACCCCAGCAGCTCAAGCTGAGGCGATGCCAGGCTGAACTGATTGGCATCGGCACTCTGTTGCAGCGCTTTACTGATCCCGGGCTCCAGCAGCACTTCCTCCACCTGATGACACTCTTGGCAGATGAGAAACTGTGCCTGACTATGACATTGGCAGTCGAGGGAGCCGCAGCTAACAAACTTATTAAGCGTCAGTAGCTTATGTACCAGTTGCTGTTCAGCGAGAAACTCCAGCATGCGATAGACAGACACTATGGGAAGTTGCTGGTGAAACTCACTCTTGACCCTATCGGCTATCTCATAGGCAGACAGCGGCGTATCGCTCATCAACAGTACACTCAACACCTGGCTGCGCTTTGCCGTCAACCGGCCACCATTGGCCTGGCAACGGGCTTGCGACTGCTGGAGTTGTGCTTGGAGCTGTTCATTTTGATTCATAGTGGCGTTTGAGTTTAATTGAATTATCTGGGCTGAGCGTTTTGGCCATGTCTGTTGCCAAAGTGGTCTGCATCGGCTCGGACTCTATGCTTCGAGTCTCTATGCTTCGAGTTTCTATGTTTCGAATCCCTGTGCTTTAAGCTCTGGCTCCCGGCTCATAACATTGTACCTGCAATGGCTAGCGGTCGTCCAAGCCGGGAGAGAAAGCCTATCTGGCTTCACTGCATCAAGCGATTGTTTTGGGCTTGTCTATTGCCACAGCCCTTCCCTCGACTGTGACTTCAATGTCTGTGTTGGCTGGCGCACACCTATCCCCTGCACTGCCGCATAAAAGATCAAAAATAAAACAATCAAAACAAAAACCAAACAAAAGTAAATGAACTTGCTCCGAAGTCATGACAACAACAAAATAATGAAACGTTATAACATTACAAAACAAACCAATGAAATACTCAATTCCTTTGCTCTTGCTTGGCAGCGCCCTGCCAGTCGCAGCTGAGCAGATAGAACACCTGCAAGTCAGTGGTCAACGTCCTGAAACTTCACTCAGCTATCGCCTCGATGCCGATAAACTGGTTATGGAGGGGTCTAAGCTTGAGGAACAGAAAGCCGCCACTCTGGGAGATACTCTGAAATTACAACCCGGACTCAACAGCAGCTTTTTTGGCACTTCAGCCGGTCGCCCTCAAATCCGCGGTCTTGGCGGCCAGCGGGTTCTGATAGGCCTCAATGGCCTGGGGGTAAGAGACATGTCCTCAATAAGCGATGATCAACTGATCCCGGTGGAACCCTTTCTTGCCGACAGCATTAGTGTCATCAAGGGGCCAGCGGCCACCATTCTCTACGGTGGAGAGGCGATAGCCGGCCTGGTAGAGCTTCAGGATGGTCGTATTCCATTAGAGCAAGCCACTAGCCCCCTAGAAGGAAAGCTGGAGCTGCAAACCGGCTACAATGCCGATCATAGCCTGATGAGCCGACTTCAGGGCGGCAATGAACGCCTGGTATTTAACTTGAACTTACTGCACAGGGAACGCAGTGATTATCATATCCCCGGCTTCAGTAAAGACCGCGATTGCAAGGATTGGAGCCAGATTGTGGGCGACTCACGCTTGGCGGATCAGTGCCAGGTCGTACGCAGTCAGCCCGATTGGGAGTGGAACGGCAGTCGTTGGGTTGATGCAACCCCTGTTGAGCGGCAACAAATACGCGACCGCTCCATAGACAGCTTTGGTCGCGTCGACAACAGCAGCCTCTATATGACCAGCGGCAGTCTGGGGGCCAGCTTGCTGGGTGACAAC
Source organism: Shewanella sp. 38A_GOM-205m (assembly GCF_000518445.1). NCBI lineage: Bacteria > Pseudomonadati > Pseudomonadota > Gammaproteobacteria > Alteromonadales > Shewanellaceae > Shewanella > Shewanella sp. 38A_GOM-205m. The sequence continues at coordinate 51,830 of NZ_JADP01000018.1, read as the reverse complement.
AGCCTGCTGGGTGCCTCTGTGGGATATACAGAGAGTAATCGCGGCATTCCCGGATTCATGCATCTTGGCTCAAGGGCCACAGACACGCTGGAGCAAACCGGCGATATTCGCATTCACAGCAAACAACTAAGATTCGACGGCCTCTACCAATACAGATTCAGCGACCAGACATGGTTGCAGGACTTCAATCTCGCCACGGTCTACTCCAGACAGGAGGATGACGAGCAGATGTCAGCTCTGGACGTCAACGGCTTTGAACTCAATAACTGGCAACTCAATCCCAAGCTGAGCTACCAGCTCCATCCACGTCTTCCCGGAGCGCTGGGGCTGCAATGGGAACAAAGCCAACACCAAGGCTCGGGTGTGGACAATTACCTGCCGGAAATAGACACCAAGCGCCAGGCCGCCTTTTTGCTGCAGGACATTCTGCTGGGGCCTGTCAGTGTGCAACTCGGTGGCCGCTTGGAAAAAATCGACTATCAACCCGATTTGGGAGATTACCAACCGGGGAGAGGCGCGGGAGCCAATATCAAGGCCCGTGATTTTCATCTGAAAAACTATTCCGCCACCCTGCGTTGGGATATTTCCTCCCTCTGGTGGTTACGCACCGCCTTTGTCCATGCAGAGCGGGCTCCCGCGGTGAATGAGCTTTACGCCAGTAATCCCCATTTTGCCTTACTCATAGAAGAGCAAGGCAACAGCGACCTCAAGGCCGAGCAGAGCGACTCTTTGAGTCTCAGTACCGGCTTCAGCTATGGCGGTTTCAGCGCCAGTGCCAGTTGGTATCAAAACAAATATCAGGACTTCATCTATCTGGGGAACACAGGTGTCAGTCGCGGTGGTGTTTACGTCAGAGAATGGCGCCAGGCCGATACGGATAACGAAGGTATGGAGGCTGAAGTCAGCTATCGTTTGCCCTGGCAACGCTTTGGCGACATAGAACTGAGCGCCTTCATAGACAGGGTCAAAAACCAACCTGTATACCGCTACGATGGCAGTTATAACCCCTTTGATTTCCAAAATCCGCGAGAACCCCGCCCCGGAGAAGAGAAGGAATACTGGCGCCGTACCATGGAGGGCAGCAGCATGCCGAGAATGCCCGCCTCCCGCCAAGGGGCGGAACTGCGCTGGCAATATGGCGATCTGCGCGCCAGCATCAACTATATCCACTACGACAAGCAAGACAAGGTGGCTTATCTGGAAAATCCTTCCCGCAGCTATGGCCTATTGGGGGCTTACCTGGGAATAGAGCAAAACCTGTTTGGCCTCGACAGCGAGTGGTTTATCCGCTTGGATAACCTCACTGATGAAGATGCCCGCCCACACAATAGTTTCCTGCGTTACCTGGCACCATTACCGGGAAGAAGCGCCGCAGTGGGATTCAGAGCCAAGTTCTGACGCCACTCCCATTGCAGTAGACTCTCTAAAAGAAGCACACTGCTGTGACCGCATGATGCAGCCGCAGCAGTGGCTAAATTAGGCGAAACCTTAGCGATAGGAAGCCAAATTCTGTTCGCTAGTGAGATTCAGGCTCGCAATCCCGGCATCAATATCCCGCGCCAGCTTTTCAAGCCCCAGGGAGAGACTCTCAACCAGCGCCGGGTATCCGTCTGAAGCCAGGGGCACGTCATAATGAAAGTCGGCCTGCAACACTTGTTCGCCGGAAGACTTACTGATGCGCCAATGGCCCCCAATCAAGGCATCGCCGCTGTATCGTCCGTGAAACTCGTTGAAACTCAAACTCAGGATTAACGGCTCCTGCGCTGGTATATTGACCCAGGCCTCTCGCGGGCATTCATTGGCCAACAAAGACGCCATCTTGACCTTTATCTGCTCAGTGATATCACCGGCCTAGGGTTCGTTTTTGAGGACTTATTCCAAACGATTCCCTGGCGTAAAGTAGGACTCGTCAATCCAATCGATATTTTAATACAACGACTTAGCAGTCTTAGGAGTCCATGATGAATCTGAACAAAATAATGATGATGGCTGCGGGTGCAGCATTGGTTTGTAGCAGTGCTCAGGCCGTCGAAATCGATTACTTCGCCGGGGTAGGCCTGGGGTATCAAACAGATGAGATAGAGGGCGCTATCAATAAAGATAGCGAAGATCTGAACTATCAGGCCCGAATAGGTATGCTGATAGAGCAGCAACACCGAATTACCGGCACATTCGGTTATATGGAAGACAAGTTCAGCTATGCCGCCAATGACTATAAACAGGAACAATACAGCTGGTTGGTCTCCTATGACTACCTGCTGCCGGTACATCAAGATGTCAATCTGTTTGCCGGTGTCAGCTTGGGGGCAAATGACAACAAAGTCGCCGGTGAATCTTCCACTGATTTCGTCTGGGGCGGCCAGGTTGGCGTGCAGCACAAGTGGAGCGAACACTTTTCCTCAGACCTCGGCTATCGTTACCTGGCCCAAGACTATGAAGAGAATGGCATAGAAATTAATAACAGCCAGCAGGTGTACCTGACTCTGGATTACAAGTTCTGAACTGAATTGGCATGATTGCCGATAGGTAGTTAACCCAGCAAATTTATTCTCATCCTTAATTCATCAACCCAATGGCCATTTGGCTAATGCCAGTCAGCTTTTAACTGACTGGCATTTTTTATTTTGGGCCATACACCTCTGAATAGGGTCCGGTTTCAAATATCAATAAAGCTTTTCCTATGAGTGAAGAAAGAAACTAATAACGGATAGATATCACCAAAATTGTGTTAGTGTGATTTCCATAGGATACTGGCGGCATAAACAGCAAGCGGCTTTGGTATCAACAGACAATTCAAGTCAGTAATGCACGGAGATAGAATGATAAATAGAGTGACAAAACTTCTGGCTATGGTACTCGGATTCTCCGTTCATTTTGCTATGGCAGAAACACCTGCTGCAAATATCCAGTCGATAACGGATGAAGTAGACCAACAAGCCGGTATGCTGATGGAAAAGTACCATATCCCTGGCATGGCTATCGCCATTAGTATTGGTGGAGAACAGCATTTTTATCACTATGGCATGGCCGATGTGAATGCCGACATCAAGGTATCTCGGCACACCTTATTTGAATTGGGCTCTATCAGCAAAACCTTTACCGCCATATTGGGCAGCTATGCACAAAACCTTGGAGCATTTAGCCTGGAAGATAATGCAGCCAAGTATGTGAAAGTATGGGAAGGGAGTCCGATTGGTAATACCAAACTTATCAATCTCGCCACTTATACAGCGGGAGGGTTGCCGCTGCAGTTTCCCAATGAAGTCACCACCAATGATGGGATGCTGGCTTACTACAAAGCCTGGCAACCTGAATTTGCCGCCGGAACCCATAGACTGTATTCAAACCCCAGCATAGGTTTGTATGGCTATCTTGCTGCGCTGAGCATGAAACGTGAGTTTTCTGAGTTGATGGAGCAAACTGTCTTGCCTCAGTTGGCAATGAACAACACCTTCGTCAAGGTACCCGATAACAGAGTGGCGCAATATGCCTTTGGTTATAATGCAAAAAATGAGCCCGTACGAGTGTCACCAGGCATGCTCGACGCCGAGGCTTATGGCGTCAAATCCACCAGTGCCGATATGCTGCATTACCTTGAGGCCAACATGGGGCTCAAGCCTTTGTCACCTCAAGTAGCTGCAGCCATCAAAGAGACTCACAAGGGCTATTATGACACAGCCAGCTTCACCCAGGCGTTGGGCTGGGAGATATACGAATATCCACTGACCTTGAGTAAATTACTTGAAGGAAACTCAAGAGAAATGATACTGCAACCAACAAAGGTGAAGGCAAGCGACGATATCGTTGAAAAAACGGGGGAAGTCTGGATAAATAAAACCGGATCCACCGGCGGTTTTGGTGCTTATGTAGCTTTTATTCCGGCCAAAAAGCTGGCCATAGTGATGTTGGCAAATAAGAGTTATCCCATTAGCGCACGGGTTGAAGCTGCCTATAAAATACTTGCAGCAGCACAGGAATGATGAGCATTTTAATATTTCCACACAGAGAAGGTTCGTATCTCATGCCGGCGGCTATGAAGCGTAAAAATTATTAATTTCCAAGCTGGCATTTGCTTGCGCATGCAACAAAAAGCCAAAGATACGCCATTAAATTCAACATAAGACAGTATTAACCATTGAATAAATATTGTTATTACAAATCCAGAATCGACATATAAAAAATATATGGCTTGTTAGATACAAGTGTAACTCCAAGGTAAATGGAGATTTGAAATCAGCGGGCTTTCATTCAGTTAAACAGAATTCCAGAGTATCTATTATGAGTAACAAACATTGGTCAAAAGTGACCTTACTGCATGAAGCAGTCACCAATCCCAACATCACTATCAAGGGTAAACACAGTTATTACAGTGACTGCTGGGACTCGGGCTTTGAACAATCCGTCGTACGATATCTTCAAGGGGATGAGATCAGCCGCGATTGGGAGTTGGCATGGACAATCGATAAACTCCATATCGGTGACTATGTTTGCATCGCCCCGGAAGTGGTTATCTTGATGGGTGGAAACAGCACACACAGAGCCGATTGGTTTTGTTTATACCCATTTATGGACTTTATCGAAGATGCCTATGTCGGCAAAGGTGATACGCATATTCATGGTGGGGTATGGCTGGGCATGAGATCCATGATCATGCCTGGGGTCACCATTGGCGAAGGTGCCATTGTTGCCGCAAACAGTGTTGTCACTCACGACGTTGAGCCGTACAGCTTTGTGGCTGGCTCGCCTGCCAAAACGGTGAAATATCGCTTTGATAAAGCCATTATTGAAGAACTTCTGGCTCTAAAGATTTATGACTGGCCCGAAGACAAGTTTAATCACCTTAAACAATATCTTTGCGCAAATGATATTGACGCCCTGAAGCAAGCCAGTGCTCTTTACGATAACGACATTCTGGAAGCAGATTAAGGTTACTTCAAGTTGCCGACTGAACCTTGCCTAGTGGCTCAGCAAGCCATACTGAAGCCCCGGATTCATTCTATCTCAGTCAGGGTATTCGAGTTATCGCCAGCTCGGCGCTTATGTTTGAGCTGGCGACTTTGCCAAGAGGCAGACGGCTATGACTTACCGTCACTAATTTGTTGCCCTTCCTGCGGCTTTTTCAATCAGCATTGAGGAAGTTAACACTTGCGGCAATACTTGCGGCTGCAGGTTCCCTCTTTGATACCAAAGATACAATGGCACACCAGAGCGTTGATGTTTTGGCAGAAAGCCAGTGATCTCTGGGTCACCATTTGTCCAGTCCCCCAACATCACCGCCGTATTGGCTCGGGAAAAAGCCGCTTGGGTTTCCTGCCGCTCAATGGCTGTCTTCTCATTCACTTTACAGGTTAAACACCAGTCGGCACTGAAATAGACAAAGACATCCTGATCTTTTACCAAGGCCAAGAGAGTCTCTTCATCGAACGCCATGGTGCTCTCTGCATCTGTGACAGTTGCCTTGATGCCACTTCCGGGAGCAACTGTCGTCAGGGAGCCACCGCTAATGACTAATACCAAAACCAGTGGCCACCAAGGGTTTTGACGCCCAGCCTGTTGGAACAATCCAGTAAGCCATAGTCCCAAACTCAGTAACAACACCAACAGCAACGCAGTAAACACATATTGGCTGTCAGACTGTTGCATCAATACCCAAACCAATCCCAGAGCCGTTAAGAACATGGGCACAGCAAAAAAACGTTTTGCCGTCACCATCCAGGCACCGGGTCTGGGCATACGTTGACGCAATGCCGGAATAAACCCCACCAGTAAAAAGGGCAAAGCCATGCCCAACCCCAATCCAGCAAACACCATCAACCCTATGCTCGTCGGCAACACCAGGGCGGCGCCCAGCGCGGTGGCCATAAAGGGCCCGGTGCAAGGGGTTGCCACGAATGCAGCCAGCACTCCGGTCCAAAAATCTCCCACCGCCCCTGGCTTATGCTGCAACCGACTACCCGAACTCAGGGTACCCAGTTCAAACAAACCAGCCAAATTCAGTCCTATGGCCATCATCAACAGAATAAGCGCTACTATGATTTCCGGTCGCTGCAATTGAAACGCCCAGCCCACTTGATGACCAAGCTCCCGCAACATTAAGATGAAAGCACCGAGGAGAAGGCACGCCAGCACAGTCCCAAACGTGTAAGCCACTGCCCCGATTCTGGCCACACGCTCATCACTCAAATTGGCAAGACTCAGCACTTTCAAACTGAGAATAGGAAATACGCAGGGCATCAAATTCAGCAATAATCCGCCCAGTACCGCGCCGAGTACGGTAATCAGAGAGGTGACAAGCAAATTGCCGGGTTGCTCGGGCGGCAAACTCACCTGGGTTGGAAACACCAAGTGGCCCTCCGGGCCGGACAGCCTTGACTCTGATTGCCAGCGTCTCATTCAAGGAAAGCACCCCGTAAACGTCACTGACATTGCCCTCAGTGGCAACGGTTTGCATAAAGAGGCGATCGCCCTTTCGAATAAAGGATTGTGATGCCGTATTGGATAGCACCCCGTTCACCTCAGGGTAAAAGTGCGGCTCCTCGGCCAAAGTGATAGATTCAGGTAACGGCAGCGACAATACAAACTGATCCTTGTGAACAGTAAAATCTGCCGACGCCGCGGCAGGCCTTGGTATCAACTGTCGCCATGTATTAAAGGTCTCAAGATATTTCTTGGGCGCTCCCTTTTCCCCTACTTTGAACCGGGTTTGTAACCGCTGCTGCTCGGGCACGCACAACTTGGGACAGCACACCAGATAGCGAATATCCACGGCGAGGGTGATAGGTGTGCCCGCCGCAATATCATCAGCAATAACCAATGGCGCCATTAAGGCATAGTCGCCGTGATAGATGTAATTCATCAGGTCACTTGCCAGCAACTGCTCGGGAGCGGGATGTTGCAGCTCGGCAACCGTTACCCCTTCAGGCAGATGCCATTGCAGCAGCAGCGGGAACCCGGCGTCCCCTGGGTTTAACCAGTAGCCATGCCAGCCCGCCTGGGGAGACATACGTATTGCCAAGGTGGTTTCGGTTCCGGCCGCTGGCATGCGGGACTCAAGTAAAAGTGATGCCGCTATCTTTTGGCCTTCATCTTCATAGGCTTGCGCTGACATTGCAGAACACACCATGAGCAGGCAAGCAGTAATGATTTGCATCCATAACGAGGTGGTTTTCATTGTATGTTCTGCGCTCCAACCGCTTTACTTACCACTGAGTAACACCTGGAGGCGTTCGGCAAAGTCAGGTGCCTGACGGCTAACCTTTTCAGTGACTTTGCCGCTCTCATCGATAAAGACTATGGTCGGCAACTGGGTAACGCCGAATTGCCCAAACAGGCTGCCTTCCTCATCGAAAACAATTGGCAAACGAGTTTGATAATTGGTTTGGTACTCGACCAAATCTGTCCGGGATGACCAGAGGTTAGTGGAAATATGCAGCCATTGAGACTTACCATTGGAGGCGGACTGCTCAACCATTTCCCGCACCAATCGACACGATTTGGCCGTATCCGGCTCTGATTCAGCCTGGTACCACTCACACCAGGGGGCAAAGAACACGAGCCCGGTAGCTTTACCCTGCCGGGTTGTGGACGGCAACGGGTAGCTAATGTTGGCAATCGACTTCAATCTCAAAGAGGCAAGCTTATCGCCAACTTCGTAGCCTGAAGCTTTTTCGGCAACAGTGCCGCTGAGCGGCGCCTTGTTTTCACCTTTGTCTGCGATAACCGCTTCCAACGCCTGATGAAACGCCTCGTCATCCTGATGCCCCACATACGCAATACGGCCACTCCTATCAACCAAAAAGTGCTGTGGGGTTACCCTTAGCTTAAACGCCCTGGCCAGAGTGCCATCGTCTATGGCCACCGACATGTTCAAACCGGCCTGTTTCACAAAAGCCCCGACGGAATTGATGTCATCACTGATACCGGTATTCACGGCGATCACTTGCAACTTCTCACCGTACTGCTGATAAATTTTTTCAAACCCCGGCATTTGCTGGCGACATGGAACACACCAAGTTGCCCAAAACTTGATGTATACAGGCTTGCTGCCATACAGCTGTTGTAGATTGAGCGTTTCTCCAGTCAGAGTAGTCAGCACTCGCTGCGGCGCCGGTGTGCCAATGAGTTCGCTACCGGCGAGTTTGGCCCTTCTTTCCCCCTCGGCGGCAAAATCATCCTCCGCCGAGGCCTGCCCTCCAAACACAACAGACAGAAGCGGGGTTAAAAGACCCACAATCAATAACTTGGATAGCTTAGGGGGTAAATGCGTCATGCTGTATTCCCATATCAGGTAATGGCTAAATGAAGGCCGTGAGGACCAAGGAGGTTTACCTGACTGAGATACAAAGTCACCTTGAATTGGTTACGCAATGAAATGCCAGGTATCACGGCTGCTGGAATATTAGCTAATGATGAGAAATGCGAATTGTAGATTTTCGACATTTCATTAAGATGCAGTGAGGGTTACCGTGTTTTTGCCCAGCCGAGCTTTGATATACCCGCCCCCAGTTGATGGAGCACAGTAATATGTCGACATTGCCACATCTTGGTTTTCAGCGTTATCAGCCCTGTGCTCTACTGCGGCCTTATATCAGTTGCTACTGGCAGATTTTTAGACCAGCCGGCCCTGAGTCACTATCGACAGAATTTATGCATCCCGAAGGAGGCACAGGCATCATCTTCAATTTTGGCGCCCCGATGCACTTTGATGGCTTGCTGCATAAATCGCTGTGCCTGGTGACGGGGCCCACAAGGCAAAGCACCAGATTGGAGTTGTCAGGTCAGGTAGATGCCTTGGGGATCCGCTTCTGGCCTGGCAGCGGACGCGCATTTTTAAAATCCCCCCTTTCGGAAATCTTGGGGCAAACCCTGACACCGGCCGACCTGTCTTTGGCGCTGCTCAGCGATGAACTGGCGCAGCGCTTGGCCGTACTGGCAACAGCGCCGGAACGCATTGCGCTTCTGGAAACCAGGCTGATGCAATATCTGGCAGGTCATGAATCATTGGCCAAGGCAATGGAGCCGAGGATGAAATATGCACTGCACTGGATAACGGCCCAAAAAGGCCAGGGAGAGATCCGCAACTTATTGACCGAGATAGATATCAGCCAGCGCCAACTCGAACGTTTGTTCCAGCAAAACTTAGGCATGTCTCCCAAGAATTACAGTATCTTGCAGCGCACAGCCTTCGCCCGGGAACTACTCAAGCAAGAAGCAGATAAGTCTCTTACAGAGATAGGCTATCACGCCGGCTTTTATGACCAAGCCCATTTCATTCGAGAATTCAAACAGGTGATAGGCATTACCCCTGGAAGTTTTAGAGGCAAGGTCCTACAGGGGCGATAGCACTGAAACTACTACATTTTGATAGCACTAATAAACTCAAGACTGTACATCTCCATCGATAAGATTTCCCTGTTTATATGTTAATATTCCAGCCGACGTCCTGAAATGGTGTTTCAGGAGTACCGTCATGCTGGATATGCGGGTGTGGCACTTCAAAGTTGAGCTGTCTCCAAAATACAAAAAATTGTCCAAAAGACTATGAAGGAAGTACTTTTTGTTTTTTATCATACTATTATCATACCTATTTTTTAGAGAGTCCGGCATCAACACTTATGCGGTTTCGCAAGATCTTGTCAAAATGAACAATGAACTGATCGATTCAAACAAAGTGAATGGCAATATATTTTTTGATATAAGAAGCTCTTCTAAACCTTACATGAAGAGTTTAATGAAAAAACACAGCATTAAACGAATTACTTTTAGTAAAAGTAACCAAAGGATATCTATACGGTATTCTTTTGGCGGATGGGCGAGTTGGTTAATGCCCTATCGTTATTACTTATTTAGCTCCGACGGATACACTGAAGAATATCAAGTTAAGTCTGTTAGACAATCAGTGAAAGATGAAACCGAAGAGTTTTATCATTCCTGCCAAAAGTTAGAATATGAAAACTGGTTCTATTGTGAATCTCAATCGTAGAAAGCATACATTAATAATATTTTTACAAAAAACAAAGTCAGATCATCTGCGACTGTGAGATTCCAACAACCAGAAAATTTAGAATTGCTTCTAAGTTTGTTAAACCAAAATCTTATATGACCTTTCCCCGAGATTGGTACCAATCTCGGGGAAAGGTCAATATTATTGTCAATTACTTTCTCAACATCACATCACTAGGTTGTGGGGAATTAGAATAGGAAGATTTAAACAACTCAGTATTCCACTTGGTTCTGAATACATCATTGTTACGTCTTTATCATGAACTATGGAAATTGTTATTATCTAAACCATAAACTACAAGTCACTGTATCAACTCCATTACTTCATCAGCACTGCAAATTCGCATATAGTCATTTCGCCAACTACCTTTCAAATTTACATTTTTATTGTTATCAATATAGACATTAGTCACTTTTTCGCAGCACCAAAAATTATTAGCATTTTCCGCACCGACAATAAGTAAAAAACAATAAAACATATAAAGCTTGATGTAATTTTTAATTTATCATTTAATTGAACCTATATAGATTGGTGCAGGAGCGTTACCATATGTAGGTAAGGTGTCACAACGACCATCTCCTGAGTAATAGAAAATAGCTTTTTTATTATTATTTTGCGCCATTTGTAAGGTCGCAACCCAGAGCGAACAAGTTACAGTATCAATATTATTCCATGTGCCATTAGCATTACAGATTACTGTATAATCACCACGGCCAGAATGGAGTACATTAACAGTACCATTTCCATATACCAAAACCCGATGCACATCCACTTCACAATGATAATTAGCTAATGCTGGTGAAATTGAGCAACAAAGAATGACTGTTAATATAACTGAAAATTTAAGCATATACCTTCCCTAACTAAATCGCCAAATCGCTGTACAAGTAGAATACCTAACGAGCAAATTTATTCACATAAAAAACACTGAAATAACTAAATATTACTTTTTGTTTGCCCATCAGGCTTACAAATACCTTTGCTTTCCCAAATTTCAGTGGCTAACTTCATAAATGCGGGATCATTGATCGAAGCTTGAGGCCTCTTAAAACTAACAAGGGCTTCATTCAACAATCCAGCTTGTACTGTATGACACTTAATTACACCATAGATAATCCGGGTTTCTGTACCTAACGTCGTATCTATTCCATTCACTGGACTACGTATACTTCCGCGCCTTATATCCTTTTCCTTTAGAACAGTATCAAATCCTGCAGGGCACCATTCTTGAGCCCGTTGCTGCCATGCATTCTCGAGCATCGAAAAGGTTGCAAAACTGTTCCCTATATAATCAAGTACAATACAACCTCCGGGTAATGGCATATCATGAAAGCCTGGTTTAACACCATCAGAAGCCTGGTATGGTAATAAGGTGCAGCCCGTTAGACTTAAACCAATCAATGCCAATAAGCTTGCCAGCAAACAGTTAACCCGCATCAAATGACTACTCCGGTAATTGTTTACAGAGGTCATCAAATAGCGCAAAACTCTCTGTTAACACAGTTTGTAATTGCGTTTCGTTATAGCACCATGGCTGGTGTTGTGTACGCCAGTCTTTATCCCAGTCGATCTCTTCACCTCGCGCTAACTGCTCCGCCACGGCAATCTGTTGATAGGAGCCACCACCAATACGCTTACCATCGCGCCACAGGTTGAAACGAAAGGTAACCCACTGTTGCATCTCCATCATAAGCGTCATATGGGGGTAGGCGAACTTTTTGGCATTTAGCTTGTAATATCCCCCTTCGCTTTTGTAAAAGCGAATCGGGTAAGGGAACTGGGCAACCAGCGCTTGTCGACGCTCCGTCGGCACCTTAGGATTAAAATCGCCAGGGAGTTTAGGAAAGCGCACCAACATAGAGGCATAGCGCTCGGCAAAATTAACCTCACGGGCAATGGTAATCACGGGTTGTGATACTTCACTCAGAATAAATTTGTGTTGTTGCTCTGTTAACATATCATTACTCATCTCGACTGTTTATGGTTTCCAGCCCGCAGGAGGCTCGGCACGGAATCTTAACTCAATTCCCTTGCGTGCAGCAATGGCCTTAAATCCGGCAATATTGGGGAGATACTGATTAAATAGTGGCAGCTCTAACACATGGCGATTAACCAATAAGGTAGTGTTATACAGTCCTTCAGCAGAATATTTAGCCGCTTTCATGGTCAAGCCCGAAGGGTATTTATTCAGCAACTCATTATCCAACAATTGGCTGAAACTATCTGTACTCCTAAGGCTTAAGTCATAGGACTTACGTTCAATCACAATAAAGCTACCATCTCCAACCTTTTCTAAGTTATCAATGCGTCCTCTTAAACCATTAGGGTATTCAACCGTGACCTCACTAAACTCATAAATCTTTTGTTCATTCACATATTGATTAAACAGGTTGCCACGTACTAAGTTACCCCGCCCGTCTATGGCTCCCAGGTAGCTATCACGTGCTCGGGGAGTTAAACCCTCATCTAACTTCCTTTGAACATAAGCTTGGTACTGTGCTTCAAGCGCACCATCCAAGAAAGTGTCATCGACATTTCTAGATGACTTTAGCATAAAGTCATCGTATTTCTCCATAGTAGATACATTTAATGGCAAATCAGCAATAATATTATTTAGTTTATAAAGTAACTGGTCAGCAGATAGACCATTAAGATCGCCTAGAGAACGTCTGTTGATGGAAATTAGATCCCCTAATCTCTCTACTGCTTCTATCAAAACTTCTTTTTGTTTGGCAAGATTTCCAGCATGAAGAGCCAATTGTTCTAGATAGTGATTTATTCCTACCTCAGAAAAATCTTCAATCGCCGCTTTAATCTCATCATCTTTTTTGCGCACTTCACCGTTAAAATGCTTTAAAATTTCCGCTGTTTCTTTAGCACTTCGTTTGGTTAATAATGCGATTGATGCCACAGTTTTATAACCTGCAGCTAACAGTGATGCCCCACTGATGTCTTTAATTCGTTCACCAAGTAGGTAGTAATCCTCAGCATCATAATATAACCGATTCATTTGTTCTTGCGCTTGTGCTATTTGATCTAGAAGCACAGGGTCAACAAGTTTACGTTCTCCATCTACATCAACAAATACCTCAGAAGTAAGTTTTTCTGCCTCAGTATCTAAATGTGCAATTATATCGCTAAGAGTATTAAGTGCCGCTGGCATATTACCATCAGCGACTTCTCTCGCAGCTGTATCAAGCCCATAATCTAATGTGACGCGATTAGTAAAATATTTGCTGACGGATTTAAATGCTTCTAGCTTGGATAGCAGCATTGCTTCGGGCAAGGTGAACCCACTAGGATCTTTTGGACTAACTCCTACTGGAATATGAATATCTAACACAGAGAGTTGTGGTAGTGTTAGTTTTTCTTCTGAGGATATGAGCTGTAGCTTAGATTCATATTCACTAGCAATCTCATGAAGTGCATATGCTGATTTAAATGCAGGTTCTGTCAATCGCCATAATGCACTATGAGCAGTATTTGTTGCTGTTGCATCTGCATTATTAATTAATTCTGCAGTTCCTCCTGCAATAAATACTCCTAGCGCTGCTTTTAATCTAGAAATGCCAAGCGATAACTCCCTAGTATTAACTAAATCTCTTGAAACAGATTGCCATTCTTTAAAATTTAAGATGCTAGTTGAAGATACACCATTCTCCAGTACCCATTTTTCTAGGGCTACCAATTTTCTATGATCATCAGCAACGAGAGGATCAAGATCAAGTCCATTTTTGATTACTTGACGCGCAGCTTTTTCATCTTCCGTCAGTTCATCAACTCTGTGATCGAACGTTTTACTGACGGCAGTAGCAACAATACTGCCGCCTGCACCAGTGGCACACATCTTTCCGCCATTACCGTCACTGGTGAGTACTCCTGTTAAACAGCCAATTGAAGCATGAGCTATATATTCTAGTGCAACATCTAAATTACCAGTTGAGGCATAGTATTCTACTTCCTGAGCTAAATCAGTCCCTAGTTTATTGATAGCATTAGCTTTTAGCATGCTAACAAATTCATTGCCAAAGTCTGCTAAATTACCACCAGAAATGACGGTTGATATTCCTGCTTTTACTACATTTTCAATAACTAATTGAGATACTTGGTTACCTATTTCGATTGAGTTACGGGCAATATCGCTCGTTGCAGATGACGCATCACCGAAGACATTGACATCCCCCATAACATTACTCACATAACTCACAGCCCCTGCGGTGGCCATGGCTGTAGCGACAGCTTTGATAGTGTCACTTGAATGCACTAATTTAACGGTTTCAGATAAATTATTACCGCTTGCAAAACTGGTGGCCGTTTGTGTTGCAAGTGTTACGGCACCTGCTTGCATGACTGGCGCACTGATAAAACCTACAGCACCAATCGAGCCGTTCGCACCAATAAGTCCAGCGCCAGGTCCCATTACTACTGCCATCGCAATGGCAATTATTGCCATTGCAGCAGGACTTAAAGCACTTGACTTATCATGTTTATGAACTTCGACAAGTTCTTGATAAATTGTCTCAATATCAGCCGCCAATTGTGGGTCATTATATAATTCAGCCATCCACGCTAATTCGTCGGTTTGTTCAAACATTGAGAGTGTGTCCTGTAATGTCACTCCCTGTTTCTGGCCTAATTCTAATGTTACGCCATGCGTTGCCTGAACTTTAATCCCACCAACAATACTATTGTAAACAGCATTTTCATCAATATCATTTCTTGTTTCAGTTTTTATCCGCCAAAATCCTGTTTTAACGCGGTTTAAGAAATAATGATCTTGTTCTTTTGCCAATAAAAGGTTTATTTTACCGTTGAATGCATTGATTTGTGCACCCTCGCCGGATTCAATCTTGGTCGCTTTTAATGTGATATCACCAAAATCGGAGGCGATTAATACCCCTCTTCCTGCCTCCAAAGCGGAGCGAATTGCAATTGTTTGAAACTCCTGCTCTTGTAAGGTAACTTTACCTACTTTGCCAGATCGAGAAGATTGGAATTCGTTAAACTCGTTAGCAATGTATATGCCTTGTTCAGCAAGAATTTGAATGACACCTTTATCGGCTGTGAGTGTAGCAGTATTTAGCTCTATCGCACCAGATGCCATAAGATAAATACTATCTCTAGCACTTAGTCTAGAGGCTGTATGTTCAATTATCGATTGAGAAGTGTCATACCCACCAATAGCTTGATTGCGCACATAAGTCGTAAACTGAGATGCAAGTTGAATATTACCATCTGCATTGAGGATAATATTCTCACCTGAAATATTTCCACCTTGCACCACGATATCACCGTAGCTGCGAATAGAAACTCTACCATTAAATGCATCGACACTAGCTATTTTCCCTAAACGAGTACCTTGTTCATATTTAGTTGCAAATCGATGCACAACAGTTTTTTGCTGATACTGATTTGCAATAATATTGACATTTTCTTTAGCTGAAAAATTGCCGGAAAGATTTTGCAAGGTACCACCAACAGTTAAATTCAAATCACCATTAGCAATAAGACGAGCACCTTCACTGACAGTGAAATTTCCAGCTGTATTAATAAAGGTGCCTCTACGAGAATATATTGTACCCGCATCAACTTTAACTGTATTGAACTTAGCTTCAGCTCCAGAAAACTCAACTCTGTGGCTATCAACTAATAAATTAGCAACTGTTGTATCAGTAAGGTGAACTATTGGAACTAAAACGGATTCTTTATTAATCACCCTGATTTCAGGCCAAATAAAATTATGCCCAAATGAATTAATCTGTGCCCTAGTAATCTTATCACCAAACTTTGACGATGATACCGCACTGAATTGATAAGCATTATTATAAAGATCATTTATTTGCTCAATCTCGTTTGAATAGGAATCACTGATTAAGTTTCTATTTAACAGGTTAAATATTTGAGCTCTAATAAAACGTGACTGAACATAATGGTCACCGATGCGCTTATCTAACAAGTAGTTAGGCACGAACACAGTAACATCATTATTAATAATTGGTATTATTTGCGGTTTAGGTAGTGAACCTTTCCTAAACTCTATTAGTTTCTTATGAAATGACTCAATGGTTTGCACATTTAAAACAGTAGAGTCATTTATATAGAACACTTTCTCAAACTGTCTATCTTTATTATAAACACGCTCAAACTGAGGGTTTGAGTTGACATCAGACTCAATAAATGAATCAGATAGTAATTCAACAGCTTGCACAGTACCTGGCAAACAAATTTGCAGCAACATCAGGGTCGACATGAAACAAGCTGTAAACCTTTGCCACAGAGGAGAAGCAACAGCTATATCTTTCTTCGTTTTACTAATCATATATGCACCCTATTGCTTAACGTGGCAAATAGTTCATTAACTCAGCAATAGAAACTCGCTTAGTTAAATCATGGTACTCAGAGAAACTTCTAGTTCCTGCATATTGCACAGTAACGGTATATTGCTCTGTCTGTTTGTAACTAACCAAAACATCATTAGCACTTATAGAATAAGAAATAAAAGTTATCGTATTAGACGTGGTCCCTTTAACCTTGCCATCTCGCACTTGTTTAAAACTAGCACTCCAAAGACTGGCATCAATTGGTAATGTCGATACGTACTTTTTAGCAGCATCACTGTATTGCTTTTCAGTGTAATGCTTAGCATCAGTATTATTTGAAGAGCACACAGCTTTACCTTGTGCGCCTACTGTATATTTCATTAAAACTTCAATAGGAATTCGAACACTATAACTTTTCGTAAGAACATCCGTATAAGGAACATGGTTAAAACCATAAAATGTATTTAACTGCTTATACCCTATAATGGCAAAACACCCTTCAATAGAATAAGAGGAATCTGAAAGTAGGCTACTGACACGATTGAAAGCCTTCCTCTGATAGTCTGTCCAAATAACTGGCTGAACAGGTAGGGAGGCAACGTAAGCCTTACTTGCTGATTCAAGTTGTGCAGGAGTATATCCAGTTGCGCCTAATTCACGGTCTTTAGCTTCCTCACTTAGCAACCAATTTATGCTTACTTGGAAGTTACTGTTATTACACCTACTATATTGGCGATTGACTCCCCACCCCTTAAACACCTCCATTTTACACTGAGTCCTAACCCCTGTAAGCATATCACCTTGGACTTCAGAATGCTTAACTGTCCCATATTCATAATCATTATTCTTATAGAAGAATGGTGCTAAATATTTATTGATTGCATCAATTTCTTTTGCTTTCCTAACATTAATATTTGCAACCATCAAATCAGTCTGCGACGCAACATCCTTATTAACACCATAAATACTCCCATTAATTGAAAATAAAGTTTCAGCCTCCGCAAGTGTCGTTACATTATCACCATCACAGGTTCGGAACATTAAACAATCTCGTATACCATGCAAATTTGTATAGTCATAATCCTCAGACACTTCCAACCCAATAGTTTTAATTTCAGTTTGATAAAAATGTGCATCATTAAAAATTTCAAAATAAGACAACTCATTTATAAAACTTTCTCTTTCTGAATCAGCAGCATTACCATCACTAAATAGGAACTCTCCAAAAGAATAAAGCCTTGCTGGTGGAGAATATGCAATAACTTTGGCTATAGTACCAACACCAGCAGAATCAAATTGACGTCCTTTGTCTCCGCTCATCGTCATCTGATTATAGACATAATTCTCCATTTGCATTCGGTAACGTTCATTACTTAGCTTCGGAGCATTTATAATAAACCTACCTTCTTGATTTACTCCTATTATGCCTGAAGAGTTCAGAACATAATTAGATGCTTTAATTTCAATTTTGTTTTCCGCCCTGATAGAAACCTGATTTGAAAGTTTATTATTAATAGAAATTCCTGCACTCCAATCATCTGATGGAGATTTAACAATAGAATATGGATTAATATTTTCAAAAGCTTTTGCCTGGATGAATATTTCGTTACCAGAAATATTAGCAGATAAATCAGATGCTAAAGCCCCTGATTCACTAACATCATAAAAAACACCAAGCTTAAGAGCTGTTACATCAGGTATAATAGGAAGAAAACTTACAGCCCTTGAGAACACTTTCTTGTCACTACGAGAACCGTTCATTACATTTCCATTATTAGCCTTCAGAACAATCTCTCCAGCTTTAATATCTCCACCATAACTATTAAAAATGTTGTTCTCAGCTTCAGCACGAATAACTTTTGATGCTAACCTACCTGAATTAAAAATATTTTTTGCCGCAATTTCAGTTACTATTGACTGAACATAACCGGCAAGATAAGAGTCTTCACCAGATATCAAGGATAGATTTTCAGTAACAACTGAAGCATTTAGCTCCAATCTATTTATTGATTTTATAACAACTTTATTATCAGAAGACAGTTTTCCGTCAGCGACAATGTTGCTTAAACTATTTTGGGGTGATTTCTTACCAAGACCTTGAACAAAAATTCCTTCTATGGGCGCATAAAACTGCTCATTTAATGTACTTGTTGATAAAATGTCAGACATTGTACTCAAATCAGCATTGGATGTGATTCTAATATTCTTAGGACTAATAATTGCAATTGAAGCAGCACGAACTTTTGCAGTTAATAAAAAATTTTCTTGGACAACATTCGCAGAGTCAACTCTCAAATTTTCATAGTTAATTACCATCTTCCCAGAATAAAAGCTAACTCCACCAGAACCAACTACCTTTGCTCCATTAGGGTGAATAACATAACCACCTTCTGGATGAACATCCGCTCTCAAGTTAATATCAATAGTCCCGGAAATAGATATATTATCAGCAATAAACTCTAAAGATTGAATTCCTGGAGATATCACATTTGACACTTGAATGTGCCCAGAATCTATCGTTGATAATTTACCAACCATACCGGAGCTATGTATTAGCTGTTTACTACCTAGTAACGCATTAGCAAAAGTCACCCTTCCTGCATTATCAAATGAACATCCAGCACAAGTTAAAACAGATGGTGATACAAGTATAATATTCGCAGGAGAGCCTATAATTTCAATCTCATTTTTTATAGAAATATTTGATGATTTAATGATGATTGTATTTGCAGGTGTAATTCCGTTATTAAAGCCATTGAAAATCACAAGTTTTCTTGTAGAGATGGAGAACATAGAAAACTCATTATACGATATTCCCCTCACCGGTTTATCTATAATCAAAGTATCGAAACTCGAAGTATCTTGTGAGATAAATTTAGTTCCACCACTGCTCCCTAATACTAATATTGTACTATATGCCACCTCAGAACAAAAAACGTTAAAGAGTAATAGTGCAAAACAAAAAATCTTAAATTTCGTGACTCTCATAGCATTCCATATCTATTGACACTTGGATCCAGAAAAATTGCTGACAACATTAACATAGTTACTCAAAATGTATCAATACACGTTTGAAATTTAAATCAAATATATACGGAAAAGGCAATGATTTGACAAATTAAAAACAATTAGACAACAGTGGTATCACTTAGAATGAGATGTGAATTTCAACAATGAAAAACTTTATTATTAAAGCCTAAATTAAAGAGATTCGAGAATAAGTGCATTCACTAAATACATATGGGTAGTCCGCCTGGAAAATAACCAGATCCAAAAGTAGAATTTTCTCGTAAGGTAAACGCAGGAAATTCGACATGAAAAATCGCGATACACGGATAGTCAAATAATGAACATCCTCAAGCAAGTTGCAGCACGTACATCTATTCCTTAACTTTGCCGAGAGCATGCTAAGAGCAGTGCAACGTTTTACAAATGGTGCGAAAAATGTCGCGGGATGAACGCTTATCTCATGGCTCTTGCTTGGGATAATAATCGACGGACGGCGGATGCGGCAATGCAGGACTTAAGCGGTGCGTTAATCACATGGCCAGTAACTCGCCGCTTCAGCGGCTACGCTAGGGGCCACAGCTGAATTAACGAAGATAGTATACGTAGCAAGGACTCAATGTGTAGTATGGCTGGCCACCCCGGCTTCTCTGATTTCAGTCCATCGATGCCACATTGGGTGTACCAGCCCAACCATCGGCCTATGCTGGAGCGGGCTGCGCCGGTGATGTGCTGAACTTGGGTAACCGGCAGCCCTTGATGCAACATCAACATCGCCATCAGACGCCTGGCAAAGTGCTTATCGTTGGTTTTTTGAATCAATTTTTGCATGCGCTTGCGCTCAGCGCGTCATGGTGGTGTTAAGATGGCCATTCTCAGTCCTTGGGCGAATGGTGGGTTTGTTTGGCGATAGATCTGAACGCTCAAACAGGACTGAGTTCCCTTCCTGTGCTCCGCGATTTGGAACAGTTATTTGGCTAAGAGCAGTAATAAACAATTTAAGTTCATATTGAAAGCCATTCTACCAGCGAACTCTATACTGAGAGACGTGGTGCAATGAATGGTATAGGGTTCGTGCCGACTAACTCTCAAGTAGAATAGAAGCCAATTTATAACTAAATAAATTTCCGAAAACGACCAAACCTACTTCAACCTTAAAGCTGTTAACCAGCCAAATGTATTCGTGTGTCGCAGCCAGGGACAAAGGAATAAAATCTGTCATGGATAGCGGGAAAACTACCACAATTAACGATTTGACTTAGGTAGGCATCCGCCAAGGTTGGATTGCTAGAGGACGACCTCTCGGTAGAGCATGTCTGTAAGTATTTAACAGAGGTGATTTTGGGGTACAAAAAAAACCGACTTAGGGTCGGTTTCTGTTATCTCTCAGGGAGATGGTACCAGAGGTCGGACTCGAACCGACACGCTTTTAAGGGCGGGGGATTTTGAATCCCCTGTGTCTACCAATTTCACCACTCTGGCACATATAGATTGTTTCGCGACGAAGTCTCATCGGCGAGTGAACGGCATTATACCTGTGCTCACTTCAATGGCAAGCGCTTTACGAGCCTGTTTGCCAAAATCCTGATCGGTTGGACAAAATTCAGTCTGACTACTGGGCTCCGCGGGCAATTAGGAAGCCAGTGTACTCCTTGTCACTGCCCTGAATATGGTTGATAAGCCAGGATTTGAGGAAGGCCATCAATTCATCGGCAACATCTTCACCATTGGCCACTCGTTTCTGGAAATCCAGTACCTTAGCCACTAATTGCTGGTGTTTAAGCTTGTGCTGCTCGGTCTGCGGATAACCGAAACGGGCAAACAACTCCTCTTCATAGGCGAAATGATTGGCGGTGTAATCCACCAGGCCCTGTACTATGCGTTTAATCGCTTCCAGGCCATAAGCTTCTTCCAAGGTGCGGTGCAGTTCATTGATCAGGGATACCAGACGTTGGTGCTGACGATTGATCTCTTCCATGCCGAGATCCAACTGCGGCCCCCACTCAACAAAGCGATGGCGTTTCTCCAACTGTTCCATCGCCCGTTTGTCGACATGGAAGCGCCCAAGCAGGGAACTGATCTCCTGCGACATATTGAATACCTTCAGGCTGGAGAGGTTGGTACTGTGGGTCTCTTTGGCATTCTCCACCGCCACTTGTGCCATTGATGAGATATTGCTGCTGATCTCTTCGGCAACTGCCTGTTGTTGTTCCGAAGCTGCCGCTATTTGATGCGACATATCTGTAATGCTTTCAATCTGAGCCACAATTTGCCCCAATGCTTGCTGCGCCTGGTGAGCCATAGCATGGGTGGCACTGGCCTGCTCGACACTGGTGGTCATCACTTTCACGCCTTCATCGGCGCCCTGTTGCAATTGCAATATCTGTTGTTGGATCTCAACTGTAGCCGCAGACGTCCGCTGTGCCAGGCTACGGACTTCATCGGCAACCACAGCAAAACCTCGGCCATGCTCGCCGGCGCGGGCACTCTCGATAGCGGCGTTGAGCGCCAGCAGATTGGTTTGCTCTGCCACTTGGGAAATGGTGTCTATGATGGTACTTATGTTGTTGCTGTCTTCCGCCAGGCGGGCAATCACTTGCTGAGTTTGCCCAACCTGAGCCGACATATCATCTATCTGCCGCACCACCTGCCTGACAGTTTGGTCGCCACTGCGGGCCGCCTGCCTGGCTTCTTCTGCGGCATTGGCAGCACTGGCAGCATTACGGCTGACTTCCTGCACAGTAGAAACCATCTGGGTCATGGCGGTCGCTGCCAATTCCGCTTGTTTTTCCTGCTCCTCCACTCCGATATGGGCGGCATCGCTGATGGACTTGATATCCATGGCCACACTCTTCATCGCATCTGCGGTATTGACCAAAGACAGAATGGTGCGGCCAACGTCCTCTCCCATACGGTTGATACCGTGGACCACAGAATGAAACATGCCGGCATCCTGTTCCGACAACTGATAGCTGAGATCGCCTTCTCCCAGATGACGGGCGGCATTTTCCAGGCGCTTGAGATTGGACAGCTGTCTGGCACCGAGCCAAGCCAGCACTATCAAGGCAGCCAATAGAGAAGCAAAGGCGAGATAACTGGCGCCGTGTAACAGGCTCCACAGGGGGTAAAGCAACAAGAACAACAGCGGATAAAACTGCCACTGGTTTAATATCAGTTTTAAAAGACCTCGGGAGGTTTGCATCGCACGCTCCTTGCCAATGAACAATCGCAGGCCAAGCCACCCTACTCCTTTAGTGTAGTAATTAATATTAGCCTTTGATCCTATTCCCTTTAGGGAACACTTACGTTGCTCCTTAGCCGGCTAATTTAAGCAAAACATGATAAAGCTCATGTTTTAACATGCTGATTTACCCGATTAACAACTCTGACAACATTTGTTGATCGAGATCAGCTCCGGCCGAAGCAAATTTGGTTAGTTTAGCTTTGACTTTACAAGAAAGAGGACTTCAGTGATGGCATTCTGGTTAGATCTAATGTTCGGAAACCCCATAGGTTTACTGTCGATGATAGTTATCTTCAGTACGATCGGGATCATCTCCTACATTATGTGGATGTTTATTGTAAAGTCAGCAAAGCCTTAGCTTTGATTTCCATGTTCTTTTAAATGCAATGACGTTTTTGAGTATTGCTTGGGCAGCCCTGTGGCTGCCCTCTTTTTTGCTGCCTTCAAGCAGCGTGTTTCCGCACTTGGGCAATACCATTGATAAATTGCGGTCTTGCCTTGATAAGATGCTGCAGCTCTTCCTGGCTGGGCTCTCCGGATGGTAAACGCAATACTTTGCGATTCAGATGCTTACGGGCAGCCATGGCTATCTTGTACTCGGCGGTGGGGCCTTGAATGGCATAATGGCGTTCATTTCCCAGACTCTCGAGTATGTGAGCCTTGAGCAGTGCCTGCACCGGCGTTTCATTTTGCGGCAGAGTCAAAACACTGGCTCCCTGCAGGAAGAACTCCCTTAACAGTGCCCGCTCGGCGGGATCCAGTAACCTGACTTTCTCTTCAATCATTTCGTTGATCCGGCGCTCACTCAAACGGCTTATCGCTTCATCCAACAAAAGATTGACGGCCAGCGCACCAATATAGGCCAAGGCCAACAGCAGTGTCAGGCCAATATAATGGGCATTGGCTTCTACCCAGGATTCCAAATGCAACAGGGCCAGCAAGGACTTTGGCATAAACAGCAGCAATGTGGTTATCAGCAGCACCCACAGTGTCAGTTGCAATGCAGCGGCCTTGAACTTGCCCTCTTTCAATACCTCAAGTTTCAGTCTCTTCATGGCTCTATCCAGCGTCAGAAAATTGTTCCAACCGCTAATCAAGCAAAACCAGTGCCAGGATTGCTCAGCGAACTTTGCCATCAGCGGCAACAAAAAATGCCGCGAAAGTCAGATGCGAAGCTATGCTTAAAGCTATCCACAGCAAGCACTTAAGATAGTTGAAATTAATGCCCGGTTTTATGCAGCAGCTCATCAGTAGTCCCATCGGCCGCAGGCTGACTCTGGCTATTATCTTGTTCAGCTCACTGATCACTCTGGTGACCACAGGTTTGCAGTTGGTTTCCGATTACAAGGGTGACATTGGCCGAATCAACGATGAGTTTGCCAATATTGAAAAAGCCAACCTGGATGTGCTGGCGGCAAGTATCTGGGTAATAGATGAAAGGCTTATCAAGACCCAACTCAACGGACTCAACCAACTGCCGGATACCAGCTATGTGGTCATAGAAGATGACAGTGGTAAAGAATGGACCGCCGGCGAGTACAGAGACCAAGGTGTAATAGAGAAGCGCTTTCCGTTGGTGCACAAGACCAGCAGCCAAAATTTCAATGTCGGTGAGCTGAGAGTTCAAGCCGATCTCTCCAAAATCTACGACAGATTGGTGAACAAGGCCTTACTGATACTACTGGCCAATGGTATCAAGACCTTTCTGGTGGCCGGTTTCATTCTCTATCTGGTTTGGGCCACCATTACCCGGCACCTGTTGCAACTGAGTGAGTACTGCTCAGAGCTCGACTTGGAGCAGGATTATCAACCACTGCAGTTTAAGCGCCGGGACAAACAGGATGAATTTACCCAGGTTGCCCTGGCCATCAATTTGATGCAGCAACAGCTGCGCGCCTCTTTCACCCAGTTGAACCGCTCCCGCTACGAACTGCAAGAAGCTTTGAGTGACAGGGAAAGACTACTGGAACTGGAACGCAGCTATAAAGATGAGCTGGCAAGGCAGGTCAAAGAACAAACCAAAGAACTTGAACAGTCGCTGTTGGTGTTGGAACGGGCTCAACAGGTGATGGTCGAACAGCAGAAAATGGCCGCGCTCGGCGGTCTGGTATCCGGCATCGCCCATGAGATAAACACCCCGATAGGTATCTGCCTCACCGCTGCCAGTAGCCAGCTGCAGCATATCAATGAATTGGTTGAGCTGTTGCAAAACGATGGCGCTACGCTGGAAGAGCTCAATGCCATTCTCAACGAATATCAACAGAGCTGTGAACTGATCATCAGTAATATTACCCGCGCCAGTAACCTGATCCAGAAGTTCAAGGCAATTGCTGCCGAGCAAGGCAATGACGTGCACGAACAGATGCTGCTCCCCCTGGTATTGCAGGAATTTGCCGATGCTGTAGCGCTATCTTTCAAGCAATTCCAGGTAGATGTGGAGATTCAGGTCGAAGCCGATCTTTGGCTTACCAGCAGCCACAGCCTGCTGAAGCAGATAGTGACCAACATACTTTCCAATGCCTATGCTCACGCCTTTGAGGGTGATACCGGCCATCAGATCAGCATCAGCGCACAACAGCAGGGTCAAGAACTACAGCTGGATATCGAAGACAATGGCAAGGGAATCGCCCCCGAGATTGCCGGCCAGATCTTTGAGCCCTTCTTTACCACCAGCAGACGAACCGGCGCCACCGGGCTTGGATTGGCGGCGGCCTTCAATGCCGTCACACTACTGAAGGGCAATATCACCCTTCTCAATGACTCCAGCCTCGGCGGCGCACACTTTCGGGTTCGCTTCCCGGCTGTGATAGAGTCCCGCCCCGCCGATGACGACAGAGTGGAACTCTTTATTTAGATTACTCGGCGTATCTTTGAGTGGTTAACCTGGCGATATTGATGATCACCTCTACCGCCTTTTCCATTGACTCAAGACAAACATACTCATGTTTGCCATGGAAATTGTGGCCACCGGCAAAGATGTTGGGGCAAGGCAGCCCCTTCCAGGACAGTTGCGCACCGTCAGTGCCGCCGCGGATAGGTTTGATATCCGGTGTTATGCCGGCCATCTCCATCGCCTGACAGGCAATATCTGTCACATGAGGCACAGGCAAGATGCAGTCCTTCATATTGTAATAACTGTCGCTGATCCTAATCTCCAGGCTACCGGCCTGCAGCTCGGCATTACATTTGGTCACAGATTCCTGCAGCCAGGCCTTGCGCTGCTCAAACTGAGCCCTATCAAAGTCCCTTATCAGGTACACCAACCTGGCTTCTTCTGTTTGGCCTTCCATGGATAACAGATGGAAAAAGCCCTGATAACCTTCGCTGGTCTCGGGTGCATCATTGAGTGGCATTCTGGCGTGAAATCTGGCAGCCATGGTCAAGGCATTGACCATCACCCCATAGGCACTGCCTGGATGACAATTATTGCCTTTTGCGGTGATCACCGCAGTGGCGGCATTGAAGTTTTCATATTGAAGTTCGCCAACTGCGCCACCATCGACTGTATAGGCCCAATCGGCGCCGAAACGCTCGAGCTCCAAGCCATCAGTACCTCGCCCTATCTCCTCATCGGGCGTAAAACAGAGGTTGATCTCTCCATGGGGAATTTCAGGGTGTTGCAATAGATAGTGCAGCGCCGTGATGATTTCGGCTATGCCTGCCTTATCATCCGCGCCCAATAGCGTAGTGCCATCGGCAGTGATCAATGTTTTATTGAGGTAGTTCAGCAAAGAAGGAAACTGCTCAGGACTAAGCGCTTCCCCCTGCTCCAGTTCAATGATCTGCCCTTGGTAGTCATCTATCACCCGAGGTTTAACCCCGGCGCCGGAGTAATCTGCCGCCGTATCCATATGAGCCAAAAAGCCGATTGCCGGCACCTTGGCAGTATTCGCCGCTAATTTGGCATAAAGGCAGCATGATTCACTGAGGAAGACATCATCAAATCCCAACTCGAGCAGTTCTTGCTGTAACTGCCTGGCAAAGGCCACCTGACCTTGGGAACTGGGAATAGACTGGGAGTTCGGATCGGCTTGTGTATCCTGTTTGACATACCGCAGGAAACGATTGAGCAGCGCTTGTCGCATAAGCTGAATATCTGTAGCGAAAAAGTGTCTGGATTCTAACAATCCAGACACCTGCTGCATTAGACTCAGATCATGTTTTGTGCTGTTTATTCAGGCTTGGGATTATTGGCTTCCTGCGCCAAGCGCGCCAACACCCGGCTGGCTGCCACAAAGCCAAAGCTGCCGGTCACCATGGTCACGGCACCAAATCCCGAGGAGCAATCCATTCTCATGCTACCTTCGACACCAACCTTGGTGGAACAGACACTGCCATCCGTCTGGGGATACTTGAGGTGTTCACTGGAAAACACGGCATCAACGGCAAACCGCCGCTGTGGATTCTTGCTGAAACCATACTCTTTACGCAGCAAGTTGCGTACCTTGGCCAGCAATGGATCCTGAAAAGTCTTGGCCAGATCCGTTTGCTGGATCTGGGTTGGATCTGTCTGACCGCCGGCACCGCCAATAGTCACCAACTTAATCTTATTGCGTTTGCACCAGGCGATTAAGGCCGCCTTGGGCTTTACCGCATCTATGCAGTCCACCACAAAGTCTATGCCCTTGTCCTGTGCCAGATACTGACTCAGATTATCTGCTGCAATAAAGTCTTCTATTTCATCCACCCGGCATAGAGGATTAATCGCCTTAATCCGCTGCGCCATCACGGCGACCTTGGACTCGCCTATGGTGTCTGCCAAAGCATGGATCTGACGGTTGGTATTGGTCACACACACATCATCGAGGTCCATCAGGCTGATGTGCCCTATTCCACTGCGGGCCAAAGCCTCTGCAACCCAAGTGCCGACGCCACCTATACCTATCACCATTACATGAGCCTTGGAAAAGGCTGCCAGTGCAGCAACACCATATAAACGGGCAATGCCGCCAAAGCGCTGTTGATAGGCTTCGGACTCCAGCAGTTCTGTGTCTGTATCTTGCATAACTTGGTTCCCAATTATCTTCGGCGGCATTTTAGCCGAATACCCGGCTATCCCCAAGCCGAGTAAGAGAGTGTGTATATCCCGGGTATGTTTTGCTTGGGCTTATGGATATAAACGGCTTAGTAAATACAGAGCTTCTTTTAGGGATAGATAGGGCACCATGGAGTGAACCAGGACAGCTACTTGGCTATATAAGGCAGAGTTTGCCACTGGCCGGATTGGGTGCCTAAATGAGAACCAGAGCACATAAATATCATTTTTATGATGAAAAATTTCACTTTTATTAAAACTTCATCTATCACTAATTTACAATTTGATCTATTAAAAATAACCAGCTGATACAGTCCTTCATACTGCAAAGTTATCTTTTTATAGCGAAAAGATGATTATGCTGATTTTGTGAACAATGGCGGTTGAATAGTTTTTAACCGAAATGGACATTTTGGTCACAGATTAAGGCTTTTCCCACAAGAATGGGGCAAAAAGTTTGATCTAGGCCACAATCTTGAGCAAACAAAACTGTAAGAATCAGCGCAGCTTTGTGACGGACAGGATGTCCGCTACAAATCCAGGAACACTCGTTTGTTAAATAACCATAAATACATGGAATAGAACTCAGGTTCTAGGGAGCACAACACATGAAGAAGACCCTTATCTCTGCGTCAGTAGCAACAGTTCTGGCCGCAGCCTCTTTCGGTGCACTGGCTGATGGCCCAACTCTGTATGGCCGTCTGGATCTGTCTATCACCAACTCTGACCAAGGCGCCACACTGCAAACTGGTACTAACGGCGTAGAAGTAGGTGAAAGCGGTACTTATATCGAAAACAACTTCTCACACCTGGGTGTAAAAGGTTCCGAGAAGATTTCTGATGGTGTAGACATCATCTATCAGATGGAGTTCCAAGTAGAGAACACTTCTGGTTCTGGCGACACTTTCAAAGCTCGTAACACTTACTTGGGTGCCAAGACCAACTTCGGTACTGTACTGGCCGGTCGTAACGACACAGTATTCAAGCAAGCTGAAGGCGGTGTAGACGTATTCGGTAACACCAACGCGGATATCGACCGTATGCTGGGTGGCCAAGTTCGTAGCGGTGACGGTGTTTGGTACTACTCACCAAAGATCGCTGACCTGATCACTCTGAACGCCACTTACCTGATGGAAGACAACTACGCGACTTACGACGCGAACGGTAACGAAATCGACAAAGACAACATGTACGCTCTGAGCGCCACTATCGGTGACAAGAAGCTGAAAGCTCAGAACTACTATGCTGCCATCGCCTACAACAAGGCTATCGGTGGTATCGATGCATACCGCGCCGTTGGTCAAGTTAAGCTGGGTGACTTCAAACTGGGCGGTCTGTTCCAGAACTCTGAAAGCATCGTTGACGGTTCTGACGACAACAACACTTACTTCGTGAACGTAGTTTACAACCTGAACGGTGTTAACCTGAAGCTGCAATACGGTTATGACGAAGCCGGTTTCGGTAAGTACTACAAGGCTCTGGGCGACAATGCTGGCACAGACATCGAAGTGACCAACATCACTGTCGGTGCCGACTACCGTGTAGCCAAGTCTACTCTGCTGTTTGCTCACTACGCAAACTACCAAGGCGAGTACAAAGACGCTGGTGCTAAGTTTGACCTGGAAGACGACAACGTATTCACCGTGGGTGTACGTTACGACTTCTAATCTCTGTTGAGATAGTGGTTATAGACACTAAAGGCGACCTCTGGGTCGCCTTTTTGTATGCCAGTATTCCTACTAACCGCTTGTTCCACCTTGGATTATTATAATTTCCTGGGGAACTTATTTACGTTTCAGCAAATAGGCACTCTCATTGAGCCAAGGCACCTCTTTGGCAATGAACCTGGGGTTGTCGGCCAATACATCGGCTTGCTCCAGCAAAGTGACCTCAAACCACTGGCTCATATGCTCCCTTATCCACTCCTGAGTCACGCTGAATGGCGGCCCCTTGAGCATATCCTGCGGATATTCCAGAGTAACCAACAAGCCGCAACAACCCCTTGGCAACAAGGTGGCCAGCTTGGCGGCATATTGCAAACGCATCTCCTCAGGCCAGGCGATTAGCGCCGCCCTGTCGTAGAAGGCGCCTACCGACGCCAATTGCTCAGCCTTGAGCGCAAACAAGTCGCCCTGCAACAAGGTCATCTGTTCGCTGGAAAACGCCTGCAATTCGCCAAAGACATTCTGTTGATACTCAAGGCCGTTCTCTTCAAAAAACTGCCTGACGGCCAATTCGCTCAGTTCGCAACCAAGCAGATCATGGCCCTTCTCGGCCAGATAACACATATCCAAAGACTTGCCGCAAAGCGGGACAAAGACCTGCTCATTCCCCCTGAGTGCGAGTGTGGACCAGTACTTCACCAAAAAAGGGTTAATATCCTGCTGGTGAAAACCTATCTGCTGCTTGTGCCAGCGTTCATGCCAGAATCCGGGTTCCATCTATCCATCCTGTGTATCAGAAAACCTTGATACTCTATCGACTTGGACGCCGATTGCAAAGAGCCCAACAGCAACAGACAAAAAAGCCCGCCGCGGAGCGTGCAATGACTCCGGGGCGGGCAGCATCAGTTTTCAAGCTATTCAGGGCAGTCTGGCCAGGGTCTCCTGCACCTTGCGCAACCAATTACAGTTATCACACTGGCACTTGCGTCGTGACAAATGGTGCGGGCTCAGGCTGGAGTCGACAAAGTCGACGGCAATCAATAACTGCTGCTTCAACTCTTCGAGTGATTTCTGTTCCAGATCCACCAGTTCATCATTCTGGTTCATCCAGATACACTCCAATCCCTGATGACAAAAGTTACAGCGGTCGTCCACCGGATTGTAGAAACCCGCATGGGGACAATGACGCAATTCCATCGACTGTATCACCCTGGGACGAGCATACTCGAACAGTTCGATCAGCTCCTGCTTATCTGGCACTGACATAAGGCCTCCAAATCTCTTCTGCCACTGCGGCTTGTTGCAAACAGGTTACTCTGGGGAGGGCGCAATGAAATTGATATAGGTCAAAGTGCCGCCCAAAAGGATACGCTAGGAAGCCTGGTTCTGAGCTGGATCCCAGAGTCACAACTTGCCGCTGTTATCCCTTGCTGTTTTAATGAGCTTCTGCTTGTTGTTATTTTGTATCCTTGCCTGTGCAAATGGAGAAATCGCTTGCAAACACCTGAACTGCAGCACTTTTATATTTCTGAAGAGCAGTCCGTCTATCTGCTTAAGGCCGATGATGCCCGCAAACACAGGGCCTGGATCCGCCTCTGCCGCCAGCAACTGATCAAGTTGGGCTATGATGACCCGCAACTGATAGGCAAAGGCGCCTATGGTTTTGTGTTCGCCGGACGAAACAGCCATGGTCAGGAACATGTATTCAAGTTCTCCCGTATCACCCTGCCTCAGCAGGTACAGGACAGACTGGAAGAAGAAGCCTTCATGCTGTCTCAGGTCAATCATCCCAATGTGCCGCCACTGATAAAGTTCGACAGAGTCGGGCGCCAGGGGATCCTGGTGATGGCCAGAGCTCAGGGCCAGGACCTGGATCAGCGCTGCCGCCGCCAAGGCGCCTTGCCGGTGGCGGAGATCATGAGCATTGCCAGGCAGTTGGCGGATCTGCTGCAGTATCTTCGCAGCGGCAGACCCTTGGTACACGGGGATATCAAACCTTCCAACCTGGTTTATGACCCAGAGGAAGACAAGTTGTCTTTGATTGACTGGGGCTCGGCGGTATTTGCCCAGCGCGATGCCGACAACCGCCCGGTTGGCGGCAATGTGATGGAGTTAATGTCGAGCGATCAGCAGCATACCAACGCCCGCATGGGCGATGTTTACTTTATCGGCGATGAGCAACTCTCGGGGGCGCTTTCCAGCCCCAGGTTTGATGAACAGGGGGTTGCCGCCACCCTCTATGCGCTGGCGTCCGGTCAGGCCAGCCGCTTCGGTTCCCAGGTGATCCCGCCCACCAGCATAGGTCTACCGATGGAACTGGCCAGGATCCTCGAGGGTATGTTGGGCTCAGATCCTCTCACCCGCCTCAAGGCCGGCGACTACTTCCTGCGCAGCATGAGATACAGCCAGCATCTTTTACTGCCGCCGCTGCCACAGGAGCTGAATGCCGAGATCCCCGTCTGGGTACAGAAGCGAGCCCGGGATGTGGAAACAGTCAGCTACAGTTCGCGTAAGTCGTTTCTGCGCAGCCATCATCCGGACGCCGATGCCGAGGCTATTCGCGCCGAAGATATTCAACTGGAGAAGTACTACCGCAACTTCCTCGCCGGTATGGGAGACACAGAGAAGGGCTTTATCGCTGCCGTAGGCCGCCTGGGTCAGTATCCTATAGTGGGCGGTTTGGCGATTCATTGGCAGGAGACAGGCGTCTATATCGACTCCAACCTGGCGCTTTATGATGAAGAGCTCAGGCCGGCATTGATTCAGGCGGTCAACAACATGGTGACCCTGGCCCGGGGCATTCATCGCATAGGTATCTTCAAGGCCTGTTTCTTCAACGCCAAAGATACCCTGCACCTGGAACGCAGCGCCCCTTCAGAGCCGTTCAAGGCCAAAGCAGATCAGCTACTGCCCTTTGAGGTGGGCGATGTGCCGACACTCGAAGATCAATCCAGGCTGCACTCTTACTTTGAAGATGGCCGGGATCCGGATGAAAACCTGGAGCTGCCTGCGGAAATCATGACAGAGCTGGGCTGGCTCAACCAGATACACCACACAGGCTGTATCATCTTCGAAGCCCTGCCAACCCATATGAAGATCCACAGTTATCTGAGACTGCTCAACCCGAGAAAACAGGCGCAGTTTCGCGCCTGTCTGGACAGGATCCTCAGTCATGTCGACAAAATACAGGGCCAGGGTGTCTCGGGATTTATGAAGCTACCCTACAAAAATACCCGCAGGTTCGAACACCTGCAGCGCAAGCCGGAACGCTTCTATCCGAGAAACCCCAAGAGCGGAGGTTAGCCGCCGTAACTGCTGGTCACACTCAAGCGGCGATCATTATCAAGATACTCACGGGCCACGGCTTCCAGGGCACCTCCATCCAGTTGCCCCAGTATCTGCCTGCGCTGCTGCCATCCCTGCCAGCGGCCCGGCCGACTTTGGGCCGTTGCCGCCAGATCCAACCAGAAACCGTTACTTCCCGGGGCGCTTTCAAACCACTGCAACAAGGGTTGGCGCGCCCGCTCCAGCAGATCGGCATCGATGCCACCCTTGGCCTTGACTCTGGCCACGACCGCGGCAAAGCCCTGTTCGGCCGCCTTCAGCTTGGCGGCATCTGTGACAGTAAAGAGCCCCAGATAACCGTAACCTGTTGGATGCCAATCGAAATGATTGAAGGTATAAGGCGAATATCCGGCGCCGGCTTTTTCCCTGACCTCTTCATTCAACAGAATGCCCATCACCTGCTCGAGTAACATCAGTTCGCTGTGGCGTCGAACATTCTGCATATCGGTGGTCGGCCACAGCCAGGCCAGTGCCGCCGAGTTCTCGGCGCCCCGGTGCAAGATTTGGCTCTGTGCCGGCACCTTGGGGAATACCGGCCGCTCGAAGGCCGGGGCCTTGGCAGGATGCCGCTTGATGGCGGCGAATGTCTCAGCAACCGCTTTTATCCCCTGAGCCTCATCGAAATCACCTACCAGTGCGATTTCCAGCATTCCCTTATCCAGCGCCGAAGCCAACACCTTGGCAATTTCAGAAAAGTCCCGCTGTAATACCTGTTCTTCCCGGCCATAACCATAACGGGGATCGCCGGGGAACAAGAGTCCGCTCAGACCATCCCAGAAGGCCTCTTCCGGATTGGCATTACGGCTCTGGCTCTCTGCCTTGACTTGTTGCCGGAAGAGGTTGATGGCTTCCTGTCGCCAGCCCGGGGCGGTTAGAAAGGCGGCCTGTAGCCCAAGTTGGGTTCTGAGCTCATCGGCATTGGTATTGGTCACGCCGCCAAAGCCTTCAGTACTGACGCCAATATTTGCCGAGATGTTCTGCCCGGCAAAGATATCCGCCAGCTGTTGCCAGGAGTGCTGCTCCAGCCCGCCGTAAATAAAGGCATTATTGAACAGAGTGCCCAAACCTTCTTGGCGCGGAAATGGCAAATCACCGAATCCCAATGACAAGCTGACGGCCACATTGCCCTGCTCAAGCTCGGTAGGTTTGAGATTGAGTAGAGTCCCATTGGCAAAACGTAACTGGCGTATTCCGGTATCGGGATCCCGTTTATCGGCCACTATCTTCCCGGGTTCACCAAAGCTTTGATAGGCAAACTCGCTGGCTTGTTTGGCCTTATAGGGGGTAACAGATTGCAGCAAGCTGTTCTCATATGCCGTCAGCAGTTGTTGTTCTGCTGCGGCCGGCGCCTTGGCACCGGAGAGATAGATCCAGGGTTGCCCCTGCCAAAGCTCAGTCAGTGTCTGCTGGATAAGCGCCGGGGTAATTTGCGGCGCCAAGGCCTCAAAAATGGCCAGCTCATCTGCTGGTTCTATCGGTATCAAGTCCTCGGCATCCATTGATACCAAAGCCTCGGCCATATTCAGGCTGTGAATGGTGTTACTGCCGGCCAGATTGAGCTGATACTGCTTATGTTGGCGTTTCAGTGCCTGCTGCAACTCTTCATTGCTGAAACCGTATTGCAAGGCCTGGCGTATGGTCTGCTCCAGCAATACCACGCCATCCTGCCAGTTGTCTTCCAGGGTCGCCAGAGCCAATTGCACCCTTCCCGCAGTGCCAAACTCTTCCCCTATCTCAACGGAGGCATCGGTGAAACCTTCTTCGGCAAACAGGTGCGGTTGCAACCTCTGATAGAGCATATTACTCAGCAGCGACTCAAGCATCAGCTGACGACGCCGTTCAATACCATCAGGCTTTGGCTTTATGGGCGTCAGCACCCCAAGAGAGACTTGAGTCGGCAAACTGGGGTCGAAGAAAGCGTCCGCCTGAGGCTGCTTTCTGACTACAGGGGGAGAAAGCTTCACCTGAGCTGCGGCAACCGCCTGAGGGTGCGGCTTCCAATCGGCAAACAACTGCTTGATTTGAGCCTCGGTACGGGCGATGTCCAGGTCGCCGACCAAGATAAGCGTTGTCCGCTCCGGGGTATAGAAACGTTGGTACAAAGAGCGCAGCTTGGCGACATCTGCCGCCTTGATGCTGGCTACTTCACCGATAGGGAAACGTCTGGGCAGCAGGCTGGAGGGGTACCAGAAATGCAACTGGTTGCGATAGTTTTCCAGCCCGGCCGATGTGCGCTCCTTGAGCTCGGCCAGCACTACGGCTTTTTCCTGGGCAAGCGCCTTGGGATCCAGAGTGAGTCTGTCGGCAATCTCCCGCATCAACATCAACCCGGTATCCAGCTTCTGCTCATCCCCTTGGGTGATGTTGAACTTATAGACTGTTTGCGTAAATTCAGTCACGGCATTGGTATCGGCGCCAAAGCTCAAGCCGAGACGCTGCAATCTTGGGATCATATCCCCTTCAGGCACAGCAGCCGAGCCTTTAAACGCCATATGTTCCAGCAGGTGCATCAGCCCCTGCTCATTTTCCGCCTCAAGCAGTGAGCCGGAGGCGATCCGCATCCGCATTATGACAGTATTGGCCGGCGTCTTGTTGTCTACCAATTGATATTTAAGACCGTTGTCCAGTTGGCCCTGATGAATGCGAGGGCTGACGCTGAGCCCATCGGCCTTGGCAACGAAGCAGAGAAGCAGCAATAAGCTGCCGAGCCAGGCTCTGAGAAACAGGATTTTTGGCAAAAGAATTCCCCCAAAAAACAGAGGTTCGGTGCAAAACGGGCCCGAACCTCTGGAATATGAAAGATGCCAATATAAGATATGGCATTAATTATGTCACATAATCAATACCTTACGACGTACTAAATCGGCGATCCCGGTGGTATTTCCGCAGGTTTGCTGATCACTCTGACCCCGGCTTGTTTCAGTGCCTGTTCAAGCACAGCTTGCAGTTGTCCATAGTGGGCAGCCTTGTAACCTGAACTTCTTTTTTCCTTTCTGGGCAACTGCTTAAGCAGATAATCCAGCTTCATTCTCACCATGGCTTTGACTTCCGGGGCGCTGGCGTCACTCTCCAGACTCTGCAACATGCCGTCCAAAACCACCGCATTTACCCGCATCGCAATACTGGTCTGATCTCCCGAAGGCAGGGATTTCAGCAGTGTCTTACCCAGCAATCTGTCCAGCAAATCCTCTACCGAAAGCTGCTCTGTGTCTCTGGCAAAGGCCTGATCCACACGGTTGAGCCGCTCAGGGTTCAACAGCGCCGACACTGTGTGGCGACTGAGCACTTCTGCCATGGCCAGCTGATCCACGGCAACCCCCAGAGATGAGCCGAAACTCTCGCGGCTGCGGTAATAGTTGCCGGCCTTGGGCACCAGTTGCTCCAGGAGCTCGGTTGGCAGATAAAGCTCTCTGGGATCCAGAGTCGCCAACAGGGTATCGAGCGCCCGCTTCTGCAATTCCGGCGCAATAAAATGCCAATTACCGCTATCGGCATCGGCCAGATAATTATAGTCAATGCCGCCGACAAACTTGGCCGCGGCGCTGATCTGGTAACGATTCAGCAGATAGATGGGCACCAGAGCATCACTGAGTTCACCCAAGGGTTGCCCCGGCAACAGCGCCTTGGCGGAGAAGGTCTCCAACGCCTGGCGCCTGACCAGCTGCATTCTGGCCAGCTCCTTGACAGGATCCTCGCCTCTGTCCCAGAGACTGGCATAGGCATGGGCAGCTGAAGCTGCTCTCGAATCACCCTCGCCTATGTATCTCAGCCCCTGCTGCTGCACCTCTTTGAGCAGCGACTTGAGCGCGGCCTGGGTTTGGGCTTCATCACCAAAGTCACCATAACCGTACTTGATGGCAAACTTATCCCAGGCCCCCAGCCCTTCGGCGTAAGGCTGGCTGATATCCACCCGCTTGCCATCGAGGCGTACATAGGGATGGGGATAATCCATCACAGAAGCGTTGTTATTGGTGGAAGCGGCAAAGTTATGGTCCAGCCCCAGGGTGTGACCGATTTCATGAGCCGATAACTGGCGAATACGCGCCAGAGACAAGGCCATGGCGGCTTCATCGGCTGCCTGCCTGTCTTCCCAACCTGCGGTAAGACCACGGGCAATCAGATGATCCTGACGCACCCGCAGACTCCCCAGAGTGACCTGGCCCTTGATGATTTCACCACTGCGGGGATCTGTCACCGCCGCGCCGTAGGACCAGCCACGGCTGGCCCTGTGCACCCACTGGATCACGTTGTAGCGCACATCCTGAGGGTCGGCGCCTTCCGGCAATAGCTCCAGCTTAAAACCGTTGATAAACCCCGCCTCATTGAAGGCCTGCTCCCACCAGCGGCCGCCTTCAAGCAAGGCACCACGGATAGGCTCGGGTACACCGGGATCCAGATAGTAGGTAATGGGCTCAACCACTTCGCTTGGCTCAGGGCCGGGATTAACCTTCTGCAGCCGGTGGCGCAGCAAGAAACGCTGGTTGATATCCTGATCTATGGCGGTGGCATAGTCCTTGTATTCATCGGACAGATAACCACTCATGGGATGATAACGACGCGCCTGATAACCCGGCTCGGGCAAGGCGATAAAGGAATAGCGCAGTCTCAGAGACAGGGCCTGGCCATCCGGGGTCACCTCGGCGACTCTGGCGCCGGCCTTATCACTGGCGAAAGTCAGCTGCACATCCACATCCGAGTTACGCTCGAATGACTTGACCGAGGCTGGCAACACCACAGAGCGGCTGGTGTCCAGACGATAATGCCCTTGGCCCCTGGCCGCCAACTGTTGGCTGATGCCGTGCAGGTCCTGCAACATCAAGTCATTGACCGGCACCAGCAGACGTTTTCCTGGCAGGAGTTTACCGCGCCAGAGCACAGATTCGGCAAAGGCTTCATGCACGGCTCTTTGCTCGGCTTGGTCGTCGGTATAGGCACGAAAACGGGTATTGAGCTGTTTGAGCAGAATATAGGGCCCCTGACGCTCAAACTGCACCATGCGGGTATATCCCAGTTGCCCACGGTCAAGCCCAATATCATTGGAACCGGCGCCGTGAGGCAAGCTGGAGAGCAGCAGCATAGGCTGGTTGAGTTTGCTAGGTTCCAGATACAGCTGCCCGGCTTTGGCATCATAAAAGAGATTGATAAAACC
The DNA here is from genome assembly GCF_000518445.1 of Shewanella sp. 38A_GOM-205m. NCBI lineage: Bacteria > Pseudomonadati > Pseudomonadota > Gammaproteobacteria > Alteromonadales > Shewanellaceae > Shewanella > Shewanella sp. 38A_GOM-205m. The sequence continues at coordinate 14,064 of NZ_JADP01000018.1, read as the reverse complement.
TTCGGCCTGAGTGCTTTCGCTGATGACGTCGGCGGCCTCCCTCTCCTGTGCCGCCTGCGCCAATCCGGGTACCGCGATCAGCGCCAGCAACAAGGTCCAACTTTGAGGTTTCATCCCATCTCCTGATTGTTATCTGTAAGTTGCCATTCAAGTTAAGGGATCGGCCGGTTTATCTCAAGTCCTGCCCACCCATTCACTCAAGGTATCAAAGAGTTCATTGAGCATAATGGGCTTGGTGATATGGGCGTTCATTCCCGCAGCCAGGCTCTTCTCACGATCGCCTGACATGGCATGGGCCGTCATGGCGATAATCGGCAAGGTCTCCCTGTCGTATTTCTTGCGCAGTTCCCGGGTCGCCGTCAGGCCATCCATCACTGGCATCTGAATATCCATCAATACCGCGTCGTATTGACGCTGCTCCACCATCTCAAGAGCAATTTGACCATTGTCGGCCAGATCTACCTCATAACCGGCGCTTCGCAGCAGTTCAGAGGCCACCTGCTGGTTGATCAGGTTATCTTCCACCAGCAGCACCAAGCCTTTATGACTACCGCTCTGATTGTCGGTAATTTCAGCCACGGTCGCCGGATGGGGTTTCTCGGCAAAGGCAGAGATTATCTCATCAAACAGAGTCGAGGCCTTGAAGGGCTTTTGCAGCAACGCAAACACATTGGCGTCTTCCACCTCCTGTGCCAGCGGTTCGGCGGCATAGGCCGTCATCATGATCACCACGGGGCGCTTGCTTATTCTGCCATCGGCCACCATCTCGTCCAGGGTACGGATCACCTCGCGGCCATCCATTTCCGGCATCATCCAGTCGATAAGCAGCAGGTCGGTTTCCTGTTTGCCCAGCTTATAGAGCGCTTCGGCACCGCTGGCGGCGGTGTCCACCTCGAAGTGGAAGTCGCGCATCAGGGTGGAGTAAATCTGCAGCGCCGTGGAGTTATCGTCCACCACCAGCGCCCGCAGGCTGTTGAGCTGCTCCGGCATCACCAGAGGTTCAATCTTGGCTTCTTCGGCGATCTCAAAGCTGATAGTAAAGCTGAACACACTGCCGACACCCGGCTCACTCTGCACCTGCATCTTGCCGCCCATCATGGACACCAGATGCTTACTGATGGACAAGCCAAGGCCGGTGCCGCCATATTTGCGGGTGGTGGAGCCATCCGCCTGGGCAAAGGCGTCAAACAGTATCTCCTGTTGCTCCTTGCTGATACCTATGCCGGTGTCCCGAACCCAGAATTTGAGGGTAATGCGATGATCGCGTTCGCCGACATCTTCACAACCGAGTTCAATCTCCCCCTGGGAGGTAAACTTAACAGCATTGGACAGCAGATTCACCAGCACCTGGCCGAGACGCAGCGGATCGCCCTTGAGGATCAGCCCGGCTGTCACTGGGGCATACAACAACAGCTCGACCCCTTTCTCCTGTGCCTTGAGTGAGTTGATATCCAGGGCGTGCTCCAGCACCTTATCCAGCGGGAAGGAGACCCGCTCCAGTTCCAGCTTACCGGCTTCAATCTTGGAGAAGTCGAGAATATCGTTGATGATCCGCAGCAGTGACTGAGCCGAGAAGCCGGCCTTCTCCAGATAATCTTTCTGCTGCACCGTCAGGTTGGTACGCTGCGCCAGTTGCAGCATGCCTATGATGGCATTCATCGGCGTGCGGATCTCATGACTCATATTGGCCAGGAATTCACTCTTGTAGAGGTTGGCCAGTTCGGCATCTTTCTTGGCCTCCAGCAAGGCCACTTCATTGCTCTTGCTGCGGGTAATGTCTTTGTGGGTACCCAGCATACGCCTGGGCTCATTGTTGGCGGTAAATTCCACCACCCGGCCACGGGACAGCACCCAGTGATACTGACCACTCTTGCCGCGCATCCTGAACTCTATCTCGTAGGCTCCAATAGGATCGGCCAGATACTGCTCGCGGTACTCTTCGACCCGGATCCTGTCATCCGGATGGATCAGCTCGTCTATGGTCGACAGCAGCGCCGGAAACTCATTGGTCTTGTAACCCAGCATGGTGTAATAAGCCGGGTTGCAGATGATCTGCTCCGAATCCAGATACCAGTCCCACAGGCCATCTTCCACCGCGTCCATCGCCAGGTGATAACGTTCTTCCGACAATCGCAGCTGTTCGGCCGATTCATATTCGCGGGTCACATCACGCCAAACGGCAATCAAGCCCAGCATCTCGCCACGGCGGTTATAAAACGGCAGCTTGAGGGTGTCGAGCAGCACGGGCTTGCCGGCCAGCTCGACCTTTTCCTGATAACGCAGCGGCGCCCTGTCTTTGAGTACCTGTTCATCCTCGGCGCGAATTCTGGCGGCCTGTTCCGGGCTGGTAAGTGTGTCTGAATTCAGACCTATCATCTCGGCTTCGGTATAGCCAAGCACCCGCTCGGCCGACTTGTTGCAGCCGAGGTACTTGCCTTCTTTATCTTTGAAGACAATGGCTTCCGGAATGGAGTCCAGCAGAGAGCGCAGCAGGGCATATTCCCGCTCACGTCGCTCTGTGGTTTCTTTCAGCCGTTCAGTGCGCCGGGCCACCAGTTTATCCAGCCGCTTGTTCTGCTCCGCCAGGTGACGGGTATATTGCTGGTTCTCTTCAAAAATGCGGCTGACCAACTGGAACCAGGGCTCCCAGCCCTGGGTGATCTTCTCCGGCGGCCGAATCGGCTCACGGGAACAGTCTTCCAGGTGCGAAAGTAGGCGCGAGGCCGGGCTGACGAAAGAGCGACGAGTCTGCCAGTGCACTATGGTCACCAGCACGGACAGCGCCAGTACCACAAGAATAAAGGTCAGCTGCAGCTTCTCGAACGAGTCCAGAAACAGATCGTCGACATCCTGCAGATAAAGCAGGCGCCAGGGGGCGTTGTGCAGCGCCACTGAGTGGATGTAATAGCCGTTACGGATCATCCCCTCGTGAGCATCGAACAGCTCGGACTCCGGCAGTGAATGCAGCTCGGATGGGATCCGCTGACTGATGTGGTAGACCCGGTTGATACTTGAAGTATCAAAATCGCTGTGGGAGAGAATATTGTTGCCTTGATCCAGCAAAATCACTGTGCCCGGCATCTTGAAATAGAGACGTATCTGTTTGGCGAGCGATGCCAGTGTCATGTCCAGATTAATGGAGCCGATAAACTCATCTTCGAGATAGATGGGCACCCCGAGCGTAGTCAAAAGACCATTGCCGGCCGAGTCCACATAGGCCTCACTCCAGAACACACTGCGCTGTGGGTTCATCGCCGGCGTCGCCAGTTGAAACTGTTTCTTGTTCAGCAGTTTATCGCGAAAACGCTGCTCGTCCGAAGGCCAGGGGTAATAGGACATCATTCGCCGCTTGGACAGGTAATAGATGGCCGAGGCCTTGGGCGCTGCTTCCTTGGCGACCGGGAACGACAACGACAGCTCGAACAGCATCTCCAGTTCCTGATAGAACTTGTCGCTGCGGCCATCGAGAGAACCGGAACCGGTTATCCGCCCCATGTTGGTGAATGGCTCACCACTCTTGGCGTAATTGGGCTCCAAGGTAAAGAACTGACCGCTTTCGTTGAATTTCTCGTACTGGGGCAGCCTGTCCTTGCGTACCTGCTCGGCCAGGCGCAAGTGGTCCACGGCCACATTCCGCAGACTCTTGACCGCACGGATACTGGATTCCAGCAAGAGATCAATCTGCATCACATGGCGATCGACCTGTTCTTCTCTGAGCTCCATCTGTTGGGTCTTCTGGCGCTCAAAAAACACCCAGGCGGTGAGCAACGCCAGTACAATTACCCCCATATAGGTGTAAAACACTGCGCGATTGTAATTTTTCTGGATCGGAGATTTCAGCTGCAGATCCGGCTCACTCGATTTCATCCATTACCCTTGCATCACGTCCCATCCCCAAGCGGCGGGAAGGAAGAAGAACAAAGCCAATATCATATACTTAATTTGGTCGAATATGCAGTACCCCGCACAAAGCAAAGGCCCCGAAATGGGGCCTTTTTCAGTAGCAGGGGTTATCAGAGCTGCTCTTCGGCAAACTCCGCCAGCCGTGAGCGCACTACGCCGTTGAGGTAAATGTTGGCGCTGCCTTCAAAATTTTTAAAGCGTTCAACCATATAGGTCAAACCCGAGGTGACCGCGGTCAGATAGTTGGAGTCTATCTGCGCCAGGTTGCCACAGCAGATAAGCTTGGTGCCTTCTCCCATACGGGTGATCATGGTTTTCAGCTGTGAGGCGGTCAGGTTTTGACACTCATCCAGCAATACCACTGAGTTCTGAATCGAACGCCCACGCATGAAATTGATCGACTTAAACTGGATATTGGCCTTTTCCATTATGTAGTTGAGTGAACCACTGGGATTAACGTCATGCTTGTGCAGCACCTCCAGGGTATCGGTAATTGCCGCCAACCAAGGGGCCATCTTCTCCTCTTCCGTGCCCGGCAGGAAGCCTATCGATTCGGCGATTTCCGGAGTATTTCGGGTGACTATCACCTTGTCGTAGAGATTACGCTCCACCACCAGCTCCAGTGCCGCCGCCATCGCCAGCAAGGTCTTACCGCACCCCGCTGGGCCGGTGAGAATAACCAAATCGATATCGGGATCCATCAAGGCCTGCAGCGCCATGCCCTGATAGATGTTCTTCGGCCTCACGCCCCAGGCCTCCATATTCATCAGGCGCTCGCGACCGAGATCCAGCACATTGAGACTGGTTTCACTGCGGCCGACCACCCGGCCACAAAACTCGGATTCCTCATCCAGCAGATATTGGTTGATGTAAAAGAGATCGTCGCCCAGGTCCTTGAGCGGCACATCATGCACCGTATGACGGCCATGACGCTCGGTGGCCACCTTGTGCAGATGCTCCCAGAAGTTGCCTTCAAATTGATGAAAACCCTTGGATAGAAAACGTATGTCATCGATCAGCTGATCTGTGCGGTAGTCTTCTACCAGGAGTATCCCGGCACCTTTGGCCTTGAGACGCATATTGATGTCTTTGGTGACCAGCACCACGGTACGGGGCTCGTATTGATTTTGCAGATGCAGGGCTGTGTTGATGATGCGGTTGTCGTTGTTGTCGCCGGGCAGCGAGCCTATGGTGAATTCAATCTGGTGGTCGGGGAAGATGGCCAGAGTACCTGTGGCATCTGTGTGCCCTTCGCGGCTTGGAAGGGGAACCCCTTTGATTATCTGTTCCGGAGTAGTCTTGCCGCCGAGGATATCTTCCAGTGCCCGAATGGCGACCCTGGCATCGCGGCTGACATCCCGCTTTCTGTCTTTTATCTGGTCCAATTCCTCCAGTACCGTCATTGGGACCACAACATCATGTTCTTTAAAGGAGTAAATCGCTAAGGGTTCATGTAATAACACATTGGTATCAAGTACAAACAACTTTCTGTCGTCTTGTTCCATGGCGCCTCCATTTGCGTCAATGAGCTACTCACAGCTTTGTTGTCATGGGCCAGCGCAGGCCTGGGGTTGGGGTATATGGCACTCCTGTTTCTGACAGATGGCGGGTAGGTTTCACCACTGTGACATGGCTTAAACTAATACTGGCACCTTTAGCAGCGGATGACAAATACCCTTTGCAGTCTGTTCAATGGCCACTGCGCGGTATCCGTTTTTGAGTGTAGGATGCTAAAGATGACGATTGGATGACAAGCGGGCGAAAAGGCCTGCGTCATAAGAGGGGGCAGGATTGGTATTATACTCGGATTGGTATAACATACGCGCCCTTTGAGAATCCGCCCGGAGATGAGAGTTAAAGATGCCCTTCGCCTTAGGTCAACGCTGGATCAGTGATACCGAATCAGAGCTTGGTTTGGGTACAGTAGTACAACTGGAAGGCCGCATGGTCTCACTGCTGTTCCCCGCCACCGGAGAGAACCGCATGTTCTCCCGCAACGACGCCCCGTTAACCCGGGTGATTTATAACCCAGGTGATCAGGTCAAGAGCCATGAAGACTGGACACTGACCATCAACTCTTTGGATGAAAAAGACGGGCTGGTGATCTACACCGGCATTCACAGCGAAACCGGTGAAGAAGTGCAGCTCCGGGAAACCCTGCTGGACCACAATATTCGCTTCAACAAGCCGCAGGACAGACTCTTCGCCGGCCAAATAGACAGACTGGACAGATTCGGGGTGCGCTACGCCGCCCAGCAGCTACGCCACAACCTGGCCACCTCAGATCTGCTGGGGCTGCAGGGTCCCAGAGTCGGCCTTATTCCGCATCAGCTGTGGATTGCCCATGAAGTCGGGCGCCGCTATGCGCCACGGGTACTGCTGGCCGATGAAGTGGGCTTGGGCAAGACCATAGAAGCCGGCCTCATCATTCATCAACAGTTGATGACAGGCCGCGCCGAGCGGGTACTTGTGATAGTGCCCGATACTCTGCGCCACCAATGGCTGGTGGAGATGCTGCGCCGCTTTAACCTGCGGTTTGCCGTATTCGATGAAGACCGCTGCATCGAGGCCTTTGCCGACCATGACAACCCCTTCTACACAGAACAGTTGGTGATCTGCTCGCTGGAGCTGCTGCGCAAGAAGCGCCGTCTCGACCAGGCGCTGGATGCCGACTGGGATCTTATGGTGGTCGATGAGGCCCATCACCTGGAGTGGACCGAAGAGGCTCCGAGCCGCGCCTATCAAGTGGTTGAAGCTCTGGCGGAAGTGGTGCCCGGCGTACTGTTGCTGACTGCGACCCCGGATCAACTGGGCCATGAGAGCCACTTTGCCCGACTGCGACTGCTGGATCCGGATCGTTTCTACGACTATCAAGCCTTTATCAAAGAGGAAGAAGGCTACAAAGAGGTGGCCCTCGCCGCCGAGGCGTTGGCCAGTGGCAACAAGCTGCCCGACAATGCCATCAACAGCCTGACCGAGCTCTTGTCCGAGAAGGATATCGCCCCCGCCATTCGCCTTATCCAGGCTGACGGCGTCGATTCTGAGCAGCAGCAAGCCGCCCGTGACGAGCTGCTGCAGGAGCTGCTCGATAGGCACGGCACGGGTCGGGTGCTGTACCGCAACAGCCGCGCCTCGGTCAAAGGCTTCCCGAAACGCATTTTCAACGCCTATCCACAGGCCATGCCGGAGCAGTACCTCACTGCGGCCCGAGTCAGTGCCATGATGAATGGTCACCGCACCCTGGAAATGAAGGCCGCCTACGCGCTGGCGCCGGAAAAAATGTATCAGGAGTTTGATGAAAACTCCGCCGCCTGGTGGAAGTTCGACCCCAGGGTCGACTGGCTCATCGACTTCCTCAAGCAAAACCGCAGCAAGAAAGTGCTGATCATCGCCAGTCAGGCGGCCACGGCGCTGAGTCTGGAAGAAGCACTGCGTACCCGTGAAGGGATCCTCGCCACTGTGTTCCATGAGGGCATGTCCATCATAGAACGTGACAAGGCCGGTGCCTTCTTCGCCCAGGAAGAAGGTGGTGCCCAGGCGCTGATCTGCTCGGAAATCGGTTCCGAAGGGCGTAACTTCCAGTTCGCCAGCCAGTTGGTGCTGTTCGATCTGCCGCTGAACCCGGATCTGCTGGAGCAGCGCATAGGTCGCCTGGATCGCATAGGTCAAAACCATGATGTAGAGATCCACCTGCCCTTCCTCACCGACACGGCGCAGGAGCGTCTGTTGGCCTGGTACCATGAAGGCCTCTATGCCTTCGAGCTCACCTGCCCCGGCGGCCATATTCTGTTCAAGGAGTTTGGCGCCCAGTTGCTGCCACTGCTGGTAGAAGAAAACGAAGAAGAGATGGCCAAGCTGCTGCGCGATACCCGTAGCCGATATAAAGAGCTCAAGCAGGCAATGGAGCAGGGCCGCGACAAGCTGCTGGAACTCAACTCCCACGGCGGCGACAGGTCATTGGCATTGGCCGAGAGACTGGCGCAGATGGATAACGACACCCAGCTTATCGGCTCAGTGATCCGGCTGTGGGACATCATAGGTCTGGATCAGGACGATAGAGGCGAAAACACCATAGTGCTGCGCCCGAGTGAGCACATGATGTTCCCCACTTATCCAGGTCTGCCGGAAGATGGCATTACAGTGACTTTCGACCGGGATACCGCCCTTTCCCGCGACGATATCGCCCTGATAACCCAGGAACATCCTCTGGTGCAAACCGGTCTGGATCTGATCACAGGTTCTGAAACAGGCACCACAAGTGTTGCCATCCTCAAGAACAAGGCGCTACCGGCAGGTACCGTATTCCTGGAGCTTATCTACCTGGCACAGGCCTCGGCGCCCAAGTCCAGCCAGCTGTATCGCTATCTGCCGCCGACACCGCTGCGCATTCTGCTGGATAAGGATGGCAACAATCTGTCTGACAAGGTGAGTTACGAGCACTTCGATCGCCAGCTCAGCGCGGTTAACCGCCATATCGGCAGCAAGCTGGTCAACGCCTCGCAGGCGATATTGCATCCTTTGCTGGCCAAGGGCGAAGCCCACGCCATGGAGGCTATGTCCAACCTGCAGGCCGAAGCGCAGCAGCAGATGGAGCGCCAATTGGGCGCCGAGCTGGAACGTCTGGAAGCCCTCAAGGCGGTGAACCCCAATATCCGCGATGCCGAGCTTGAGTATCTGCAAAATCAGATAGCCGAACTACGCGGCTATTTGGCTCAATGCCAGCTGCAGCTCGATGCCGTGCGCCTGGTGCTGGTCAGCCACGCCTGATAATCCACTCAAATATCATCCCCCAAGACCCGCTAACTGCGGGTCTTGTTTTTTGCGCTAAATTTCAGAAGCCCTGGTGCACCACGCCTTCAAGCATTGGATCGACACACAAACTTTCGATACAACGGCTACTAGTGCACAAATTTGCGGCTTATAATTTTGGCATTGAGTCAATAAAGGCTGCAGAATCATGCTATTCCAGCCTATGAAAAGTTTAAGGAGTTCACTTGGCGCTGATATCCAGGACGATAGCTATGCTGTGCTTTTTCCCTTTGATGGCACTGGCAGCCGCCGAACCAGCCAACAAAGACATGGCCAACCAGGAGCAGACTCAACCGCAACCGGTGCAGAAGCCTGCCAAGCAAACACCTGAAACAGCCCCTATGAAACCCAGAGACAATAGCCGGGCGTTGGAGCATGTCGCCGTCTCAGAACTGCAACAGATCCAAGTAGATGGCGAGGAGCAAGCCGTTCTGGTGCGCCCCTGGAGTGGCCCGAAACAATTGGGCGCGGCGCTGTTGCTGCCGCCACCCGGCACCCATGCCGATGCCCCCGGGCTTAACGCCTTCTTGCGCCGCAGCATCAATCCAGCAGGCTGGGCCAGTCTCAGCATGACACCACCGCCCTTCCCGGAGCAGCCCAACTTCACCACAGATGCCCAGGAAATAAGCAAGGCCGGCGATGGCAAGGTGCAGGGCAAGAGTAATCAGGCAACGAGCCGCAGAGAAGCGGAGGAGTGGCAGAAACTCAGAAAGCAGCAACAGACCTTTATCCAAAAGAGTCTGGCGCAATTGGACGCCTTGGGTGAGTCCTTTCCGGGCAAGCGCTTGCTGATAGCCCAGGATCAGTCCGCCGCCTTGGTGATTGAGTTGTTGGCGGCGCAGGAGTTGGCCAAGCCGGACTTGTTGGTGGTGATCAATCCCTACCTCGACGATCCCTATGCCAATTTGGCACTGCCAAAGAAACTGGCCGGGTTGGAGTTGGCGATACTCGATATCCAATCTCCCGACGGTCACCAGGCCTCGCAGGCTACAGTGGAAAGTCGTAAAACCCTGGCTTCAAGCAAGCCGGACAATCAATATCGGCAGCAGTTGCTGGCGCTGGATCTACGCCAGGATGTTGCTTTTGAAAACACCTTGCTGATGATAGAAGGCATGGCCAGAAAGGTGCTGAAACAGCAGGCGCCAAACGAGAAGGCGGCCGCTGAAACCAATCAGTGACCGCCTAATTGCAGAAAGTCGGCCGGCAGACCAAGCTTCCCGTAGAGCAAATATCGGCAGTGCGATTACTCTTTCTTGCCGCCCTTGGAGAACATCAACGCCAGGGAGATGAGCACCACAGTGCCGCCCATGAACAGCAAGTCCAATGCCGAGCTGGGTTTGATATCGGCAAAGAAGGAAAACACCTTGATGATCAGCATCATCAATATCACTTTGCCCAACTTGCTCTTGAGCGCATCTATGCTGGAGATGATCAATATCTTGCCGCCGGTATCCGAGTTACCGGCCGGCTCCAGGTTACGGATAAAGAGCTCATAGAGGCCGAAAGCGAAGATCAGCAGCACAGCCCCGAGCAGGAAGGTATCCAGTATCTCCACCAGTACCATCACAAGATCGTTACGCACATCATAGCTGCCACTGAGCAGGTATTCCCACAGCAGGGCAAACATATGCAGCACGTCCTTGACTCCCATGACAAAAGTGACCAAGGCCGCCAGCACACAGGAGAAGACTCCGACCATGACAGACAAGCGACTGCCCCAGAGCAGGCGTTCAAAAAAAATCCGCATCCCAATTTCCGTCTAAAAATAAAGTGACGGATTTTCAGGCAGTTTTGCCATTGAGGTCAAGTTATTATCCCATCATACGTGATAGGCATCTCACCAGTTTCGCCGCGGTTCAAAGGCCCGCTCGGGATCCTTGCCCTGACGCACGGCGGCAATGGCTCTGTTGCGCCCCAAAAGCAGACGCACCTGGCTCCAGGACTCCCGCGCCAGCAGGCGCCTACGGGAACCGTTCCAGCTGCGGTTAATACTCAGCTTTATCGCCGCCAACGCATCGGGAGAGCGCTCATTGAGCTCAGCTGCCAGTTCTTGTGCCCGGGCCAGGGGATCACTGCAGCACTCGGTCACCAGCCCAAGATCCAATGCCTTGGAAGCCGGGATTAATTCCGCCGTCATGCTGAGTTTCAATGCCTGATCTTTTGCCAGAATTTCCCGCAAACTCACCAGGCCGCCCATGTCGGGAACCAGGCCCCACTTGGCTTCCATTATTGACAACTCGGCGTCATTGGCGGCAATGCGAAAATCGGCGCCGAGAGCAATTTGCAAACCGCCGCCATAACAACGGCCATCCAAGACGGCAATGACAGGAACCTGCAACTCACGCCAGGCGACAGACACCTGCTGCGCCAGATTGGCATTGCCCGGTAACAGCTTGAACAGCAGTTTCAGCGCTTGCCAGGGAGAGTTGGCCACACTCTTGATATCCAGGCCTGAACTGAATTGGCCGCCCTCACCTCTGAGGATCACCGCCCGCAAATGTCGTTGACGGTGCAAATGACGCGCCATCGCCTTGAGTTCACTGAACATGGTGTAATTAATGGCATTGAGCTTATCCGGCCGGTTCAAGCTAACGATAGCCAGCTGTTGTTGCCATTCCAGGCTGAGTGTCTGCCACTGCATCTGCAGGTCCTTGAAAGTTGAAGTTATGTTAACGGTATCACCATCACACTGGTCAGGCCAGAGCAAAAAGCGTCCCGTTTCAACAACACAGAGCAGTCTAAATTTTGACTAACGTCAACAATCTGACATTAGCTTTGACTTAGTGACAACAAGTGTTCACAATATCGACCCTCAACAGGCAAGCCATTGCACTATAATAAGATTTTCTCCTGCCAAATGTATGAGAAACGGGCATCAAGCCCGAGCTCGCCGATAACTGACTATCGGCCCAGTCCTCACTGATCCAGCGGCATAATCAGAGGATAATCACAAAAATGCCGCTGTAGGTGTTATCTTCAAGTAATGCAGTAGAACAGGAAATCTCTATGGCGATTCCGGTACTCATATGCGACGACTCTGCGCTGGCTCGAAAGCAGATGGCCCGTACTCTTCCCAAAGATTGGGAGGTAGACATCAGCTTTGCCGCCAATGGCGCCGAAGGACTGGAGGCAATTCGCGCCGGCAAGGGCGAGATTGTCTTTTTGGATCTCAACATGCCGGTCATGGACGGCTACGAAGTGCTGCAAACGATTCAGCAGCAAGACCTGCCGGCCATGGTGATAGTCGTCTCGGGCGATATACAAATTAAGGCTCATCAGCGAGTCAAGGCCTTGGGCGCGCTGGATTTTATTCAAAAACCCGTCAGCGCAGATGCCATCAGCAGCATACTGCAGGAATATGGCATTTTGCAGTTGGCCGAAGGCGGCGAAAGCAATGAAGAGCCAATGATCCAGGTGGATATGCGCGATGCCTGCCAGGAGGTTGCCAACGTTGCCATGGGCCGCGCCGCCGATCTGCTGGCCAAGCTGTTGGATGTATTTGTGCTCTTGCCTATTCCCAACGTCAATGTGCTGGAGGTCAGCGAATTGACCATGGCACTCAAGGCCACAGAGGAAAGCCCCAAAATTTCGGCGCTGTGCCAAGGCTTTATCGGTGCCGGGATTGCCGGTGAGGCTCTGCTGCTGTTTCACGACTCCAGCTTTAAGGATATGGCCAAGTTGATGGGCCTGTCGGATCCCGAAGATGCCAACACAGAAATCGAGGTGATGATCGACACAGCTAACGTGTTGATCGGCGCCTTCCTCAGCGGTATCTCGGAGCAACTGGACATGCAATTCAGCCAGGCGCACCCTGTGGTGCTCGGGCGACATTGCACAGTAAACGATCTGATCCACGATAACTCAGATCGCTGGCAACGCACGTTGGCGATGGAGATCAATTATCGTATCGAAGATCACAATGTGCAGTGCGATCTCTTACTGCTCTTTACCGAAGACTCCTTGCCGACGCTGAATTTCAAGCTCGGCTATCTGATGAACTGACAAAAACAGGTTTGCCATGGCAAAGGATTTGGATGCAATGAATGAACTGCACTGGCTGATCGATATGGTACAAACCATAGAGGTCGGCCTGGTGGTGCTGGACAGAGAGTACAATATTCAGCTGTGGAACGGCTTTATGGAGAACCACAGCGGCGTTTCTCCCAACGATATCAAGGGCGACAACCTGTTTGAACGTTTCCCGGATCTGCCGGCCAGCTGGCTCAAGCAGAAGATGGAGTCTGTGTTTCTGCTGAAGAACCGCGCCTTCATCAGTTGGGAGCAGAGGCCCTATGTATTCAAATTCAAGAACTACCGGCCCATCACAGGCCGCGCCGAGTTCATGTTCCAGAATGTCACCCTGTTGCCGCTGGCCTCTCTGACCGGGCAGATCTCCCATATCAGCATCATCATCTATGATGTGACGGATATTGCCATCAACAAGCTGCAGCTCAAGAGTGCCAACGAGCGCCTGGAACACCTGAGCCAAACCGATGGCCTGACCCAGCTGCATAACCGCAGACACTGGCAACTATGCATGCAGCGGGAATTTGATCGCCATTCCCGCTATGGCGATCCTGCCAGTCTGGTGATGTTCGATATAGATCACTTTAAGCGGATCAACGACAGCCTGGGGCATATCGCCGGAGACAGGGTTATTCAGCATCTGTCCCATATTCTCAGCCAAAACCTCAGGGAAACCGATTGCGCCGGGCGTTACGGGGGCGAAGAGTTTGCTGTGGTCTTGTCCCACACCAGCGCCGAGGATGCCCGCTCCTTTGCCGAGCGGCTGCGCTCTCAGGTGGAAAGCAGCCGCTTCAGCTTCAATGGTCAGCCGGTGCCCTTTACCATCAGCCTGGGGATCTGCGATCTGAGTGATGAGGTGGAAAACAGCGATCAATGGCTGGCCAATGCCGATCAGGCCCTCTACCAGGCCAAGGTTTCCGGCCGCAACTGTGTCAGTATTTTCAGTGATTGATCCACAGATGACGGCCAATAAAAAACCTAAGAGGCATACAGGAAGCATATCATTCGGTCTCAATCGCTTATAAGTGAAGATGAATTATTCGAAGTAAATTCTCTGAGACGAGTAATCTGCGTGCTTCATACAAAAACTGCGGTTGCCAGGCATGCCTGCAGCAGGCTTAAGCCTGTTTCTGCAAAATCACCAACGGTTTAAGGTTAATGGGGATGTATTGCTTGGCTTTGTTGCTTACCCCGGCACCATTTACCGCCATATTTGGCCTTCATGGCACACATTGCATCCCATCGGCCACTCATGCCACTGTACTGACGGCGAAACTCCTTGGCGGAAGTTATCCAGGCATCGTCACTGATACCAAGCTCAAGCAG
>NZ_KI912439.1:30751-115170 GCF_000518445.1 Shewanella sp. 38A_GOM-205m | reverse complement strand
CTTTTTGCTAACAGCTCCTCATCGGCTAACCCCTCGGCACAGACATTCATTCGCCGTGCAACTTCGGCAATCGGTTCGTTGCGGAAAAACGCCATTCCAACAATAAGCCAAAGAACCATATCACTCGGTAAGCGACGTCGACGAATCGTCGCTTTATCGGAAAGTGTTGCCGCTTTAGCAATCCACTCGTCAGGAATATGCTCGGAGAAGGTGGTTAGCTGAGCGACATCAACAGGACTCTCTTCAAGAAAGTCGGCAAAGCAGTTTTGAATAGACATAAAAAATCGGAAACCTACAAACAGGTTTCCGATTGTCTCTCATCAGGAGGATCGGTCAACCGATCCTTATCTGATCTACGTTGCGGTGGAACCCGGGCCTTTTTGCGTCTGAGTGGATCATCTCATTGGATCACATAGGCTCGTGTTTAAGTACCGCCCTATCCAGCTTGACTCTCATCACTTGCGGATCCCGCTTCAGCTTTTCGAGCACAGCCAGGAGATCGCTGCCTTCACTGGCGGCCAACACCATCAGCTGAGTGTCATTTTGCCAATCCAACCTCAGGCCTGAATCGGCAGCAAAGGCCGCGGCATCAACACCAGGCTTGAGTTTGACCACCAGCTTTCCGGTCACTGTCGCAAATGGCTCGCCGGCCTCTGTCACCAGTTGCTCTCCCTGGCTCAGCCTGCTGGCTTTCTGCACACCTTTGTCTGTCTTGACATAAAAAGTATCCTTCAGTCCGAGGAAGTCGGCTCTATCGCCCTGTTGCTGATACTGCTTGCCGTTATCTTCAAAAGGGTTTTTATCATGCGCCGTTGCAGGAGCCGCCAAAAGTGTCAGCCCCATGGCCATCATTGCTGTTGAAATCTTCATCTGTTACTCCTTAAGATGCTGCCTTGGCCTTGTGGCCATGAAAACGAATGGACCAGCCCTTCAACATACCGTTACTCTCATTGGGAATACTGATATAACCCTTGTCATATTTGAGGAACTGATATTCACCGCTGTTCACATCTATCAGCTTAATGGTCCACACACCTTTGGTGTTTTCACCATAGAAAGCATTTGAGAGCATAGGTGTCTTATCATAGCCTTTGACCAGGTCATCCGGATCGTTGGGATCCATCACGCCCTGATACACCAGGCCATTGAAAGGCGTCATCAACACACTGCGGGTACCTGCCGGAGACACCAACTCAACCGCCAGATCAGGAAGACGCAGATGATCGGCGCTGAGTTCAATCTGCACCGCTTCCACCACCAAATCCTCGGCAACCTCAAGAGAGTCTGAAACCCCGGCAAGACTGGCATCCGGAATCGCCTTATCAAGATCCTTTTCACTGGCAATCCAGTCAGTCAACAGATACTCACCTAAGTCTGCCTTGTAGTCCTTGGCCATAGCTACAGCCGCACTGACATCTACCCTGCCAAAACCATACTCATTGTGGAAATGAAATCCTGCAGCGTTGTCCTGCCAGGCTGAGATAGCCTCATAGACAGGCGCCTTGTCCCCCTCACCGATAGCAATCGTCTTGGCGGGTATATCTGCATCCACCTTGGTGGCAGTCGAAGCCAAGATATGGCGAATATCACGCCAGGAAAGAGAGGGGTTGGCACTCATAATCATGGCGACTGCACCACTGGTATTGGGCGCTGCTGACGATGTTCCGTTCATGGTAGAACGATAGTCACATTCCAGATTGAGTGGATGCAGGCCGCCGTCAAAAGGCGTTGATGGGCGCTCTTCGGTAACCGAACTCCCCTTGTCACAGCCGGCTCTGTCCGTGGTCACAATGGCGGGATCATCCTCACCATATTCCCCACCCGGCGCAGTAACGAACACATTGGAACCTACAGAAGAATAACTTGAGCGCTTACCGGCTGCATTGATTGCCGATACCAGGAGGTTATATACGTTGGCATTGTCGGAGGACATGTTGGCATTATGGAAGGGCAAACCGTGGTTGGGCACTTTGCCTTCTTTTGGCGCACTGAAATAATCACCGGGGATCCAGAAGGTATTGAACGCCTTGTAATATTTGTAGCCATTACCGGCAGACTTGACAAAGATGCTGCCCTTGCCGTCAAAACTGTCTTTGGTAATAGCACCATAGACCTCATTTTCATCTTCATCAAATCCATGGGGGAAAGGCACTGAATAACCATAGCTCTGGTTAAACACCCTGGCATTGTCACTGTAAGCACTGGCACCGTGGGACTTGGCGAAGTTCTCAAAGGTTTGTACGCTCTTGACCTTACCGCTGGGATCCTTATCCAGGAAGTTAAAACCGATAAGGTTGGCATCGGGGGCAACACCGCGGCCGCCAAGGCCATTCCAACCGGCAGCGGCTATGATCCCACCAACAGAAGTACCGTGCGAAGCACTGTCGGCAAATGGCGTAGGATCGATAGTGCCGGTGATCAGGTTATAGGAGCCGCCTTCAATAACATTGGCCTTGAGATCCGGGTGACTAATCTCCAGACCATCATCTACCACAGCAACAGTAACGCCTTTACCGGTAACACCTGAGGCAATAGCATCACTGACATTCATGTCTTCACCGGCCACACCGCGATTCTTGGCAAAGGCATTTTGGCCTGTGTTTTTCAAGTGCCACTGATGCTGATACAAAGGGTCGCCACCGTCGATACGCAATGTCAGCGTCGAGACAGATTCGCTCTTGCCGTCACTGACTTTGAAGCGCACGACTTCTGTGCCTTCCAACGTATCGGTCTGGTAGCTGAAGCTACCCTTGGCCGCATCATTGATAGTCAAAGTCCCTAACTTGACTTCGCCGGGATCCACTAACGAAAAGGTTATCCCTCCTTCGGCATCTCTTCCTTCCAGTTGACCATCCAGGCGTACCGACTGACGAACGTCATAGGTCACATCCTGACTCTCAGGGGCTGTATTAACCGGCTCAGGTGCCTTCTTGTTGTCACTGCCACACCCCGCCAATAAGACTGCGGCTATGCTCAGCGCAATAATCGACTTATGCATACTTCTTTTCCTTTTGATAATAAAACGCCATACCGCCGAAAACAGGTTTTCGGAAGCAGATTTTTAATAGGTATGGCGTATTTTTTATTGTTATAGCTTGGTCAAAATCAAGCATTAACATATGTATCACATGTAACAGCTAATTCAATAAGAGAAAAACAACAAGCAGGAAAAATCCTACATATGATACGAAATACGTTATTTGAGGTATTTTATAAAAGACTAAACAAAGAAATGGTAAACCTATAAATCTAAAAACAATTTCCTATATAAGTCAGATCGCAAATGTAATAAAAACAGCATGTTGTTTAAACAATTAGTTACAAATTGCCGAGCAGATTTTATTTTCAAAAGCCTGTTATTAACAGAAAGGTATCATTTTATAAGAGAGGTTTTTCAAGCGCGGGGTATTTTTAAAGTTATTTTATAGCCACCGCATAGATGACTATAAAATAATAAAACTACTGGGCATCTGGTTGATTTTCAGGTGCTGCATCAATAAAGGCCGGCAGAGTCAGGCACTCATCATTAATACGACATATATTGGGATAAGGAGACAAATCGATATTAAAACGCTTGGCATTATAAACCTGGGGAACCAGACAGATATCCACCAGGCTGACCTGGTCGCCGAAACAATACCTGCCCGAGTACTGCTGCAGCTGTTGCTCCAATGCACCAAAGCCCTGTTCGACCCAGTGGCGATACCAATCATTCTTGGCCGCGTCATCCAACTTGAGCGTCCCGGTCAGATACTGCAACACCCGCAAGTTGTTCAAAGGATGGATCTCACAGGCAATCCCCATCGCCATGGCCCTGACCAGCGCCCGCTGCTCAATATCACCCGGCAACAGCGCCTCACCGCCAAAGGCTTCATCCAAATATTCAATGATCGCCAGTGATTGGGACAGCACCAACTCGGCGCGATCGTCGGTGTCATCCGTCACCACCAAAGCCGGTACCAACTCCTGCGGGTTAAGCGCCTTGAAAGCAACCTGATGCTGCTCGCCGCCATTGCGCACCAGATGAACCGAGAGCTGCTCGGCGCAAAGCCCCTTGAGGTTGAGTGCAATTCGCACCCGATAAGCGGCGCTGGAGCGCCAGTAACCATATAATTTCAACATAAGTTGTTCTCCCAAAGCTCGCTAACCTTAGATTGCGACTCCGTCCTGGTGATGTTTTATCCAAAGCCTTAACGCTGACACATTCGAAGGCAATACCAAGCCGGTATAAAAACCAACGGGGCTTCAGAGAGCCCCGTTTTGTTATCGAGTTATTTTACTCGGCTATATACTCAACTACCTGCTGATCTATCGTGCCGAAGATGCTGTGCCCGGCATCATCCAGCATTTCGATTCTGACCCTGTCACCAAAGCCCATAAATGGCGTCACCGCCTTGCCCTCGGCAATCACTTCCAGCATGCGCTTTTCGGCCAAACAGCTGGAACCTGCGCTTCTGTCATAATTGGAAATGGTGCCCGAACCTATGATGGCACCGGCGCCCAGGGGGCGGGTTTTGGTGACATGGGCGATCAGCTCAGCAAAGTTGAAAGTCATATCCACCCCGGCATTGGGCTTGCCGAACAGTTCGTTGTTCAGATGGGTGATCAGCGGCAGGTGAACCCGGGTATCCTGCCATTTATCCCCCAGCTCATCCGGGGTGATTGCCACCGGCGAAAAACTGCTGGAAGGTTTGGACTGGAAGAAGCCAAAGCCTTTGGCCAACTCGGCCGGGATCAGGTTACGCAGCGACACATCGTTAACCAGCATCAACAGCTTGATGTGAGAGGCGGCGTTTTCAGCACTCACGCCCATGGGTACATCATCTGTAACCACGGCAATTTCCGATTCGAAGTCTATGCCCCAATCTTCGCTTGCCAGCGGGATATCGGCTCTGGGGGCGATAAAACTGTCTGAACCGCCCTGATAGACCAGGGGATCTGTCCAGAAAGACTCCGGCATTTCGGCGCCGCGGGCCTTGCGTACCAGCTCAACATGATTGACATAAGCGCTGCCGTCGGCCCACTGGTAAGCGCGGGGAAAAGGTGACAAACAACGGCTCTCGTCAAAGTCCTGGGTGTTATCCAACATGCCGGCATTCAGGGCATCGGAAAGCTCTCTGAGCTGAGGTTCCAGCAGTGACCAACTGTCAAGCAATTGCTGCATGGTCTGGGCTATGGCGGGGACAGCCACTGTCTTCTTCAAATCCCGGCTGACCAACATGAGTTGACCATCGCGGCGTCCATTGTCATATGTCGCTAATTTCATACCTGCTCCTTCCTGTCTCTGCCCGGATTAATGGTTTTCATCAGGCTATGTGCCCAGCTCAATCCGTTTCTGTTATCCCGCCAGTAATACCTCATGCCGCGGGGAATGAAAACTCTGTGACTCACTTCACATTTAGCCCGCACGGGAACGAGTTTGTAAACTTTCACTGACGCTTGCCATCAGCAAGCGCCGGCAAAGGCTTTGCGCTCAAAGATAGCCTAAATTTCAGCCGTTCCGGCGGCAAATCCACTTTACAGGGCTTCAGCGCTTCTTGCTGATCTCATATTCCCTGAGTTTATTGGCAATGGCTGTGTGGGATACCCCCAACTTTTTCGCCAACTGGCGGGTACTGGGGTACGCCGGATAGAGACGCCGCAGCAAACCGGCTTCAAACTGTTTCATGGCTTGATCCAAGGTGCCTTCAAACTCCTTGTCGAAATAGCCAAAACCTTCGGCATAGGAAGGCAGTTTCAACTGTTCTATGGTCAATTCGGCCGAACCGTCCCACATGGATACCGCCCTGAACACGGCGTTTTTCAGTTGCCGCACGTTACCGGGCCAGGCATAGGTCAACAGGTGCTCGCGGCAGGACGCCGAGATCCGCCGCACCGGGCTGGAAAGCTGCTGGCTGTAGTGTTCAAGGAACATTTCCGTCAGCGGGATAATATCGACCCTGCGTTCACGCAGCGCCGGCATATGGAAACTCAGTACATGAATTCGGTAGTAGAGATCTTCACGGAACTCACCGGTCTGACAAAGCTCCGCCAAATTCTTCTGGGTCGAGCAGATGATACGGACATCGGCGCGCACCTCTACATCGCCGCCGATACGGCGAAAACTGCCATCCTGCAGCAAGCGCAACAATTTGACCTGAGCGGCCTTGGACATCTCGGCAATTTCATCGAGGAAGACGGTGCCGCCCTTGGCTTCTTCGAAGAAACCCCGCTTAACCACTTCCCCCTTACTGACATAACCAAACAGCTCCTCTTCCGCAGCACTGTCGGGCATGGCGGCGCAGTTGATGGCAATAAAGGGTTTCTCCCGCCGCATGCTGGCATCGTGACAAGCCCTGGCCATCAGCTCTTTGCCTGTGCCGGTTTCTCCGGTGATCAGCAAAGGCGCATCCAGCTGTGCCATACGCTTGGCCTGCTTGAGTACCTCTTTCATCTTGTCGCTGACGGCCAGCACTGAATCAAAGCCACTGCTCTGGCTCTGCAGCGCGTTGAACTGTTTGCCCACCCGCGCAGGTGACTTGAGTGCCACCACGGCGCCGGCGAGAATACTCTTGTCGTTTTCATCCGGCAGATAGATGGGCAGCATCTCAGCCAGATACTCGTTGCTGCCAATAGCAACCCGGGTAGCTTGCGCCAACACCTTGGGCTCACTGAGCCAGCGACCAAAATTGAAGCCTTGCACCCAGTGATTGAGGGATTCATCTATTACTTCATGTTCGGCCATTTCCAGAATAAGCAAGGCCGACTCGTTGACGATACGAATACGTCCCTTACCGTCGAGGGAAAACACGGCATCCGGCAGGGTTTTTAATAGGGTTTTGAGGGCGTAATGCTCCTGCTCCGAGGGCATAAAGGAAACGGTTCTGACGTCGTGCACCCCTTCCACCTTACGGATTTGGGGCATCAACTCACTCAAGGTCTCAAAGCCGACCTCGGCAAACTGCAAATATAAGAATCCCTTGTTACTGGCGTCGATAGCGATAAGGTTAATCCCGTATCGCTCCAGCACCATTAAAATATCCTTGGCTAAACCAACGCGATCCTGACAACTGACTTCCAAGCGCATAACTGTCATTCCCTTTTATAATTCAGATTCTTTGGGATTATCGCCTGCATGAAGAGGTCAGCAGGCGATGTAAAAATGCGCCCTATACGTTAGAAGGTTCTGACACAAGTGGCAAGCTCGCTTTACAGCGGATTTGTAACAAAGGGAAAGGATTCAGTGTGAAGAGACAATCAACACACTGAATATATTAGGAAAAGATTAATCCAGTAACTGGTCTGTCTTGGCAGCCATGATAAAGTCGTTACGGTGCAACCCCTTAATGGAATGCGACCACCAGGTCACAGTCACCTTGCCCCATTCGGTCAGGATCCCCGGGTGGTGAAACTCTTCTTCAGCCAAGTCAGCCAGCTTGTTACTAAAGGCCATTGCCTGCCGGAAATTTTTAAACTTGTAAACCCGCTCCAGCTGCATGATGCCATCGCGCACCTGTACGCCCCAATCCGGGATCATCCGAATAAGCTCGGCAAGCTCGGCATCTGTCACCTTGGGAGCATCGGCGCGGCATGCTTCGCACTTCATATTGGCCAGTTCAGTCATAACATCTCCTTGAAAGTGGCCAGCATGCTTGCACGCAGGCCATTACCGCCAGTATCAGCTGGCTTTGGGTTGAAATTTGGGGGTAAAGAGTCCCAGTCGTTTGGCTTGGGTAATCGCCTTCATAATGTCCATGCGGGCGATTTCATCCAGAAAATCGATATGTTCTATCTCGTAATAGATGGGCTGCATAATGTCTATCCGATAGGGAGTGCGCAACACATCCAGCAGTTCAAAGGGTCTGCGCTCCGGTGTGTCGCTGAAGGCGTACAGCGTCTCGCCCGGCGAGCTCAAAATGCCGCCACCGTAAATTCTCAGACCGTCGGTCTGGGTACGCAGCAAACCAAACTCCACGGTAAACCAGTAGAGACGCGCCAAAAAGACCCTGTCTTCCTTGCTGGCATCAAGCCCCAGCTGACCATAAATATGGGAGAAATGAGCAAAGGCCGGGTTGGTCAACAAGGGACAATGACCAAAAATCTCATGGAAGATATCCGGCTCCTGCAGGTAATCAAACTCCTCCCTGCTGCGGATAAAAGTTGCCACCGGAAACTCCTTGTTGGCCAGGAGTTCAAAGAAGCGCCCGAATGAGATAAGCGCCGGTACCGCCGCCGTCTTCCAGCCAGTGGTGTCCTGCAACACGGTATCCAGCTCACCCAGTTGCGGGATCCTGTCTTTGGGCAAGTCCAACGCCTTGAGTCCCTGCATGTATTCGTCACAGGCACGTCCCGGCAAGTTGTGTTCCTGACGTGCATACAGCTCCTGCCAGATGGCGTGCTCGTCCTGCGGGTAATCTATTCGGCCATCACTGCCCGGGTGACGGGCCACATATTGAGTTGCTTTACTCATAGTCCATACTCACTGCCTGAATCGTTTCTGATTTCATGTTCACTCAAGGCCGCACTTTTGTTAACCAGGTCACACTTTATTTCCGGCGACCAGTGAAGAAAATTTGTAAAGATTGAGTTACAAATTGGTATTTAACTCTGTGAACTCAGAAGCTTATTTTTGTGCTCCAAACAGGCTTTTTTGCATATATCCAGGGAAATTAGCCCTTTTTGCAAATGGCTTTTCGGTGCCACTGCATTACAATAGGGGCTGTTTTATCCCGAGCACCCAAGGTATCTGAATGCCGATAAAATCGACCACCATCCGCAAGGCGGTAATTCCCGTTGCGGGTCTTGGCACCCGAATGCTGCCGGCCACCAAGGCCATTCCAAAAGAGATGCTGCCGGTAGTAGATAAACCCTTGATCCAATATGTTGTCAGCGAAGCCATTGCCGCCGGCATCAAGGAAATCGTGCTGGTTACCCACGCCAGTAAAAACTCCATTGAAAACCATTTCGATACCAGTTTTGAACTGGAAGCCCAGCTTGAGCGCCGGGTAAAGCGGCAACTGCTCAATGAAGTGCAGTCCATCTGCCCGCAAAATGTCACTGTGATCAGCGTCCG
The DNA here is from genome assembly GCF_000518445.1 of Shewanella sp. 38A_GOM-205m. Taxonomy (NCBI): domain Bacteria; kingdom Pseudomonadati; phylum Pseudomonadota; class Gammaproteobacteria; order Alteromonadales; family Shewanellaceae; genus Shewanella; species Shewanella sp. 38A_GOM-205m. The sequence continues at coordinate 106,118 of NZ_KI912439.1, read as the reverse complement.
CCAGGCTCAGGCCAAAGGGCTGGGACACGCCATTCTCTGTGCCCGTCCGGTAGTAGGTGATGAGCCGTTCGCCGTGCTGCTGCCGGATGTGTTGATAGACGATGCCGCCAGCGATCTTTCCCGCGATAATCTGGCCGAAATGGTCAGCCTGTTCGACCGCACAGGAACCGGGCAGATCATGGTGGAAGGTGTGCCTCACGAGAAGGTAGACCAATACGGAATAGCTGATGTCAACGGCCACGATCTCAAGCCGGGCGAATCCCAGCCGCTTATCAAACTGGTTGAAAAGCCGGATGTCGACGAAGCCCCCTCTAACTTGGCTGTAGTGGGCCGCTATGTGCTACCTGCCGCCATTTGGCCCTTGCTTGGCAAGACGCCGGCCGGTGCCGGTGATGAAATCCAGCTCACGGATGCCATTGCCATGTTGATGCAAAGCCAACAGGTCAACGCTTACTACATGCGTGGCAAGAGCCATGACTGTGGCAACAAGTTGGGTTATATGCAGGCAACGGTGGAACATGCATTGCGCCACCCCGAGCTTGGACGTGAATTTGCCGCCTATCTGGGCGATTTGGTTAAAGGAAGTAAAGCATGACAATTTTGGTCACCGGTGGAGCCGGTTATATTGGCACCCACACTCTGGTTGAACTCTTGGCCGCGGACAAAGAGGTTGTGGTGATAGACAACCTGAGCAATTCAAGTGTCGAAGCCTTGGCCAGAGTCGAAGAGATCAGCGGCAAGAGCGTGCTCTTTTATCAAGGCGATATTCTCAACAAGGCATTCCTGCAGAAAGTCTTCAGTGACCACAGCTTCGAAGCCGTTATTCACTTCGCCGGCCTTAAGGCGGTGGGTGAATCCGTCGCCCAGCCGCTGAGATACTATGAAAATAATGTCACCGGCACCCTTATTCTGTGCCAGGTGATGAAAGAATATGGCGTTCGCAACCTGGTATTCAGCTCATCGGCCACAGTTTACGGCGATCCCGCCAGTCTGCCGATCACCGAGGCCTTCCCCACCGGCGCCACCAACCCTTATGGTCAGTCCAAACTGATGGTGGAACATATTCTGGCGGATCTGGCCGCGGCCGATGCCAGCTGGAACATCGCCCGCTTGCGTTATTTCAACCCGGTCGGCGCCCACAAGAGCGGCCGCATCGGTGAAGATCCCAACGATATCCCCAACAATCTGATGCCCTTTATCGCCCAGGTTGCCGTCGGCAAGCGCGATAAACTCAGCGTATTCGGCAATGACTACCCCACGGTAGACGGCACAGGTGTGCGTGACTATATCCATGTAGTTGACCTTGCCATAGGCCACCTCAAGGCACTGGATAAACTCGCCACCAATCCTGGCCTGGTCACCTATAATCTGGGAACAGGCCAGGGCTACAGCGTACTTGAGATGGTCAAAGCCTTTGAGAAAGCCTGCAACAAGGCGATCCCCTTCGAGTTTGCCCCGCGTCGTCCCGGCGATATCGCCGCCTGTTATGCCGACCCTACCCATGCTACCAAAGAGCTGGGCTGGCAGGCTGAGCACAGCCTGCAGGATATGGCCGACTCCAGCTGGAACTGGCAATCCAACAATCCTAACGGTTACAAGGGTTAGTCATGGATCTATCCCGCAGACATCTGTTCAGTCGCCGCAAGAGTAATGTGGTCAGGCCGCCCTGGAGTAAACCGGAAGCGGAATTTATCGACGCCTGTACTCGCTGCGGCGCTTGTGTGAATGCCTGCGAGACCCAAGTGCTTATCAAGGGGGATGGCGGCTTTCCGGAGCTTAACTTCCAGCGCGCCGAATGCAGCTTTTGCCAAGCCTGTGTCACCAGCTGTGCAGAGCCGGTATTCAGGCCTCTTAGCGAAGCGCCTTGGCAGCTTATAGCCCAATTTGCCGACAACTGCCTCGCCCGCCAGGGTATTGTCTGCCAAAGCTGCAAGGATGCCTGCGACGAGCGGGCGATCCGCTTTCCGCCCCTTTTAGGGGCTACCGCTCTACCTGTACTGGATGCTGAGCGCTGCAGCGGCTGCGGCGCCTGCGTTGCCCCCTGCCCCGCCTCTGCCATCAAGCTGGTAGAGCCAGACCCCGCTTGACTTCCCATCCGGGAGCCAAAAATCTGACTCCCACAGCGCCAAATTTTAGTGGTTTTGTTCTTTTTCAATAACGGGTAACATCGGGCCTTCCCTGAGAAAAAACTCTTAAAAAGCATTATGTTTGGTAAAAGCAAAAAAACGACGGGGCTCACATATATTGCCCAGGGCAGCAAAATCACCGGTGAGAGTCACTTCGATGGCGAGACTCTGGTTGGCGGTGCCATTTATGGAAAAATCAACGCCGAAAGCAAGCTGACCATAGAAGCCAACGGCTTGGTTGATGGCGAACTCACCTGCCAGGAGCTCAAGGTCTCCGGACTGTTTCGCGGTAAGCTCTGCTGTGAAAAACTGACCATCTGCGGCACAGGGACTGTCGAAGGTGAAGTGGCCAGTAAGTCGATGGAGATCTTCGAAGGTGGCCAATTTATCGGCATGAGAGTCAAAGAAGAGGTCAATCTGCTGAAACAGCTGGGTAATGACAGCGAAACGGCTACCGAGTTGAGGCTGCAAACCCAGGAATGAGTTTAAAGTATGGGATCCTGCAACAGGATCTCCATCACACTTTGTTCACAAAATATACAAAAGCAGCACAGAATGGTGCTCAGTCACAGTAATGCGCTGCTCGGAGAGCTAACATCTACCCCCTAAGTGGTATAAAGCCGCGGGATGGATGTAAGTGACGAGTCGATTACTCAAGCAGTTGTGCGAATTGGATATCTTTACTCTCATGGTGTTCAAGAACATCTATGAGACGGGGCATGCCAACTGTACGGCAAGAGATTTGGCGGTTTCCGCCCCCAAGGTCAGTCGCTGTTTGGCCGCGCTCAGGCTGGCCTTTGATGACGAGCTTTTCTATCGCCGCCAGCAAAAACTCAAGCCCACCCCACTGGCCGAAAGCCTGTATCAGCCCGTCTGTGATTTCATTCACTCAGTGCATCGGCTGGAGCAACAGGTTCATCAGAGCCGTCAGCCCTCGAACGACATCTGTATCCATATTGCCGTGGCGCATGGACTGCTTTCCGCACTGGCGATGAAATTGGGGCTGAAAAACATTCAACAGCAGTTGGGTCAGGTCAGGCTCTACCCCTGGCAGGACGACTCGGCAGAGAAGATTCACCGTGGGCAACTGGATTTGGGGATCTGTCTCGAACACCCTGAGCAGTTGGATCTCATTCTGAGTTCACTTGGGCAGGCCATGGGCGTATGTGTGGTCAGCCGAGAAGATCATCCCCTGTGGCAGAGATCCCCGGCCATCACCCTCGAAGATATCAGCCAATACACCTTCGTTTACTTGACCATCAAGGGCTTCAACGAACGCATGGATCCCATGGAGCTCTTCTGTCAGCAAGAAGGCATACCCCTATCCCAGGTACATGCCGTACACGACAGGGAAGAATGGCACGCTCACCTGCTTACCATGGGCAGTGTAGCCTTCAGCACTCCCAACGAAATGGCGCTTATCAAGGGCATGCCGGGTTTGCGGGTGCAACATCTGCCCGAAACCGAGGTGGCCAAACTCCACCGGGCATTTTCGCTGCCAAGCTACTCCTTGGTGGAAAAAGCCCCCAGCTACCGCCGCTACTCCGAGCAACAAAGAAAGCAGTTACTGGCTCTGGTCACTCAAGAACTCTACCCCAAAGCCGAGTATTGAAAACTGAGTCAGGTCCTGTGCCTGACCCCTTTACTCGCACCAGCACCGACACCCTTCGCCCACCTATCAAAAGCTGCTGACCGCTTTGTCCCTGGTATGGGTTTTCTGCCCTGTAGATTCGGCAATTTCAAAAACTGAAATTATCCATTTCACCATCAGTTATTTCTTTATCAATTTTTTAACCCTTAATTCACAAATAAAACAATAAGTCAAAACTACTACTTTAGATGTATGTATATTCAAGTTACTGCACAAGCAGTACCCATAATTTGAATAAAGGGACGCTATGATGAAAAACCATAATAAGTCATTACTGGCGCTGGCTCTGACCAGTCTATTGTGCCTTACCGCATGCGGGGACGGTGAGGACGGAAAAGACGGAGCCCCCGGTGAACCTGGCATACCAGGCGAACCCGGACAGCCAGGAGCCCCCGCAGGTTCAGGTACTTCCACCATTATCAGTGCCGGCGATGTCAGTTTCGAGATAGTGCCGGCCGACAACACACTGGCAGGCGGCGAAGCCTTCGCCCTCAAGTTCAAGGCCTCGGCCACCAACAGCTCAGGGGAGCGAGTCCCTCTGACTGGCCTGGATCAGGTCGCCCTCTACTCCATTACCGCCATGAGCAATGACTCGGGCAGCGGTGCGCCGCTGCAATGGGTCAATAATGCCACGGCTCAGGAACTGGGCAGCTCCATGTATTGCACCCTGGATGGCACCTATAGCTCCAGAGGTCAGACTGGCGATGCCTGTCTCCTGGTTGAAGATCCGGCCGAGCCAGGTACCTATACCGGCACTTGGGAACATGACGGGGTCGCCCCCATTATGAATGCCAACGACAACCTCAGCGCACCTCATCGCTTGTTCCTGCGCGCCTATAACCTCAAGGATGCCAGCGGCACAGCGGTTGCAGACAAGGTGCTCTCTACGCCGCTGGATTATATTCCGGCATCCGGCGAGCTGGTTGAAGCCACAGGTAAAGACACGGTAACAGATGCCGCCTGTATCGCCTGCCACGGCGAAGTCGAAGGCCGCATCGCCAAGATAAACGCACACCACAACTACCAAAGCACTGAGAAGTGCGTTGCCTGCCACAACCCGGCTCTGGTACCGGACGAAGCCCAAAAAGCCGAAGGTTGGGTATTTGATTTCGGCCCCATGGTTCACAGGCTGCATGCCGGCCATCACATCGCGGGTTTCCTCTCCGGTGAAGCCAAAGAGTACTTCGGTGAAATCGGCTTCCCGGCGGAACTCAACAACTGCGCCAGTTGCCACAACAACGGTGACTCCTGGAACGCCAATATCTACCGCGAAGCCTGTGTCGGCTGCCATATCAATGTCAACTTTGAAACCGGCGTAGGCCACTCAGACTTCAATCTGGCCCAGACCGACGACAGTCAATGTCAGTCCTGTCATGGCAGCGGAGCACTCAGTCCAACCCAGGCTCACAAGGTGGGTAAACGGGCTGAATATGCCGAGCTGTTGACTGTTGAGTTCACCTCGGCCACAGCTGCCGCTTCTACCACGGCGGGCAATAAACTGGTTACCATCACAGCCAATGTCAGCTTCAATGGTCAACCACTGACTGACGCAGCTCAACTGGCGGTGCTCAACAAAGACGCCACTCTGATGGGCAATGTGGATACCAAGGGTGAAGTCACCCGCTGGGGCAGCAGGCCCGGTCTTGCCAGCGGCAGCGCCGCCAATGGCGTGCTGACCCTGACTGCTGATGTACCGGAAACTCAGGCGATGGGCACCATTTACGTCGGTACCGAGGCCAACTTCTGTGTCGATAACTCAGGTAAAATAGCCGCCTGTGCCGAAGGCATGCCCTTCGATGCCGGTAATCCGATTGGCGCCACTTCAAGCGTTAAGTTCTATAACCTTGACGGTGGTGATGCAGTAACAGCCCGCTTTGCCATTGCTGAGCGGATGAGCGCCAGTGAAGCCAAGTGTAATGCCTGTCACGGCACCCTGGACTATATCAAGGGCAACCGTCACGGCACCTACACCTTCGATCAGTGTATGGACTGCCATAACAACAGCTATTACGGCTCCTATCACGGCACCTCCGAGTACAACACAGGTAATCTGGATGCCGATGGTAATCCTATATTTGCTGAAGTACCCGAGCTCTTGTATGCCAACCGGGATCTGATGACAGTTGCCCACCGCTTCCACAGTGGTAACTGGGGTGAAGCTGCCATCTTCCGTGACGCCTCAGGCGAGCTGCACGGCTACCCAGGTGTGGAAACCGAATGTTCCGCCTGCCACAAAGACGAGACACCGCTGTTCGCCGCCGATGGTGGCCTGACATCCGCCAAGCGTGCAATCAAGATTTCGGCTACCGAGTATATCTCTCCGGTTGCGGAATCCTGCCGTACCTGTCACGCTCACTCTGACGCGGCCGCTCTGGCCCACTTCAAGAGCAATGGTGCCTTCGTTGCCGGTGATGCTGCCACAGACGCCAACCTGCCGGTTGAGTCCTGTGCCACCTGTCACGCCGAAGGCAAGACCTATGGCGTAGATAAGGTACACGCAGGGGGTGCTCACTAGTACCGTACCTTGAGGGCTGTCCCTGCAAGGCCCTCCCTCAACTCTGCAACAACAAGGGGACCCAACCGGGTCCCCTTGCCTTTTCTCAACTTACTCAAGCCAGAAATTACAACTCAGTATCCGATAACCTCTGCTGCCACAACACTTAATTTTCGGAGTGACCACCTCAGTACCTTATACCATAATCATGAACATCTATAATATTCCCTTTAAAATCATAGGTTGTCCACTTCTCAACCTGATAACCATCATCAAATTTTCCAACTTGATAGGGTTTACCATTATTATAATAAAAGTACCATTCTCCTTGTTTCGATGTGTTTATAGGTGTCATAAAGTATACATCCTCCACATTACGCTCAACGAACTTTTCATCCCTATCACCGTAATACACCCCTTTCTTAGCAAGATTACCATTTAAATAGTATTCAACATACTCACCCCAGTAATTTTCACGAAGGAACCGCCCTCTAGATTTCAAAGTTCCGTTTTCATGAAAGTATTTAAAATCACCACTAACAATACCATCTACATAATTAATGATAGAAACCAAACGTTCATTTTCAATAAAATATATCTTACCATCGAAAAAACTTCTATCATTCTTGACAAGTGATTTTTTATACTTACCCAAAATCGACTTGTTATTATTAGGGTCAAAAAATTGAAAACCACCTTCCCTAAACCCTTTTTTATAATTTACAAATTGAAAGCTATTATCTTTTTCAAAAGTTTCTTTCCACTCACCAACCTTGTATCCATTCTCATAGCTCCCTTCAGCCAAAATATAAGACTCAAATGCCTCATCATAAAAGTAGTCAACCCAATCACCATGCCTTCTATTGGAAATAAAATTACCTTTTTCTATTGGCTCACCATCCTTAGAATATTTCTCCAGCCATTCAATTTTTAGATCAACATAAATTTCATGGCTATATAACTTACCACTTTCATAATAACTAAAGATTTCTTTCTTTGACAAGGTACTGCCTGGTTTATCCTTGTTGGGTACCTGACTCCACTTAACAAGGCGATCTAGGTCTCCTTTATGATTATAGTAAAGTGCATCACCAACAACAGAGCCATTAATAGTTTTATAGTCTCCTTTCAAAATACCGGATGGATAATACTCCTTTACAGTTTCCTTCTTTATAAGTGAATCACTTTTTTTACCATCTTCAAAAAAATCAATAAATCTAATTTCTCTGAGCGCCCCATTCTCTTTATGATAAGAACGATATTCGCCAGTAATAACATCATCCACTCGGTTGTACTCTGCAGTTAACTTGAAATCATAATAACTAAACTCACGATTTTCACCATTCCTCTGATATTCCAAAAAAAGCCTATCTGTATCATTCTGAGAAATAGAGAAACTTACATCATGATTCTCTTTATGCCCCCAACTAAAGCAGCGATAACTATACTTAGTAGCGACCTGTCCGATTTCATCATAAGTAATCAACTCACTAGTCGAATTATTACTACAAAAACTCTTTGATGCGATCATTTTCCCATGAAAATAAAGTTGAACCGCGATAACTATTGTTCCATTTCTTTCTTCCCAAACTCCATGTTCACGCCCATTCACATACCCGCCAAACTTTGTTAATTTCCCTGACTCATCAAACCATTGCCACAAACCTTCTTTCATTCCTGAACGATAATATCCACCATATTCCAAACCCAACATTCCCAAATAGCCGTTAGTTTTTCCATAAAACCCTGTCTCAGGAACGATCTCATTATAATAATTGTAAACTCTTCCTGCCAAAAACGCCAACCCAACAAAGACAAATACGAGTACCACCTTATTCAAAACCCGATCCATAAACACTCCATGTAATAAATTTATTTAACCAAATAATATAAAACCAAAAACACCTTCACCTAAAGATTTAAAAGAATCTCATAATCAAAAGTACATTTTCTTCGATTCAAAATGGTCTAGACTTTTGAACAGGTTGTTATACAAAGACTGCGTTACCCACAAGACCAATGCAACAAATCTCTTTACTTTTGACAGGATAACCTCTGCTGCCACAGTTGCCGCAGTTTACGGACAAAGCTTTCCGTCGGTTGATCCAAAGCATCCACTGGAATATAGAGGTGATAACCCAAGTACTTGTCCAGCGTCAGGCAGCGGCGACCAAACATGGCCAAAACGCCTCTGTAACGCTCATCATTGACCGTCAGGGGTTCAAACTCGGCGCTGAGTGCCGCTTCCAGTGTTTGCAGCTCTTCATCCTGGGCGGCAGCTGTCATCAACAAGGGCCGCTGCTCCGACAAGAGCCCGGTCGCCAACCTGGGTGAAATGGCATCCAGCAGCGGATTGATACGTTTGAGCTTGAGCCCGACATAGGGCAGCGTCAGTTGCTCCATACCTTGGGTGACTCTGGGCTGATCCAGCCGCTGAATATTATCCCAGGCCACAAACAAGCTGCCGCGGCGATGAAAGAATCTCAGCCCTTCTGCGCTGAATTCAAGACTGACATGGGGCTCGAGCTGCTTGGCAATTCCCAGCACCAATGACACGGCCCCGAGGGCGAAACAAACCAGTCCGGGCGCAAACATCCAGGGCCAACCGATAAACAGCACCAAACCCAGGACAACGCCCAGCCCTCCGGCCAGGGTCAGTGTAATGCCATTGCGCTTGCTGCCCGGCCTTATTGTGATAGTTTCCATAACGCTTTCGCTCTATTGTCAGCGGCTTGTCAGCCGTTTATTCATTTCATGACCAGGGTTCAGGACCATTAGCGGCCGCTGACAGTCAACCAGGCCAATCCCAGATATTCGTGCAGCGCCTTTTGTGAATCATCCAGATTGGATGTAGTCAGGCGCCACCAGTGATCGCGCCTAAGCAGAAAGTCGGTCGGTGCCGCCTGAGGTTCAAGCCCGGTCGAGCGGAATATTCGCATCGCCCTTGGCATATGGCTGGCGGAAGTGACCAGGATCAGTTGTCTGCCACCCAAGGCATCTATTCCTTTATCGTCTGTGTCGGCACCGAAGGCCTGCCGCAACGCCAGGGCTTCCTCTATGGTATCGCGGGCCGACTCCAGCATTAGAATTCGCGATGGCTCGGCCCCCAACTCGATGGCGGCCTCGGCCATGCGCCGGGCATGACTCTGCTGCTCAAGGCCGCCGCTCCAACCACTGACCGCCAGCAGGCAATCTTTGCTATTGGCCGCCTTGAGTTGCGCCACCCCCTCACTGAGGCGCTCAAGCGCCGTTGCCGACAACATATGTCGCGCGAGTCCGCCAACCTGATCATCATGGCCAGAACCCAGTACCATCACCACACAGGAGCGCGCCGGTGCAGCGGTATAAAGTGGATACTGACGCTCAAGCCCCGCAAGCAGCGTGTTGCTGCCGATAGAGCTGGAAAGCAGCAGCACCCAAGTGATGGCAAAAACCCCCAGGGCGCGCGCTACTCCCGGCCTGCGACGGATATAAAAGCAAGCCAGCAGCAGAGTGACCAAGGTTAGAGGAATGGGCATAAAGAATTGAGAGAGGATTTTTTTCAGCCAGAACACGCTTGATATCCGAAGGTTGGCAAAAGTAGCCATAGCTTACAGAAGCGTTACTCGGCTGACCAGTGATTGGCGAAGGGCTATAGGCTCACTCGCCCCAATACATGTTCGAGTGCTTTTCCCTTTTGTCTAAAGTGCCTAGAGTGCCTAAGTCGAATATCAGTAATACGGCCAGAGCGCCTTGCCAAACTCAGTCCCGGCCCCACAGCCAAGCGGCGCCGCGTACCCCGGAGGAGCAGCCGTAGTGATTGGCCAACACTGGGGTTCGGCACTCGCCGCCGACCACATAGTGCTTGAGCCTGTCCGGCAATGCCGGATAGATAGCCTGCACATTGGACATGCCGCCGCCAAGTACTATGGCGTCAGGATCCAGCAGATTGATCACATGGGCCAGAGAACGGGCCAGACGGTCAAGATAGCGCTCAAAGGCCGCGCTAGCCTCGGCATCCCCCTGCTCCAGCAATGCCATCACCTCGGCGCCCGAGCTGAGCTGCGCCCCAGCGGCCTGGTTATAGTCGCGGACAAACCCTGTTCCCGAAATAAAGGTTTCGATGCAGTCATGCTTGCCGCAAAAACACTCAGTGCTGTTGAACTCCTCGGCGCGTATCCAGGGCAAGGGATTATGGCCCCACTCACCACCTATGCCATTGCCCCCCTGATGCACCCTGCCATTGATGGCAATGCCGGCACCGCAGCCTGTGCCTATGATCACCCCGAACACCACCTCTTTGCCTGCGGCGGCGCCATCCAGCGCCTCGGAGACCGCAAAACAGTTGGCGTCATTGGCAACCCGCACTTTGCGCCCCAGGTGCTGCTCGAGCTCTCTATCGAGCGGATGACCATTTAACCAAGTGGAGTTGGCGTTTTTCACCAAACCGGAAAAGGGCGAGATCACCCCGGGAATACCAATGCCGATGGTTCCTGTCATTTCCAGCTGCGTTTCGGCTTCATCGACCAAGGCACAGATGGCCTCAATGGTCGCCTGATAGTTTCTGGGGGTGGCAATTCGCTTGCGAAACAACTCACTCCCTTCGCCACTCAGAGCCACCAATTCAATCTTTGTGCCGCCCAAATCAACGCCGATACGCATCATGCTTTCAACTCCGGTGTTTATATCTGCTTCAATCGCAAGGCCAATCGGCACTATATGCGATAAACCAAGGATTGAGGATAGTTTCTTTTTGGTTATATTTTAAGTTGTTGCCGGCTGGATATTCCAAAACTCGGCCACCGGCACTCTCAAGCACGGCCTGAGCCGCCGCCGTGTCCCATTCACTGGTAGGGCCCAATCTGGGGTAGATATCCGCCTTGCCCTCAGCAAGCAGGCAGAATTTGAGTGATGAGCCGACGCTCTTCATTTCGTGCTCGCCAAGCTGCTGCAGATACTCGCCAAGCCCCGGGCTCGAGTGCGAGCGACTGCCGACAATCACTGGAACCTGGCGCTTAACTCCGGCCCTGGCATTCAATTCCACACGCTGGTATCCAGCCGCATTTGGGGTCTCACGCCAGGCACCGAGTCCCAGCGCGCCCAAATAGCACACGGCTGTAGCGGGCACATAGACAACACCTGCGACCGCCTGGCCTCGGTGAATAAGCGCAATGTTGACGGTAAATTCGCCGTTGCCCTTGATAAACTCCTTGGTGCCATCGAGAGGGTCGATAAGCCAATAGGTTTCCCAGCCCCGCCGCTGTGCCCAGGGGATATCCGCCGCTTCTTCCGACATCTGTGGCCAGGTTGGAAACTCACGCGCCAGCGCCTGTTGCAACACGGCGTGACTGGCAAGATCGGCAGCCGTGACCGGACTGTCATCGGCCTTGCGCTCAATCGCCAGTTCGCCGCCCTGATAATAGTGCATTATCGCCTCACCGGCGGCGCGGGCCATCTCGGCCAAGAGTGTCAGCTGCTTGGCATCAAGCAAGGTCTTGGGGGGATTATTCGACAAGGTTTCATCCTTTGGATCAACAAGATAGTTTATTATGCCAGCCACCCGGCTTTGGCGGGTATAACCTTTAGCTACTGGTTATAATCTACAGCCGGTTTTGCCTTACTTTTCATTCTGTTTAAGCCGATTCAATCCAAGGAAGATGCACCAAGCCCCGAAAGCATCTGCGTCAACTGCGCCTGCCAGGAAAGCCAGATGGGTGACGGATAATCTTTTGGCAAATAGCAGCGAAATGCCGAAGGCATGGCCGCCATGGCATCTTTGAGAGCGCTTGAGTCGAGCGCCGAATACGCCGGGCGCGGCGCCTGTGCTCGATTCAATAAGGCGCCGTATTCTACTGTGCTGACAGGCGTTATCCGGCACCCTGGCGTGATTGGCGCCGGGTTTGGTTGAGCATGTAATGCAGCTTGAGAATGCAAGGCGGCTTGAGATGGCAAGGCGGTTTGCAATGGCGGCGCCGCCTGAGAGCTTGGCGCAGAATTACACTGCTGCTTGGCAATTTGCTCGGCTATCTCTTGGGTGAAAAGATACCAGCTGCACTGCCCCGTTGCCGCGTAATGAAAGCAGCCGCTCAGCACCGCGGACTTCTCTGGCTTAAGATGAAACCAGATGAGCAACTGCCAGATAAGCCGCGCCAACGCCTCGGCCCAGGTTGGCGTGCCGACCTGATCCGCCACCACCTTGAGTTCCGGGCGCTCGGTCAGCAATCGCCGCATGGTCAACACAAAGTTGCTGCCAAAACGGCTGTAAAGCCAAGAGGTTCTCAGCACCAGGGCGCCGGGATTGGCCGTAAGCAAGCGCTGCTCGCCGGCGAGCTTGCTCTGACCGTACAGGCTCAAAGGCTCGCAAACATCGCTCTCGGTCAAGGCTCTGGGCGCATTCCCGAGCATATTGGCCGCTGCATTTCCAGAAACGTTTCCCAAATCATTCCCGAAGACATTCCCGAAGACATAGTCACTCGAAATATGGATAAGCCAAGCACCCTGTTGCCGGCACCTGATGGCCAAACGCTCCGGCGCCTCGGCATTGAGCGCCATGGCGGCAGCCATATCCTGCTCGGCCGCATCCACGGCGTTGTAGGCGGCGCAGTTGATTATCACATCGGCATTGATTTCGCTGAGCCGCTCGGGCAAATCTGCTGAGGTTAAATCCAGCTGCTGATGCCCGAGCGCCACTATTTCAATTGCGCTGCCAGGTGCTATAGCACTGCCAGGCACCAGGCTTACCCCAGGTATCTTCATTCGCAGCCTGGAAGGCGAAAACTCGGGTAACCAAGGTAAGTTCGCCAGCAGCGCCTGTCCGAGCTGGCCATGAGCGCCGGTGATCAATATTCGGGTAGTCTTGGCTGTCACGATTCGGGATTCATGGCTCATCAGTTGATGGATTTTGTGGCTCGTATCCTTAAGGCAGGCGAACCAGGTTAGCCCGCGGCCGCCTCACTCTTAAAGTAGTCGATTAACTCACCAAGCGTCTTGTGGCCTCGCTGCTGCAGGAAATTCAGCAGCGCCAATGGTTCGCGATTGAGCAGCCTGTCTCTTGGATAACCGGCGGCATCCACTATCTCAAGCGCCAGCGGGAACTCCCCCAGACTGAAGGCAACATGGGAATCTGATCCCATCACCAACTGGGCATCGAATCGTTTCGCCAGTTTGGCAATATTGAGGCAGCTGTCTTCACTGCCCTTGCGGGAGCAGGCAAAAGAGGAGTTATTGATCTCCAGCGCCACATTATGCTCGGCGGCGGTGCGGACAATCAGCTCCTGATCCAATGGATACTTGGGGTTACCTGGGTGGGTAATGATATCGACCTTGCCGCTGCGAATGCAGTTCAGCAGCGCCTGAGTATGGCTGTCACTGTCGGCGGGAGGGAATACCGGCTCGTGAAACCCGGCCTGCACCAAGTCCAGCTCTTCCAGGAACTCACCAAAGAAGTCAATTTCCCCCTCCAGATTGGTAATATTGGCTTCAATCCCGCGCAATATCCCTACGCCGTCGACTATCCGCGGCAATACCCTGAGATTCACGAAATGCCAGAAATGCGGCGCATCGGCCATCGCCGGCCCATGATCTGTGGTGGCAAACAAACGGATCCCTTTCTGCTTGGCGACTGCCAGGTAATCATGGATCGTGCTGTAGGCGTGAGTAGAGGCAACTGTGTGGGTATGGGTATCGACTGCGAACATGGCTCCCCCAGGAGACTGTTTCTTGAAAACCGGGCCACTAGCTTAGCGCAACTGACCCACTTTGGCGAATGAACCCAATAGCGAGCCGCATCTCAGTAATGATTTACAAACTGGGTTCAATACGGCGACTCTTGAGCCTGGCGATATGCCTTTCCCTTGCCTCTACTGTGGATGCCTCACTGGCTTGCTGCAAGCAGAGTTCGAATTGCATCAACTCATCTTGGGTAAACAGTGTTTGCCGAAATCCCTGCAGATAATCATCCAATTGCGCCAACTGGATAACATTTTGCGGAACGGCGGTCTTGAAACTGGCTCTGGGGCCGAAAACAACCAAAGACCTTATTCCCCGGTTCGTCCCCAGAATATGGGCAACGGCCAGGCAGTGTTTGTAGTTTTGATGCAGCGGATTCTGGAACCGGCACTTGCTGCGATAAAGATGTTGCACCCAGTGCTTTGAATAGGGGTCGGCAAAAATCCAGCCGCTGTAATCCTTACTCTCGATAACCAAGATCCCGTTGACAGTTAGCAGCAACAGATCTATTTCTGTCTCATCCCCGTCGGCGGTCTGCAATAGTATATTTCGATATAACTTGAAATAACCGCCAACCAAGGTTTCCCGAATACACTGCGCTATCGCCTCTTCCCCGTTTTCACCCAGAGAATTTTCCCGCTTTCGCCGCCAAAAGGGAAATCCCAATATCCCAGCGGCCAGCAACAAGGCTACCAAAAACCACTTGAGTTCCAAGCTGAGTAATATCTGAGGCTTTCCCGCAACAGGCACTACAACCCGCTGGGGATGAGCGCTGGAATAATTAACCCTAGGCTCGGCATAGGATGCCGTTTTCCGCTCGGGAGGCGCGGCATTGGTTATCGAACCACTGATATTAAGCGGAGCCTTATCCGAAATGATGGGTGATTGACAATGACGTTGCAGGTTACGGGACAATTCAAGGTATCTGGCCGAGTCAGGGTTTCGCTCCCCCATCTCGTGGCGAATAAGCAGGCAGGTTGCCTGGGTGTATTGCTCATAAGCTTCAGCAGATCCAGAAAGCACACCGGCTGGAGAACTGCTCTCTGTTATTAACAGACTGCCACTGCCGCCATCTTGGGCCTCGATGGTAGAGGCTGCAGCTTCCTGTGCAATAGCCACTTTCGGTGCAATAGTGGCAAAGCTCAGACAGATCCCGAGTACGACTGTTATCCAATACGCTTTCACCCATAAATCCTTTTCATGGCCAATGCCGACTCAGGCAACGCTGTTGATGTTCTACCGATTCAGAGTTTGCCAGAAAGGCGCAGTGATACAAGCAATCCCTGTTATTTATCGCTTGTTATCTTTTACCAAGCGCTCTCTTGCGGGCACGTTGCTTTTTGGCGGCTTTACTCTGGTTTCTCGGTGCGTCAAAACTGCGGTTGAGATCCGGCTCAAACCCGGGCAGCCATTCTCTGGGGAGGCGTCTGTCGAGCATGGCTTCCAGCTCTTCGAGGAGGCGCTCGTCGTCACGACTGAATAGGGTGATGGCGAGCCCTTCCATGCCGGCGCGGCCGGTGCGGCCAATGCGGTGCACATAATCTTCGCGCTTGAACGGCAGCTCCAGATTGATAACACAAGGCAAAGCAGCTACATCCAGGCCTCTGGCGGCAACATCTGTGGCCACCAGCAAACGGCATTCACCCGCCTTGAACGCCTGATAGGTCTGTTCGCGCTGAGCCTGACTCAGATCTGAGTGCAGCGCACTGGCGGCCAAGCCCTCGGCACTGAGCTCACAGACCAGTTTGTCGGCCCCCTCCTTGGTGCGACTAAACAGCAACACCTGACGCCAGTCGTGCCGGCGACAAAGGGCGGCAACGGCGGTGGCCTTACGTTCGCTATCGAGCTCAATCAATCGCTCCTTGATACTGCCACCCTGCTCCGATGCTTGCAGCTCCAGCACTTTGGGAGACTGCAGCAAAGTCTTGGCCAGACGCCAGATGTTGTCGTTGAAGGTGGCGGAAAACAGCAGAGTCTGACGCTGTTTGGCCATCTTTTTCATCAGCGCCGAGATCTCATCTTCAAACCCCATATCCAACATACGGTCGGCCTCATCAAACACCAGGGTCTCAACCTTATCCAGCCTGAGACTGCGCTTTTTAAGGTGATCCAGCAGGCGCCCGGGCGTGGCGACCAAGAGATCGACGCCATCCTTGAAGTTCTTTAGCTGCCCATCGAGTGGCACACCGCCATAGGCAATGGCAATCTTCAGCTCGCAGCCCTTGGCATAGCTTTTAATGTTATCGAAAACCTGCTGCGCCAACTCCCGGGTAGGCACCAGCACCAGAGCCTTGGGCGCTGCGGGTTTTACTGCCCTCTCAGTCGTGGCGGGCAGTAAACGCGCCAGCAACGGCAAGGCAAAGGCGGCGGTTTTCCCTGTCCCCGTCTGTGCCTTCACCAGGAGATCGCTGCCGGCGAGCACCAAAGGAATGGCCTCTGCCTGCACTTGGGTTGCCTTGCTAAAACCCAGTCCGGCCAGATTGGTCAGTAGCGGTTCGGGCAGAGAAAAAGCGGCAAATTCCATGGAGAGTCCTTCAAAGATAAAGCTTAGGGTAAACCGCTATTATACTCTGCTACCCGGTGACGAATAGGCGTTATCCCTGGGTTCCAGCTGCAAAAGTGGCTTACGGGTGAAAAATTAACCGCCCGAGAGACTTATTCGGTTTGACGTTTGCTTTAGGTTGCAGCGCATCTTATTGTCATAAAAAGCAGTTTTACTTTTCTCTGCCCTATTTGAACAAGGAAGCGCCCATGGCCGTCACCAGCTTAGATGCCAGTCAGGTATATCGTCCCGCCAATCTCGACAATCTGGGAGATGAGGTCAAGTCTACCCGCGAACTGGAGCCGCTGGATGACATCATAGGTCAGGAGCGGGCCCAGAGTGCGGTGGAATTTGCCATGTCCATCAAGGAGAAGGGCTACAACATCTATGCCATAGGCCAAAATGGTCTGGGCAAACGCACTATGATGCTGCGTTATCTCAAGCGCCATGAATTTACCGACAAGACACTTAACGACTGGTGTTATGTGGCCAACTTCGACCAGACCCGTACCCCCAAGGTGCTCAAACTGCCAGCCGGCAAGGGCGTCACTTTCAAGAAAGAGATGGAAAAACTGGTTCTCCGGCTGGTCAAGGCGCTGCCGTTGGCGTTTGACAACGAGATGTATTACCGCCGCGCCGACAAGCTCAAGAGTCAGTTGGCGCAAAAACAGGAAGCGGCGCTGTTGGCTCTGAGCGAAGAAGCCAAGGGGATGAAAATAAACCTCTCCATCAACACTCAGGGCGAGTATCAGTTGATGGCGCTGAACGGCGAAGAGCCGCATACCGAGGAAACCTATCACGCCCTGCCAGAAGCCGAGCAGCAGGCGTTTGAACAGAATATCAAACACTTGGAATCGCGCCTGCGGGGCATTATCCGCCAATTGACCGAATGGGAAGAGGAGTTCAGCACCAAGCAGCAGGAGCACGATGAACAGGTGGCCCGCGAAGTACTGAGCCATTTCTTCAAGCCGCTCAAGGATGAATACCGCAGCCTGCCGGAGATCCGCTCTTTTCTGACGGCGATGCAGAAAGATATGCTCGGTAACCTGGATATCTTCCTCGAGGAGAGTGAAGACCAACTGGCGCTGGCCTATGCCTCGCTGGAAAAGAAAATGCCCAGGCGTTATCAGGTCAACCTGCTGGTGGGTCAAGAGGAGCAGAAATTCCCTGTGGTGGTAGAGGAAAACCCCACCTATCACGGCCTATTCGGTTATGTGGAAAACGCCACTTACCGCGGCACCGTCTTTACTGACTTTTCGCTGATCCGCCCCGGCAGCCTGCACAAGGCCAATGGCGGGGTGCTGCTGATGGATGCGGTCAAGGTGCTGGAGCGGCCCTACGTTTGGGACGGGCTCAAACGGGCACTGCGTTCCCGCAGTCTGGATCTCAGCTCGCTGGAGCGTGAAGTCTCCCTGTCCGGCACAGTTTCACTGGCGCCGGAGCCTATCCCTCTGGATGTCAAAATTGTGCTCTTCGGTGACAACCAGACCTACCAGTTACTGCAGCATTATGATCCCGACTTCAGCGAGCTGTTTCGGGTAACCGCCGACTTTGAAGATGTGATGCCAAGAAGTCCGAAGGCCGAATGTTTCTATGCCAGATTTATCTCCTCGATAGTGCACGACAACCAGATGTTGCACTGCGATCGCAGCGCCATTGCGCGGATAATCGAATTCAGCTCGCGCCAGGCCGATGACCAAACCCAGCTGTCACTGCACTCGGCCAATATCGCCAATCTGCTGCGGGAGACCCACTACTGCGCCAAGGCGGCCAACGCCCGCAGTATTCGCCTCACCCATGTGGAGCAGGCACTGGCGCAGCAGGAGCAAAGGGTATCGCGTCTCAGGGACCAACTGATGCAGAGCTTTCACAAGGGCACCACCCTGATTGATGTGCACGGCAAAGCCTGCGGCCAGGTCAACGCACTGTCGGTTATCGCCACCACAGATCATCAGTTTGGCCTGCCCAACCGTATCAGCGCGACCACAGCCTTTGGCAAGGGCGAAGTGTTGGACATTGAACACAAGGTGCGCCTCGGCGGCCGTATTCACTCCAAGGGGGTATGGATCCTCTCGGCCTATATCAAAACCCTGTTGGGACGCGAGGCCGATATTCCGCTAACCACCTCCCTGACCTTCGAGCAATCTTATTCCGGGGTCGATGGCGACAGTGCCTCCATGGCCGAATGCTGCGCCATTATCTCTGCAATCGCCCAGGTTCCCCTGCGCCAGGATGTCGCCATCACAGGCTCAATGAACCAGTTCGGTGAAGCCCAGCCCATAGGCGGGGTCAATGAAAAGATTGAAGGCTTTTTCGATGTCTGTGCCATCAAGGGGCGCAGACATACCCAAGGGGTGATCATTCCCGCGGGCAACGCCCACAACCTGATGCTGAAAAAGCCTGTGGTGGACGCCATCAGCAAGGGCAAGTTCCATATCTGGACGGTCGAGCATGTGACCGAGGCGATGGCATTGCTGTGCGATATGGAAACCGGCAAGGCCGACAAGCGCGGTCATTACCCGAATGGCAGTTTACTGGGACTGGCCTCGGCCAGGCTGTCAGCTTTAAAAGCCAAAGATAAAGCGTAATCCAACGCTAAAGTAAGCAGCGCCGCTCAAGGGCGGCGTTTGATTATCCCAAAGGGGTTGAACACCCCAACCGCTGCCGACCTGTGCTGACAGAAGAACGCTCCGGGATACGTTTCACCTCTTCCAGAATAGACTGATAGATCAGCGCAGTAGATTCATGTTGCATCCGCTCGAAGGTGCTGACCAGATGATATGAAGGCGATTTGTGCTCAGGCATGCGGATCTCAAACGGGATCACCAAACGCTGTTTCTCCAGCTCCTTTTCCACCAGCAAGCGGTTGACATAGGCAATTCCCGCGCCCAAGACCGCGGCTTCTATGGCCTGAACTGAATTTTGAAATACCAGCCTCGACTGTTGTGCTCGCCGTTCAATGCCAAAGTACTGTAATACTATATCCCACTGTACCAATCTATTATTGGTATATATCAAGGTCATATTATCGACGGCATTTTGTGTTAAAGAATCATAATTAACCGCACAGTATTCAGGGTGACAAACGGCCACCATTTCCTCATCAAAGAGATGAACGGAATAATAATTATCCCAGGAGTCATAACCGTATCTAATAGCCAGATCCAGACCAGTACCTCCAAAATCAAGATATTCCAGGGTATCGATAAACTCGATACTGATCCCCTTATGATAAATATGACTCTGGCTCATTCTTGGCAATAGCCAGTTTTTCAGCAGTGACGGCGGCACAGCCACTTTCAATGAGGGGCTATGTCCCTGCACCCCAAGGTCTATGGTGGCTTCTTCCATATTTTGTAGAATAATCGCGACTCTGGCGAAATATTTTCGGCCGCTGTGAGTGAGCTCCAATTGCCTGTGACTACGGTCAAACAATTCTTTACCGACAAAGTTTTCCAATGCGGCGATTTGGTGACTGATTGCGCCCGGCGTCACATTCAGTTCAACCGCTGCCAATTTAAAACTCTTGAGTCTTGCGGCCGCTTCAAAACAAATCACCGCCTTCATTGGTGGAATTATTCTCATATTTTCTCTTAACACTTTAGTTTTTTTAACGTCACAGACGAAAACGATTGGTTTGATAACTCACCCATGCATTAACAATATTATCAAGGCATAACAAAACCATGTGTGAGGATATTCATGAAAAGAATAATGTTATTGGCCGGTACTGCATTTCTGTATACCGGCATGGTATCTGCTGCGGGTCTGGCCGAGCACCATATCAAACAGGCAGGCGCCGATTGTCAGTCCTGCCATAGTCGGCCCATAGAGGTAAAAGACAACGAGGCTCGGGAAAACCAGGCTTGTATCAGTTGCCACGGCTCGCTGCAGGAGTTGGCTCAGCAGGCAAAGCAACCGCTTTCGCCCCACCACAGTCATCTTATTGACCTGTCCTGCACCAGTTGCCACTCGGGCCACAAGGAGCCTGTGATGGTGTGTCAGACCTGCCATGACAGTTTCAAGAGCAGTTTTCATATCCCCTTCTCCGCGAGCGATAAGGTAGCGGATACCTATGTCTTCCCCGAAGTATCTCAGCAAGCCATAGACAAGGCGCTGGCCGCAGGTCCGGTGGAACGGCATGAGCTTCTGGTCATTGGCGCCGGCGCCGCCGGACACGCCGCCGCCGTATCAGCCCGCCAGCACGGTATCAAGGATGTGGTATTACTTGAGAAACAACCTTACATAGGTGGCAATGGCATGCTGGCCGCCGGTGGCATGGCTTCGGCAGAGACTCTGACCCAGGCGTTTCGTGGTTATCAGGACAGCAAGGCGCTCTGGTATCAGGACACAATGAAGGGTGGCCACCAGCTCAATAATCCGGATCTGGTACATACCCTGGTCAACAACGGCAGTGCCGGTATCGACTGGTTGATGGCCTTGGGCGCAGATATGACTTCCGCGGCCAGTGCCGGTGGCCACAGTGCCGAACGTCTGCATCGGCCCAGCGGCGGTGCCAAGTCCGGCCCGGAAATCATCAATACCCTGAAAAGGGCGGCCGAAAAACTCGAGGTTGAAACCCGCACCAACAGCAAGGTGATACGCTTGGTTGAAGACAAGCAAGGCAGAGTCACCGGAGTATTGGTGCAAGGCAAGCACACTGGAGTGCATCTATTGGCGGCCAAGGCCGTGGTGATTGCCTCCGGCGGCTTTGCCCGCAACAATGCCTTGGTCGCCAAATACAGACCGGATCTCAAGGGCGTAGACTCTACCAATAACCCGGGCAATGTCGGCGATGCACTCACCTTTGCCACCGCCATTGGCGTGGATACTGTGGATGTCGACCAAATCCAGGCCTTCCCCACAGCAGCGGCCGGTAAAATGGTTATTTCAGGCACAGCACGCGGCGCCGGTGCCATATTGCTGAACCGCGATGGTGCCAGATTCTGTGACGAGATGGGCCCCAGGGACAAAGTCTCCGAGTGCATCTGGGCTCAACCCGGAAAAGACGCCTGGCTGGTATTTGATGAAACCGTGTTTGAACGTCTGGGGCAACTGCGGGGCATGCTGGAGCTGGGTATCATCTACAAAGCCGCCGACGCCAAAGAGCTGGCAGCCAAAACCCAAATGAATGCCGAAACGGCGGCAGCCGCCGTCAAACGCTATAACGGTTTTCAGGCCAGTGGCAAGGACAGCGATTTTGGCCGCAAGAATATGGCCGACGATCTGCATTTCCCGCTCTATGCAGTGCAGGTTAAGCCTGCGGTTCACCACACTATGGGTGGCCTTAAAATCGCCACTGACACCCGGGCATTGAATAAAGACGGCAAGCCTATTGCCGGCCTTTATGCCGCCGGTGAAGTAACAGGTGGCGTCCACGGTGCCAATCGGCTGGCAGGTAATGCGATAGCCGATACCATAGTATTTGGTCGCATAGCCGGTGAAAATGTCGCCGAATTTATCAAACAAACAGCAACCGATAACCAGTAATCTGTATCGCCCCTTGGGAAGATGGGAATAAGTCCTCGTGGCCTTCTCTTTTGTAGAGAGTGGCTTGCACAGCAGTTGGCGTTCAAGGCATCTGACTGAAGACATGCCGGGGCCTGTCGAAGTCGGATAACGCAGAGAGCCTGTTGCTGTTAAAGCCCCGAAGGGCGTGGCTTACAGACCCGTCTGCTGTGTTGTGCTTCTTGCAAAGGACTAAGGCCATTTGCTGCGAACCACGCCTTGCATCCAGGCCTGTAAGTCGACGCAGAGCACACATGGGACTTGTTCTCACCTTCCCTTATATGCGCAAGGGGCGTTGTTTAAGCCATATTTCCAGCATCCCCAGTTAGAATATGGCGTAGGAAAGCCTTATTGGTTCACATTTATTAAACATCCTCAGTTAAAACTCCTCGGCTTGCACTATTCTTGTTAAACAAATGTACTAGATTGTCCCGGTCGCAATGGCCGCTGGGTAGATTTATGTCTATATATTTATGGGATACGTCAACATTATCAGAGGATAAACAATGAAGTTCAGCCATAAGATTGTCGCCGCCTCCTCTGCATTGCTTTTGGTAACAGTTGCACTGCTTTCCACCAAGCAATACTTTGCGGTACAGGAACAGATGCAGGCTCAGGTAGGAGCCAGCGTGACCGAAATCATGGATGGACTCAAAAACACGGTTTCTTCTGAGCTGGACTCGCGCAAGAAACTGGCCGCTTATTCAACCAGTATGTTGGAAACCGATCTTTCGCCCGCACACATCCGCGATGTGATCACCCGTCCAGTAATAAAAAACAGCTTCCTTCTGGTCGGCTTCGGTTATGAAAGCGATGGCTCGAATATCAACAACAATCCCGCCTGGGATCCCGGAGCCGGTTGGGACCCCAGGGTGCGCCCCTGGTACAAGGACGCCAAACAAGCCGACGCTTTGATTATCACAGCGCCCTATGCCGACTCGGCGTCAGGGGAAATTCTGGTTTCCATCGCCACTCCGGTCAAAGACAGCGGCCGTTTTATCGGCGCCATTTTTTATGATGTCAGCCTGGTCGGCTTGGCCGAGTTGGTCAATCAAGTCAAACTCTTCAATGCCGGCTATGTGTTTATCGTCTCGGGCGATGGCACCACCATAGCCCACCCCAAGTCAGAGCTGAACGGCAAACCCATGAGCAACTTCCTGCCCAAGGTGTCGTTAAGTGAAGATCCGCAGCAGGTAATACTGGACGGTAAACCTTATACCCTGGATTTTGCCAAGGTCAGTGGTGAGAACTGGTACGTCGGTGCCCTGCTGGATGAAGATATCGCCTATGCCGCCGTCAGCGAACTGCGCAACAGCTCCGTCCTGTACGCCATTATCGCCGTCATATTCAGCATCACACTGCTGCTGATGCTGATCAAAACACTGATGCGGCCTCTGGAAACCCTTAACAAGGCGATTCAAGATGTCGCTTCGGGCGAAGGGGATCTGACCCAGAGACTGGATACGGACACTGACGCCGAATTCTCGGCTCTGGCATCAGGCTTCAACAGCTTTACCGCCAGTCTGCAACAGCTCATCACCCAGTCAAAGGCCATAGGGCAGCAGATATTGCAGAGTTCTGAAATGACCTCGGCCGAGCTGCAGCAATCCACAGACGCCATGAAATCCCAGTTGCATGAGCTGGAACAGTTGGCCACCGCCATGCACGAAATGGCCACCACCTCGTCGGATGTTGCCCGTAATGCTCAGGGCGCCGCCACCGCAGCCAAAGACGCCGATAGCGCCACCAGTGTCGGCACTCAGGTGGTCAGCGCCACCACAGATGCAATCAATGCCCTGTCAGAGCGGATTGATATGGCAGTGCAAGAGGTGAAAGAGCTGGAAACCGCCACCAGCAATATCGCAACGATTCTGAGTGTTATCAATGATATTGCCGATCAAACCAATCTGCTTGCGCTCAACGCCGCCATTGAGGCCGCCAGAGCCGGTGATTCAGGCCGAGGTTTTGCCGTGGTGGCTGATGAAGTGCGCACTCTGGCACAGCGCACCCAGGAATCCACCACAGAAATTCGCGCCATGATAGAACAGTTGCAGGCCGGATCCCGCGCCGTGGCCGACGTGATGAATCAGAGTAAGGACACCACCCAGGAAGCCGTTACCAAGGCAGAAGGTGCCAATGAGGCGCTGAACCGTATCCGCGATGCCATTCAGCAGATCACCGATATGAATCTGCAAATCGCCTCAGCCGCCGAAGAGCAGAGCCTGGTGGCCGAAGAGATCAATAACAACACGGTCAGGATCAAGGATCTGTCGGTGCAGGTATCGGATTCGGCGACACAGGCCAACTCAGCCATGCATACCCAAACCGAACAGGTACGGCAGCAGGACGCCATACTCAACAAGTTTATTGTCTGAAACCGCCAGTGCGCCCAGGTACCAAGCCCAGGCGCACCGTATCCACAGCTACCGGAGAGTCGATATGAAAGGCAAACTCCTGATATTGAGCGCCTGTCTGCTGCCGCTGCTGGCGAATGCCGAAGACAGCAGCCAAGAGCAACGCATCAAGGCATTGGAACAAAGAGTCATGGAACTGGAGCAGCTACTGCAAGCCCAGCTGCAACAATCCGGCACTCACTCGCCAATGATGGCCCATGACACAAGCCAAACCTCAGCATCGTCGCAACAAGCCAGCAAGCCTGAGCCTGCCGCCAGTCAAACGATGCAGGATAAGCCTCCTTCTATGACCTCCTCCCTTGGCGCCAGCCAATTCACTCTGTACGGCTCGCTGCGCCCAACACTGGAATACAGGGATCGCGGCAAAGATCAGTGGGACATAGGCGATGCACTGTCGCGAATTGGAGTCAAGGCAGAAACCGAGTTTCTTCCCGGCTGGCGCGCTCTGGCGCAAGGGGAATGGAAAATCCGTATCGATGATAATGGCCGCTTCGGTGAGGCGCGACTGGCGTTTGCCGGAGTCGACTCGCCATACGGCAAGCTGACTCTGGGGCGGCAACGCCCGGTGCAATATACCCTGGTGGCGGAATACACTGACATTTTCAACAATGCCAACAGCCCCTTTGGCTACAATCAGGAAAGCCCCTTCTTTGTCGACAACGCTTTAATTTATCAAGTTAACATTGAGCTTTTCACCCTGATGGCTTCGGCAGTATTTGATGACAGTGAATACAATAGCGGCGCCGATATCATCAACCTGGGGGCGGGATTCGATTGGCAGCAGTTGCATCTGGGGCTGACCTGGCTGGCCCAGGATAAATATGCCGGCGATATCAAGCAGGGTGACGAGCAGGTGTGGGGCGCGGTAGCAGCCTATACCTGGCACAACGGCATCTATGCCGCCGCCAGTTACCAACGCAAGGAGTATGACTTTGTCAGTGCTAACAATCGAGATGGCGATACCTTTGATGGCGCGCTGGCACTGCCGCTTGGCAAGGACTACAAACTCAAGCTGGGTTACTTCTGGTTCAAAGATGGCATAGAAGATTTCAGCAGCCTGGACTATGACGGTTACAACCTGACACTGGAATGGCAGCCGCTGAATAATGTACGTTTGCACCTTGAATATCTGGCGCAAAACTATGACAACCGAGAGGATGAGTCGATAGTGGCTGCCGGTATCCGCTACGACTTCGATCTCAATTGGCGTCTTCCTTAGGGAAAGTGCCAATAAGTCCTCGTGGCCTTCTCTTTTGTAGAGAGTGGCTTGCACAACAATTGGTGTTCAAGGCTTCTGACTGAAGGCATTCCGGGGCCTGTCGAAGTCAATCTGTATCAATCGTGATGATTAGCCCTGTAAGTAACCGCTTTGAATGAGCCCTGGCAATAAAAATCCCCGCTGATGCAACCTGCGGGGATTTTTTTATCTGCCTTGTCAGCAGTTTTTGGCACCTGGCCCAAGTGAGAACCCGGACTCAGGTTTGGCTTTGGATCTAGCTTTGGCTTTTGTTTAGCTCAGCCTCAGCGCTTGCGCCGTAACAAGCCAAGAGACAAGAGCGCCAGCAGACTCCAGCCGAGCGAACCACCCGAGTCTGACTCCTCCAGCGGCGGCTCTGGAGGGCTCACAGGGTCAACCCCGTCGGACTCCACCTTCAGCATAAAGCTGGTGCTGGCGGCATCGCCACTGTTGAGGCTATCACGCACAGTTACCGTGACCAGAGTTTCACCGTGAAAATCTGCCTCGGGGATCAAGTTGAAGCTGTCACCATCAATCTCGGCGCTGATGTGTTCACCACTGATCTCCAACAGATTCGGCACCTTATCGGCATCGACATAGGTCACGGCAATACCGTCTATACGGCCATTTTCGGCAACACTCATGTCACTGAGTGGCGCCAGCTGGATATTGCCTTTAACCGCAATCTGATGGCTCAAAGTGCCCGGCTCGCCGCCTTCGAGATCGTAATCCAGCGTCATGGCAAGCGCCTTCCCGGTAGCCCCGGGTTGAATCGCCGCCTTGAAGCTCAGCTCGACCCGGCTCTGCTCAGGCCCGGTGTAATCAAAGCAGATCACCAGATCATCCTTAAGCAAGGTATCCAGGTTATCGAAGCCCAGCATCTCATAAAGATAGCCATTCTTCGGTCCCGCGCCGCTGGACCAGGTACTGTCAAAGCCTTCGACAAACACAGCCCCGTCGGTCACATCGGCCCCCAGGTTCTGGTAGGCATAGATGATCTCGTACATGCCGGGATGATCGTCGATACCGCTGCGCAGTATGGTCTGGAAGTCAAACTCCTGGCCTGTCTGGCGGTCGGTAACATTATCAAACTCGAGGAACAACAAGTCCCCCAGATCCGGACGCTCTTCCTTATACTGAGTGGCTATGGTCAAGCCCCAAGGCTCTTCCCAGTGGCGGCGGTACTTCATCTCAAAACTGCCACGCCAGAAGGGGGCCAGCGCCTCGTAGAGGAAACCAGGGCCGCGGTGCGCGCCCATATACCAGTAGGCAGTGTTAAACTGCAGTGCGCCCACAGTATGCATCCGCATATAACCGGCATTGGCCTGGTTGTACACCTTGAACTCGGCGCCCTCTTTATAGAACAGCCAATCGATAGGCACATCGACACTGGCTTGAGAGTCGCCGGCCAACCAGTCGGCGTTGGGCTGCATACCAAACTCGCCGAAGAGATCTATGTAGCCACCTGTGGAATACTCATCAATCATAGGCGTGCGACACATGGCATCGTTGAGGTTGGTACTGACCTTATATTGCCGCTCCACCAGGCGGGTGCTGGGCTGCAAGCCTGTCAGCGTCAGGCCGCTTTCATCGGCAACAATCGCTTCGGCAACCGCAGGATTATTGCTCTTGATGGTCGCCGGTGCCAAACGCATGCCTTCGGGTAACTTGAGCTGCAACTCATAGTTACGATCGCCGGATTCCAGGTTGGCCGCCAGTTTAACGGTAACATCCACCACATCTTCGCTCAGCGCCTTGTCCTGACTGACTGACCAGCTGACGGCATCCTCGCCGCGGCGGATATTGAGGGCACTGAAACCGAAAGAACCTTCAGCGCCGGGGCCGGTACCGAGATCCATACCGCCATAGAAGACATCCCCTTGCTTGGCATCGGGAATATTCCAGTTGAGGGTCAACTGATAGTCACCATTGCCATCATGCGACGCCGGACCATCCAGGCTCAACATACCGAAATCGTCATCGGCCATGATCACCGCATGGCCGGTCACAGCTTCCACTTCCCCCTTGCCATAGGCCATGGCAGTGGCAAACCAATAGGTACCGGGGGCCGGGTTTTCCAGACTACAGAGGTTGTGCTCGGCTTGGCTGGAAGAGAAACACACCAGCTCGGCATCGTATTCTGCCTTGAGCGCCCTGTCATCCTGCTCCATCTCCTCTTGCGAAGGGATAAAGCCGTTATTGCCGTTGGCATCCCGCCCCAGGATCACAAAGGGGAACACCCCTGAATAACGGGGGTTCATCTCCTCAAGCGTGCTGGTGCGCTTGGCGCTCTGCACTTCCACCACCAAACGCTTGGCGCCTTCGGGAACCGTGACGGTTTGAATATCCCAGCCCTTCTCTATGTATTCCAGATCAAGGAATGGCGCCACGGCTTCCAGAGTGGCAGTTTTTAGCTCAGGCTGCACCGGGCCGTAGAAACGAGGCGTCAGTTGAGCATAGGCCGAGGTATTCATCTTCAGGGTTTCACTGCCCTGAGCCCGGCTGATCTCCAGGTCCATGGATACCGGCATCTGATCAGCCTTACTGGCCACGACTACCGGCATATGCAACTCAGGGGAAGTGCTTGACGCTTCAGTGAGTCTGAGCTCACCGTTGAAGAAGGCGTCCTTGTTTTGTACCTGCTGCCAAGGCGCTCCCGGCTCACCCGGATTGACGTTGGACTCAATCAGCGGCGGCACTTTGGCCTTGATCACCAGGGTCTGACTCTCCCCCTTGGCCAGGGTAAAGTTCTCGGGAGAAACACTGAGCTCAAAGCCCTGCTCCTTACCCAAAGCCTCGGCACTCCAACTGCCGTCACGGGTGGCAGTAACTGTGCGCATCCAGCTGCAACTTTGCTCACAGGCCATCTCCACCATGGAAGGCAGGTTGAGCCAATTGACTATCCCGCCGTTCTCCGGATTGGCATTGCGGTAGTTTTCTATGGTCTCATCCATCACCAGGCCGGTATCAGCCGCACGGGCAACATTAATGGCACCGGCGCCGGCCATAAAGTGATAGAAAGGCTCCAGCAACTCATAACCTGTGTTGAGATACACAGGCCCGGCAGTCATCATCAGCGCCGACTGCACTTCGGCAGGGGTCCACTCGGGATGCAGCTGCATCAGCAGTGTCATGGCACCTGTCACATGAGGCGCCGCCATTGAGGTGCCGCTCATAAAGGTCCAGTCGGAGGCATCCGGCGCGCCGGTAAAGGGTTGATCATCGGCGTTGGCAGCGTAAATCTGTACCCCGGGAGCGCTGAGATCCGGCACCAAGGTGTTGTTGGTACGGCTCGGGCCCATTGAGCTGAAAGGCGCCAGATTATTGGCCAGGGCATCATCAAACAGATACTCGTTGCTGAAGTCCGAGATAGTCGCTATGGCCGTGCCGGGATCACTGTATCTGACCCAGTTTTTCAGCTTGTATCTGTCGCTCTGCTTGACCTGAATCCCAGGGATCACAAAGCTGTCGGCCACCAGATTGTCGACCTGATAGTCCACGTTTTGCAGAATAAAACCACCGGCGCCGCCGGCCGCCACATTCTTGGCCTTGTCCACTCTGGGAATATCACCGCGCTCACAGATGACTATCTGGTCATCGCGGAAAGTTCCGGCGGGGAAAGGTGCGTTACAGGAAGCGGCGTTGAAATCATCGCTGGGGTCAGGGTCGGCATAGTTTTCAGCCAGCACCACCTCACCGGTAATGCCGCCGGAGAAGCTCTTGCCCACAATAGGCTCGGACGGGCGATAGCGTTCGTTACCGCCGAAATTGTCGATATGCTTGTTACCGGCTTCCAGCACCCTGTCGTGGGTGGTGGCGCCAACTGTCGTCACCCAGGGAGAGCTGTGATCCGCACTCCAATAAGCACCGGCATTACCGGCGGCGACAGCCACAGAAATTCCCGCCTCACGGGCGGCCAGAAACGCCAGTTCCATAGGGTCGGCCCAGGGCAAAGATTCGGCGCCACCGATGGAGAAGTTTATCGCATCGACCCCGTCGGCAATGGCATCTTCAAAGGCCGCCAGAATCGCCGACTCGGGACAACCGGCATAGGGATCACCACCGTTGCCGGGCCAGCACACCTGGTAAGAGATGATATGCGCCCGCGGCGCTACACCGCTGGTAGCCGGGAAGTTAAAGGGCACATTGACCCCATCACTGGTGGCATCACCGGTTGCAGCCTGCAAAGGCGTATTGACCAGATGGTTACCTGCTACTGTGCTGGCAGTGTGGGAGCCATGGCCGTTATAGTCCTCACCATTGGCCGGGCGCAACATGACAGGTGTGCCCCAGGGGTTAGCCTGAAATTCCGGCGCCCCGTAAACATCTGTGATCTCGGGGTAAGAATGTACCCCCACCAGTTTGTTGTTACACAATTCAGGGCTGTCGATACAATCACCGGTAAACTTGTTGCTGCCGAGCGGGTTCAAACGCACATAGTCTTGATCCTCGGCAAAGGCCGGGTGATCTGTGTTAACCCCGGTATCTATGATCCCGACCAGCATACCTTCACCCTTGGCGGCCAGGCCTGTACTCGGGTCCTGGCCGAGCCAGATCCGATCGGCGCCGATAAACTCAGGCCCTCTGTCGGTACGCAGTTGGAAAATGCGGTTGGGGGTTATCCGCTTGACGCCGCTCTGGCGGGCAAGAATTTTGGCATCTTCCTGAGTCATCTCCACCACCATGGCATTGCTGGCAATGGTGAAGCGCTGTTTCAACTGCAGATTGGCACCGGCCTGACGGGCGCGATTTACGAAACTGTCCTGACGCTTTTCCAGGAAACGGCTGTAAGCCCTGGCATCAGTCGTATTGACACTGACCCGACCTTTGGCGATCAGCGAGCGATTTTTCGGTGCCTTGGTGGCCGCCAGCCCGGAAATACTGCCGTCGTAGGTTGCCAGAGGTTCTTCGTTAAGCTGCACTATATAGCTCTGAACGCCGCTGACAGATGGATCCGGCTGAAATATCTGTTCCGGCGTCCGCTGGCGCAATACTTGGTTGAGCACACCCGGCTGACCGGCATAGATGTCGCCTTCAAGGCTCGCCTTACGAGCCTTGTCTGCCGCCAACACCTGTTCTTTGGTAAAACTCGGCTGATAGAAATTGCCTTTGCCCACGGGTTGCATCTGAACCTGGGCGGTGGCGCTCATCATGCCCCCGAAATAGAGCGCGGTCAGACTGGCCAACGCCGTCTGCCGGAACCGCGTTCCAAGCTGATTATTTGTTATAGTCATAGGTCCTCTTTAAGACTCTTGCTTTCAGTTACGCAGAAAATCTGCCCTCCAGATATAACAAACAAAAACAAACAATTTCGTAGCATTTGGTAACGTTGCAATTACATAGGGATTTATGGGATGCTGACGACACCTGCAGCTTTCTTTCAGCATTTTTGGGTTCCAAGCCTCTGATATGAAGGGTCAAATATGAAACTGACTTGGGTATTTGCTCTGCTGTTTCTGCTACAGCCATGGCTGGCTTGCGCCAACTGTAATCCAGCATCCCCTTCGACTTCTGAACCGGCGGTACCGCTACATCTGACACTGACCAATGATCCCTGGCCCCCTTTTATTGAGGCCGATGGCAAAGCTGGTTTGGCACTGGAAATAGTTCAGAGCGCCCTGGCGGTTCACTGTTATCGCTTGCAGGTGGAGTTAAAGCCCTGGGCCAGGGCACTGAGGTCGGTTAAAGAGGCCAAAACCGATCTGCTGCTGGCCACCTGGCATACGCCGGAACGAGAGCAAGTGCTGCTGTTTTCCGAGCCCTATCTGCAAAATCGCCAGCGTTTCATCAAGCGCCGTGGCGATCCCTTTGAATACACAGATCTCGACAGCCTCAAGGGGAAAAGAATCGGCGTGGTACGCGGATACAGCTATCAAACCGGTTTTCGCGCCGCGAGCGATTTTATTCGCGTGCCCAACAACAGTCTGGAGTCCAATCTGAAGATGTTGGCAGTGGGTCGTCTGGATTTGACTCTGGAGGATGAGATTGTCGCCACAGATACATTCTGGCGTCTGCAACAGGAAGATAGCTTCGACTTTACCGGTCCGCCACTGGATATCCGCAACCTGCACCTGAGCACCAGTCGCCTTCATCCCCATGGTGCAGAGTTGATTGCCGAGTTCAATCAAGGGCTGGAGACAATCAAAAAAAACGGCGAGTATGCCAAAATACTCGCCAAATATGGGGCAATTCTACAAGGACGCCAGGCGCCGCCAATACTGCATCTCGATGGCGCCATGGCTAAGCGGGTTAAGGGGATTCTGGCCGGAATGCCCTGTTTCAGTCGAGAGTGGCCAGCATCTCATCCGAGTAATCCTGCAGGCTCTCGCCGCTGCGAACCTTGGCGATATAGTCAGGGTTAGCAATAAAGGGGCGGCCTATAGCGACTAGGTCAAAACGCCCGGCAGCAATCGCCTCGGCAGCCGTTTCCGGGCTGTAACCACCCACACCCACCAGATTTCCCTGGTAGTGGCGGCGCATGTAGTCCGATACCCGGCCATCGAGGAAGTCGAAGCGCATGTTGTCGTCAAACATGCCCTCATGCAGATAGGCCAATCGGCGGGAGCCAAGCTCGGCGAGCAGATAATCGAATACCTGGCGGTCACGGGGATCGGCACTCATATTAAAGTATGCCCCGGGTGACAAACGCAGCGCCGTGCGATCTGCACCTATGGCGGCTATGGTGGCATCCACTACTTCCAGGGCAAAGCGGCTCATGTTTTCAGGCGTTTGACCGTACTCATCTTCACGTCGGTTGCTGTCGTAATGCAGGAACTGATCGATGAGATAACCGTTGGCACCGTGGATCTCAACGCCATCGAAACCGGCCTCAATGGCGTTTTCTGCCGCCTTGGCGTAATCACGCACCAGTTCGGCAATCTCGGCCTTGCTGGCCGCCTTTGGGGTTTGGTAACTCAGCTCGCGCATTCTCGGCACTGTACCTTCAACGCCCACAGCTGATGGTGCCAACACATGCTCACCATTAAAGAAGTGCGGATGCGCGACCCTGCCTGTGTGCCACAGCTGGGCAAAAATCTTACCGCCCTTTTCATGCACGGCATCTGTCACCCGGCGCCAACCGGCAATCTGAGCCTGGGTAAAGAGCCCAGGAGTGTTGGGATAGCCCTGCCCATCCGGGCGAATGATGGTGGCTTCACTGATGATCAGCCCAGCCTCGGCGCGGCGGGCGTAGTAAGCCAACATGGCATCGGTCGGCACCAAATCGGCATCGGCCATACAACGGGTGAGCGGCGCCATCATAAAGCGGTTATTAAGTGTGATGCTGTCATTGAGACGATACTGTTCAAACAAGTTCTGGTACATGGTTCCTGCCCTTGGCGAGTTAACGGCTCAGTCACTGGCATTCGCCTTATTCAGAGCCTGAGGAGCTGAGCCCCTATTTGAATGTTCGTTCAAGATAAAGATTGTTGAATGATCATTCAAGACTTTTTTGAACAAATATTCAAATTGCAGTAAACTCGGCGCATCACAGTGGGAAATCATCTTATGAGAAACGCCGAATTCGATCGCGAGAAAGTGCTGCGCAGTGCCATGAATGCCTTTATGGCCAAGGGTTACAGCAAGACGAGTATGCAGGATCTGACCCGGGCAACCGGCTTGCATCCGGGGTCTATCTATTGTGCCTTCGACAATAAGCACGGGCTGTTTCTGGCGGCGATTGATCAGTACCATGCCGATCGCGAGCAGCAGCTGCAGGGCTTTTTCCCGGCCGAGGGTTCACGACTCGAGTGCCTGCGGCGTTATCTGGACAACATAGTCAGCGAGTGCCTCAGCTGTGATGCCAGCCAGGCCTGCCTTTTGGTCAAGGCTTTGAGCGAAGTAGGTGAGCAAGATCTGGCTGTACAACAGAGAGTGAGCCAACATCTACAGCAATGGCAAACGGCGTTGCAGCAGATACTGCAGCAGGCCCAGGTGCAAGGTGAACTGGCCGCCGATAAAGATCCGGCGCAGCTGACCCGGTTTCTGATGATGGGTATTTATGGCCTGCGCACTTATGCCCATACTCATCCGAGCGCCGATGAACTCAGTGCCCTGGCCACAGAGCTGTTTGAGCATCTGAGTCTCTGAGCCGGCCGCGAGCCTTGAGAGCCCAAGACGCAGTCGCACCGCAGCATCACTGGGCCTTGAAGCCTATCCGAAAGCCACCCCAGTGTTTGCCCTTAACATAGATGGGCACAGAGAGATCGTGCATCACCTCACCCGTGTCACGCTTATAGGTCTGCAGCAGCACCGGCTCTGTGTGCTGGCCACAGCGGATCCCAGTTGGGTCGTTGAACAATCTCTTGGTGCGGTTTTGCAGCATATCCCGCTCCCTATCACCGGTCAGCGGCTGGCAAAAACGCTGATTGTGAGTCGGAAAGTAGCCCTTCTTATCGACCGCACCGCCGTAAATCACCTCCCGGTGACGCTCCAGTATTGGCTCCTGCAAGGCCGGAAAGTGCTTGTCGGTAAAACCGTCAAAGGCGGTGTTGTATTTGGGTGGCTCTGTCGCCGCTATCGGCCGATATTGCGGCGAAAACAACTGCTGCTCAGTAAACTTGCCTTCCGCCAACCCTTGCTCCAACGCTTGGCCGCAAGCCTTGGCGGCCTGCTGCGCTTCTTTGAGAATAAGCTGATCGAAACTGCCGGTATCCCAATGCGAAAGCGCCCGGAACATTCCCTCTGTGGTCTGCGACAGCCCAAAGGCCTGACGGGAGATCTGCTCACTGCGACGACCTGTATCTGTCAGCGACTCGCTGATATGGGTAATGGCATTGGAAATATCCGCCGTAGTGCCGCGATATTCACGTAAAGCCGCCTCAATCTGCTCCAACGCCTGCGCCGAGTCCTCGACACCCGAAGCGATACTGTCAAACCTCTGCTCCAATGAATTCATGGCATCCACGGCGCCGGCCGTTTGGCTAACCACCTGATTCATTAGCTGTGAGGTGCCATCGGTCAGCTCTCTAATTTGAGTCAACATGGCGGCAATGTTCTGGGTAGCCTCTGCGGTCTTGGCCGCCAAACTGCGCACCTCATCGGCCACCACGGCAAAGCCTCTACCCGCCTCTCCGGCCCTGGCGGCTTCAATGGCGGCATTGAGCGCCAACAGATTGGTCTGGGCGGCAACACTGTCAATCACTTCGGTGATTTTGCCTATGGCATCGGCCTGCGCCTTGAGTTGCCCCACGCCGGAGGCGGCCTTGTCGACATCCTGACTCAAGGCTTCAACCGCACGAAAACCACTGGCGGCATACTGGCGCCCTTCCATGCTGACACTGCGGGATGCCTGTGCCTGATTGAGCACCACTTCGGCATGTTCGCTCAAAGCCACGGTAGTATGGCTCAGCTGACTGGCCGCCACGGCAATTTGCCCGGCTTGCTGACCGCTGGAGTCCAGCGTGAACTTGAGTTGGTCAACAAAGTGGGACACTTCGGCAGCGCCGATAGCGATACGACTGGCATCCCGGCCCAGTTGCTGCGCCGCCTTTTCATCACCTGCGCCCTCACCGGATGCCTGCTTGGCGCCTTGGGCCACAGGACGGGAAGCCCAGCGCAGCGCCAATACAGGGCCAATAAGCGCAAGACTCCATCCAAGCAGTGAAAGCAATAGATTGTCGGCACTTAAAGCCAACTGAGCACAACCCAGCGCCAGAGCGCCGAGCAGCAACCCTGCCAGCATAGGCAAAATACGGTTTTCCTCAGACATGCAGCCTCCCTTCCTATCCTTATTGTTGGTTTGTGCCAAACAAGGGATCCTTGAGGTTTTCAGCATAACCCAAAGCACGACGCTCTGCCGAATTGGACATAAGTCTATAGTGAGGCAATGAGCTTCTGCGGCCGGAGACGGTAAGCATGATCAGGCTTGGCTTCACACTGCCGGCAGCCCAGCGGGCGGACAGGTGCATTTAGTGGGGGAAAGCTGCTAGAATCTGCCACTCTTTTTCAACGCATTGATGAGACATTGCAAAGATGGGCAGAGCATATCAAAACCGCAAGGAATCCATGGCCAAGACGGCCGCACAGAAGACCAAGGTCTACTCCCGTTACGGTAAAGAGATCTACGTGTGTGCCAAGGGTGGCGGTGTCGATCCCGACGGTAACCTGGCACTGCGGCGCCTGATTGAACGCGCCAAGAAAGATCAGGTACCGGCACACGTTATTGACCGGGCTATCGACAAGGCCAAAGGTGGTGGCGGTGAAGACTATGATACTGCCCGCTATGAAGGTTTCGGCCCGGGTAACTGCATGGTGATTGTCGACTGTCTGACCGACAACGGCAAGCGCACCTTCACCGAGGTTCGTCAGGCCTTTGTGAAGAATGATGCCAAGCTGGGTGGCCCAGGCACTGTGGCCCACATGTTCGATCACCAAGCGGTATTTGTCTTCCCCGGTGAAGATGATGAAGTGGTGCTCGAGGCTCTGATGATGGCCGATGTCGATGTTGCCGATGTCGAGTTGGAAGACGGCATGATCAGTGTCTACGCCCCCAACACCGAATTCTACAAGGCCAAGACGGCATTGCTGGAAGCCTTCCCCGAGGTCAACTTTGAGATGGAAGAGATCACTTTCGTACCACAAACCATGGTGGAAGTGTCCGGTGAAGATGTCGCCCAGTTCGACAAGTTTATTGCCGCACTGGAAGACTGTGATGACGTGCAAAATGTCTATCACAACGCCGAGATCATTGAATAAGACCAAGGCTTTGAAACATAAAAAGGGACCATCTGGTCCCTTTTTATTTCTGCGTCAAAGTTAATGCACTTGAATTAACGCAGTTCCATTTCCTGGATGATCTCGTGGGCAATTTCCGGGGTGGTCACCTCGGGTTTTTCATGAAGATCGGCCTTGAGTTGCCCCTTTCTGTGCTTGAGCGCCGCTTCCAATTTTTTGCCTGCTTCGGCGATGGCCGGATACATGACTTCGTTCTTGCCGGAGGCCGCGACTGCCACCCCTTCGTAATTGGTTCGAATATCAACCTGATGTACGCCATGCTCTTTGGCAATGATGATGTCCAAGCCTAACAGGCTGGGGAAATGCTTGGCGATTTTGGAAAACTTCTCTTCGATATGGCTACGTACTGCTGCTGTGACTTCAACATGATGACCTGAAAGCTGAATTTTCATAGGTTTTCCTTTTTTCTGCTGATTCACTTATAGAGCTTGGGGCTTTCAGCGTAAAACACAAGGGCCAATGTTCAAATAAAGCTCGATCAGTGCCTCATTCTGCTCTTGTATGGTCAAAATTAATCCAGAGTTCATCTTGTTCCCTGTTTAGTGCTGTTTTTATCGCCGGTCTTTGGCCTGTTTTAATTCATTCAGTATTTCCAGCCCCTTCAGTATCAAGCCAACTGCCGGTTCGATACAGGCGTTATTTACAGGTAAAACACGAATGGTAATGTTTATCATTAATTATTATTAAGCTAGAATCAGCGCATCTGTTTCCCTTGGGGGTCAATGACTATCCGCAGCAATCATGAAATCTCTATCTCTGTTACAGTTTCCCAGGCGCTATCCCCAAGCCCTGACCATTATCAGCCGGGCGCTGGCATCTATTGTTGGCGGTTATCTTATCGCGTCTTTGGCCTGTGCCCTGTTGGCTGTGAGCCTGCCTATGAGCCGTATCGACAGTACAGTAAGTGCCATGATGCTGTCTTTTCTGATCTACGCCCTGGTGGTTATCAGGGTATTTTGCGTCAAACGCAGTTTGCGGGCCTGGCAAGAACTCCTGCTGCTGGCAGCCGCCTTGTTTGGCATGCTGAAACTGCTGGGGGTTTGAGATGAAAGACAGTTTTTTCCGAACCATGACCTGGCTCCACACCTGGGTGGGCCTGCTGGTATGTTGGGTGCTGCTATTGGTGTTTTTTGCCGGAACCCTGAGCTACTATCGCCATGAAATCAGCCTGTGGAATCAGCCCGAGCTACACAAGGAGGTGTTCCAATCCTACGATAACACCCGCCTTGCTGAGCAATTGAGTCAGGGCGAGGATTATCTCAGGCAGAATGCGGTCAACGCCCAGCGCTGGCTGATTGAATTCCCCACAGAGCGCCACCCCATGTTGAGTTATGGCTGGCAACAGCCGCCGGAGCCGGGGCAGCGCCGCGGCGCCTTCAGTGAACATCTAGTCAAGGCCGATAACAGCGGCTATGTGACTGAAGTGCGGGAGAGCCGCGGCGGTAACTTCTTTTACCGCCTGCATTTCGATCTGCACTATATCTCTGCCATCACGGCACGCTGGATTGTCGGTTTCTGCACCATGTTTATGTTGCTGGCGATCATCTCAGGAATAGTGATCCATAAGCGCATCTTCAAGGACTTCTTCAGCTTCCGTCCCGGCAAGGGTAGCCGTTCCTGGCTCGATGCCCATAATGTCAGTTCGGTACTGGCGCTGCCGTTTCATCTGATGATCACTTATACCGGGCTTATCACCCTGATGCTCATCTATATGCCCTGGGGCATATTGGTCAACTATGACAGTGACCGCCGGGAATTTATCAATGAAGCCCGTCCCGGCAGCAGCTTTACCCGCATAGCTACCGCCAATGAAGCCGCGCCTCAATTGCCACTGGCAAACTTCCTGCCCAAGGTGCAGCAAACCTTTGCCGAACTGCCGCTCAAGTCGGTGTCAGTGATCAACCCGGATGATGCCAACAGCCGGGTCATGGTCACTTTCAACACAGGCGAGCAGGTCACAGAACGGGAGCTGTTTATGGTGTTCAGCGGTACTGATGGCGAGCTTCTCTACAGCACAGACAATGACATCAGCGCCGCCAAGGCGACTCACGACGCCATGATGTCCTTGCACACAGCCCGTTTCTCCGGCCCCGCACTGCGGGGGCTCTTCTTCCTTCTGGGGCTGAGCGGCTGCGTGATGATAGCCAGCGGCACCTTGATGTGGGCGGTAAAGATTCGCCAGAAACAACAAAAAGCCATCAGTCAGGGCGCCAAGCCCAGCCTGGGTCTGCGCCTGGTGGAAACGCTGAACCTGATGTTTATCCTCGGTCTGCCCCTGGGTACAGTGGCCTTTTTCTATGCCAATCGCCTGCTGCCGGCCTCTTTGCCTGGCCGCAGTCAATGGGAGGTTCACAGCTTCTTTATTCTGCTGGTGATCAGTGGCTTGCTGGCTATCTGGCGCAGAGACAGAGCCATGTGGCGCGCTCAACTGGCGGCGCTGACAGCTGCACTGGCGTTCTTGCCGCTGCTGAACGCCCTGACCTCGCCAGCCAACCTGCTGAGCAACCTCGCGGCCGGTCAGTGGCAATTGGCGGGATTTGATCTGCTGGCGCTGGCCTTCGCTGCCCTTGGCTTATTTGCCTTCAAGCGTTTGGGGAGGCAGCCAATGAAACAAACGGCCAAGGCCCAAAAACTTCAGGCGGTGCGCGGATGATGATTGCACTTATTGCGTTGACTTATCTCGCCTTTGGCCTGCTGGCCATGTCCATGTTCGGTCATTTCCGTGAAACCATGGGGCGCGCTCCCAAAACTCTGGAAAGCCGCCTGCTGTATGCGGGCGGTTGGTTGGCCCTGCTGGCAAGCTTTGTGCTTTGTGGCATGGGGTATGGCTGGGGTTATGGCAGCATACTGTTTTTCGGCCTGATGACGCTGGCTGCCCTACCTGTGGTTTTGCAGCTCAGCTATCTCGGTCGCAGTCTGCCTAAAGCGCTTATGTTGGCGCCGGTTGTTTTTGTTGTGGGTTGGTTTATCTAACCAATTTTGGCTCAAACTCTGCCATGAAAAAGCGCTGCAACAGCAGCGCTTTTTAGTGCGTATCTCAAAATAGATCCAGCAATCAGCGAGGATTTTTAGGGCTCTTACAGCCTTTGCCCTTACAACCACCTGTGTCACCGCCACCGCCGGTACCACCGCCCGAGCAACCGTTGGCGGTCAGGTAATCCACTGCATCCTTGGCCTGCACCAGACCGTAACCCGTCTCATCATCACGGCCGGCAGCGCCGAGATCTTCGGCGGTGGCACGCAATGCCGCACGAATGTCACTGTTGCTGCACTGAGGGAAATGACTCCACACCAAGGCAGCAACCCCTGCCACATGAGGTGTCGCCATCGAAGTACCGTCGAAGTAAGCATAGTTACCCGCGCCGATATCAACGCTGGCATTGCTGCCAACTGCCGCCAACATGGCCGCACCATCAGTATCACTCACACCCACAGACGGAATGGCGGTAACCACCTCACCCAGAGTCCCGTTTAAGGCCCCTGGCTCATTGTTGTAGATAATGGCCGCAACACCACCGCCATTTTCGCAGGCGAGCACCTTGTCGGAGAAGGCGATATTACCGCGTTGAATTAAACACACCTTACCGGCGGCATCACACTGGCTCTCACCTGTGCCGCAGTCCGCCAGAGTACCGGCGGCGCTACCTGTAGGTGAGCCTTCCATACCTATGGCTTCGTAACCATTGCCGGCCACTGTGGCCGCAGCCACCAGCGCAGTGCCCATAGGCACGGAGGAAAGCACACCGACACCCGGGCCGGAGAGTTCAACCTGACTGGTACGTTGTGAGAAATCCGCATGCTGCTTGTTGGCATCCACTGCGGCAACCGACACCACAGAATTATAAGATGCCGGATAAGAGTGACGGGTATTACCGTCGTTACCGGCGGCGGCAATACTCAGAATGCCGCGGCTGTCGGCGGCAGCAAAGGCGTTGTCCTCGGTGCGGCTCTTCAAGCTGCCACCCAGGCTCATGTTGATGACCTTGGCGCCTGCCTGCTCACACTTGTCCAGCGCGGCAACCAGGCTGGATGAGTAGCCCCAGCCATCGGCATTAAACACCTTGATAATGTGCAAGTTAAGATTGCCGTTGGGGTTTACGCCAACCACACCAACCCCATTGTTGAGTGCGGCAATCGTCCCGGCCACATGGGTACCATGATGGTTTTCATCTGTGTACCAGTTACCGGTACCGGGGTCATTGGT
The DNA here is from genome assembly GCF_000518445.1 of Shewanella sp. 38A_GOM-205m. Classification (NCBI taxonomy): domain Bacteria; kingdom Pseudomonadati; phylum Pseudomonadota; class Gammaproteobacteria; order Alteromonadales; family Shewanellaceae; genus Shewanella; species Shewanella sp. 38A_GOM-205m. The sequence continues at coordinate 65,501 of NZ_KI912439.1, read as the reverse complement.
ACCATCGACATTGTTGCCCGACAGATCTTCATGGGCCAACTGGTAACCTGAGTCTATGATACAGACCTTCATATTACCGGTCTGGGCATCGCTGAGTTGGTCGGCCTGTACCATGGGAATACCGTAAGGCACTACCTGTGAAAGCGGGAAACGTTTCACATCCGCTTCGACATATTCCACGTTGGGATTGTTGGCCAGGCCCTTGAGAGCCTGAGCCGGGATGGAAAAGGCTGCGGCGTTGTGGGCCGACAGATCCAGTTCCATTTTGGCGCCCATGGCCTTCATCTGCGCCATAGTGCCGGGGCCTTTCCCCTCCTTGAACTTAACGATGTAACGTTCGTTATCTGCAGCCTGTGCACCAACGCACAGCGCCAGGGTAACCGCTGCCGCGAGGGGCTTGTAAAATGCCTGCATAATGTTCTCCTGCAATTTGTCTTTGATCAGTATTTCGATCCATCTCGAAATATCATTTTTATTAACATTTGAAACATTGTGTTTACACACAATGTTGTTATAGCGCCGCCAGACGACAGATGCAAGACTAAAGTAGGTGGAATGACCAAAGAGATAAGACCAAAGCATTAAAGTTAAAAAACACAAATATTCAATTTAAAACAATTAGTTAATAAGAAATGACTCTTGGGTGTAATGAGAAAAATCGAGCCGGGTGGAATCGTGATGACCTGTGGCAGACAAGGGTTTGGCAAATAGGCTATAGTGGCCGCTACTTTGCAAACCGTCTCAAGGAGCATCCAATTGAGTTTTCATCTGACCGTATCCTGGCAAACCAGCCCGGCGCCCGAGGGAGAGTTCAATCGCGATCATCAAATAGACTTTGGTACAGGCCAACAACTGCTGGCATCAGCAGCCCCCGAATACAAAGGCAATGAAGCCAAGGTCAATCCGGAAGAGAGTCTGCTGGCGGCATTATCGTCCTGCCATATGCTGACCTTCCTGACCATAGCTCACTTGAAGCGCTTACCGGTAGAGAGCTACCGGGATAACGCCACCGCAGAAATCGGCAAGAAGGAGTCTGGCAAAATTGCCGTGACCCGCATGAGCCTCAATCCTGAAGTCACTTTTGCCGAAGGCACTGAGATAGATAGGGAAACACTGGAAAAGATCCACGAAAAGGCACATGCCAACTGCTTTATCGCCAACTCACTGGCGGCCGATACCGAAGTGGAAATTAATTTCTGAGCAATAAAAACGGGTGCTACCGGCCTGGGAACCACTTGGCCGATAACACCCTAACACCTGCACAGGGGATGCAAAATGCATCCCCTGTTTTTTATCACTGCTTACTTAATATCGTCCGCTTCACCCTTGGGAGGCATGGGGCGAGCATTCAATGCCGGTATGGGTTCGCGTACCAGTTCATCCTTGAGATAACTGATAGCCCGCTCGAGCTGGGCGTCTTTGCCTTTGAAGGTTGCCAGCGGCAGGTTGTCTACCTCGATATCCGGGCTGACACCTCGGCCTTCAAGCACCCAGCGACCATCGATGGCATACTGAGGGTACTCGGCAACCCGAGCCATGCCCCAGTCGGTGAGGCTGTTGCGCCCCGAGAGCCAAACCCCGGCGCCCGCCGTCTGTTTACCCACCAAGGGCGCCAGTCCCAGCGCCTTTATGCCGGCGGAGAAGGTTTCACCATCGGAATAGGTCAACTGATCCGTCAGTACCACCAGGTGGCCGCGGAACGTCTGTTGCATGTTGACATAAGGCGCGCCTGTTGTAGGTTGCCAGAAGGCCCATGCCTTACGCAGCAGCTTTTCAATGATCCAGCTGTCGATATTACCACCACGATTGCGGCGCACATCGATAACCAGACCATCCTTGTCGTAGTTGGCGTAAAACTCGCGGGCAAAGCTCTCAATATCACCACTGCCCATGGCATACAGATGCAGATAACCTATCTTGCCGTCGCTGGCCTTGGCCACCTTATCGGCATTGGCATTGACCCAATCGAGATACCTGAGTTTGGCATTGTCACGGTTGCTGATGGCCTGCACTATTACCTTGTGCTGCTTGCTGCCGCGCTTGAGTCCCAAAAGCACCTGTTTGTCGGCCTGATTACGCAGCATGGAGGTGAGCTGCGCCAGGGTAGCCAACTTACGGCCATTGATATGGGTGATGATGTCGCCATCACGGACATCGACCCCGGGGCGCGCCAGCGGTGAGGCCTGCATCGGCAATTCAGGGTCGGTGCGATAGATATGGCTTACCTTGACACCATCTTTCACCTGACTCAGACGTGCACCCAGCTCGGCGGCCTTGGGCATGTCGGGATCCTTGGCAAAGTCACCGCCGCGCACTTGAGAGTGCAGCGCATCGAGCTCACCCATCATCTGAGTGAAGATGTCATTCAGCTCATGTCTGTCGGTGAGCCGGTCCAGCAATGGCTGATATTTGGCCTTGGCGGCTTGCCAATCGACACCGCGCATCTTCTTGTCGAAGAAGGAGTCTCTGTGCATCAGCCAGGCATCTTCAAAGATCTGCTGCCACTCCTGACGCGGTTGAATGGCGAGTTGCCACTGGGATGTTTGCACCACGGCATTGCTGAGATCGCCCGGCAGTTTGTCACCCACTGGCACTATCACCATCTCTTTGGGATTGCTCTGCTTACGCAGCAATACCTTGCTCTGATCGGCCGAGAGTTGATAATCGCGCACATCATCAGCGAAGGTTTCCAACTTGGGGCTCAAAGGGTCAAACTTCACCAGCTTGAGCGCCGACTGTTTGCCTGTGATATCCCTATCGAGCAGATAGAGACCCGGGCCCAACACCTGCAGTTTCTGGTAGTTGCCCGCCTCGATGGGGACTTGCCACAGCCGCGACTTCAGGCCTTTCCAATCCACTTTCAGCTTATCGTCAGCGGCCTTTTCATCACCGGCAGCAGCGCCTTGCAGCTCGTTGGGACGTTGAAATGGGAAACGGGCATCCTGACTCAATGCCAGGGCAAATATTTGGCTACGCTTGTCAAATACGGGGCCCATGTTGCGATCGCCCCAAGGCGAAGAAGGGGTGGCCTGGAACTCACGGTTTGACAGGAAATAGAGCCACTGACCATCCGGGCTGAAGCTGGGCGAGAAAGACTCGTACTTGTCGCTGGTCAGCATCTCGCCCTTGGCGGATTCCAGTGAGTAAAGCATCACTTGGCTTCGTTGGGCACCGACTTCCGATCGAGTCAAAGCCAGGAAGCGGCTATCCGGCGACCAACGGATATCGGCATAGGGGCCAAGACCTTCGTTGTTGGTCACTATCTTCTTGTTACTGCCGTCTTTGAGATCCAGCAGCCATAAATTACCGGCATAATCATCATGTGCCAAATAACGCCCATTGGGCGACAGCTCAAGGCTCATTCTCAGTGTGTTGCCATCTTGGGTCAGCTGCTTGGCGCCAGCGCTGCCATCGGCGGGATAACGCCAGATCTCCTGCTCACCGGAAGCATCCGAGATGGCATAGACCCAACGGCCGTCATGACTCATCAGTGCGTTGCGCATTCTATGCTTGCCGTCCGAGTCCAGCTCTACCAGGCGGGAACCATCTGTAGTCGCCAGCGCCACATGGCTGCGGGCAGTGATGACCACCTTGTCTCCTGCCGGGGCCAACCTGGCACTGGTGGCAAAATCGAGCGGATCTTTAACCCAATGTTCACGCCGCTCGGGAAAGTCGGAGGCCAGACGCAGATCCAGCTTCTGCTCCTGCCCGGAAGCCAGGTCCCACATGTGAATATCGGCGCCCAGCTGGAACACTATGCGCCCGCCGTCCAGATAGGGGCTGCGCACTTCGAAATCACGATATTGAGTCAACTGTTTAAGATCTGAGCCATCGCTGGCCATAGACCAGATGTTGGCGTTGCCATCGGCATCCGAGACAAAATAGACCCGCCCCTGCCACAGCATGGGATGACGCAGCGAGCCCTGATGCTCTTTGCCCAGCCGCACGGCCTCTTTGTCCTGCCCCAGTTGATAACGCCACAGTTCGCCCATGGCGCCGCCGCGGTACACCTTGGCATTATCCCCTGTGGTTTGCAGCCCAAAGCGGGTGAAGTAGACATACTCGCCTTGTGGGTCAACCACGCCTTCTATGGCATCGGCCAGCGGCAGATCACGGGTTGTCAGGGTATCCGGGTTTACCGAACGCAGCACCCAGTAATTCGCCGGCCCTTGGGCATTGTCTGTGGCATAGAGAATTTCGCCATTTGCGGTCCAGCCCTGTAGCCGTACCTGGCTGTTTTCGAAGCTGACGCGCTTGGCTATCCCGCCACTCATGGGGATCACATAGACTTCCTGGGCACCGTCATAGTTGGCGGTAAACGCCAGCGATTTTCCATCGGCAGAGATCTTGGCATTCAACTCTTCGGCAGGCAGGCTGGTCAAACGGGCGGCCTTGTCCTGCCCGAGCTTCTGAGTCCAGATATCCCCTTCGGCAGTAAACACCAGGGTGTTGTCATGAATCGCTGGCGAACGGTAATAGCCTTGGCCCGCTTCTGCGGCGTAGGCGGCTGCACTGCCCAAAGTTCCCAATGCCAGCATACAGCAGGCCACGGAGTGACGAAGTTTCATGAATGCCTCTATCTCTGTTATTAGTCTGTTAGCGCGGTTTTGCGAGTCCAACAAGTTAGCAGAGAAAGCGGCGGGATTCAGCTGTTGCCGACGACAGAAGTTTTAGCAAATGTGTCGGCAGGCATACTGAAAAATCAAACTGATAGCGGCCAGCCGTGGGTAATTTTGCTCAAGGATTCATTCACATCGAACAGCCTGATGCGTATGTTGTGGGCGCCCATGGCCGCCACTCGTTGTGAGTGCATGCAGGCGTAAGCTTCGGCGCTGGCTTCATCTTCAAACAGATAAATGCCACCGGCCTCGCCGCTGCGTGGGTTTTCGGTCCAGATTTTGGCAATGAAACCCGGCTCCCGGGTAATGGACTCGGCCAGAGGTTTGGCCTGCTCAGTCAGGGCATCGCCCATCATTTCGGCGGGAAATTCAAAATCGATTTGCAATAGAGTGGTCATTCAACCCTCCCCTTGGTTTGCGGATTAATGTCAGGGAAGATGCAAACAAGTCATAGGCCTTGAATGCCTGTCACTGTTTTAGCCGCTCTCTTTCAAGAGAGCGCCGTGAGGACCTTCCTGATAAAATCATAAAACTGCTGCGCGTTCGCTACAAGGAGGCACAAATTGGTGGCATAGTTACCCCAAAGTAACTTGCGCCCAGCCTTATGACACTCAATCAGCAAGCCCCTCTCTGCCCGGCCTATCAGGTTCTGCGGCTGATCTGCGGCAAATGGAAGCCCGCCATCCTGTTCTTGCTGCAACAGCAGCCACAGCGCTTCAGCTACCTAAAACGGCATCTACCCGGTGTCAGTCAAAAAGTGCTGACCGCTCAGCTAAAGGAGCTGGAGCAAGACGGCGTACTTACCCGTACTCTCTACCCTGAAGTGCCACCCAGGGTCGACTATCGTCTCAGCGCGCTTGGAATGGCACTGTTGCCGCTGCTGGAGCAGATGCACCTTTTTGCCGAGCAAAACGCCGACTTGCTGACGGGAGAGACCCAATGAAACCTGTGCCCTGGTTCGATGGCTTGAAGCGCTGGCATTTTGCCTTGGCCACGGTTTTATTGTTCGGTATTGAAGTATTGATAGCCCGCTACGCCCCGCCCGGCGTCATCCGCGGGTTTATCGGCGATCTGCTGGTAGTGATATTGATGTTTTGCGCCCTTAAAGCCGTGAGCCCCTGGGCAAGTCGGCTGCTGCTTCCCTTGGTACTGGCATTTGCCTTCGCCATAGAGTTTGGCCAGGCCTTTGGCTTGGTGGATAAGCTGGGACTGGGCCATATTCGCCTGGCACGAATCGTTATCGGCAGCCACTTCGACTGGCTGGATCTGCTGGCATACAGCTTGGGTTGTTTGCTGTTACTCCCGGGTTCCATTGCGCTGTCTTTTCCGAGAAGAGCCAAGATCAAGGGGCCCGGGGATAATCCCCAAAATGAAGATCGCTCTCGACGCTCGGCGTCAAAGTGAGTCTGGCGTAGGAGATCTGCTGCCACTTACGCCGCAGCGCCGGCAGAGAGCCGTCGGCCTCCAGTGCCTCAATGGCCAGATTGAAACGCTCGAGCAAGGTTTCATCAACCGAGACCTTGCTCAACATCAGATGGATCCCGTCCTGCGCCAACACAGGTTGCAGCGCCTCCAACCGCAGTTTTTCCTGCTCACCGGCAATAAAAGGCACTGAGAGGGAGTCACCCACTACTGCATCGCCCCTGTCGTAGGCCAACATCTGTACCGCCTGGGAAGCGTTGGGGCTGATGATTAACAGCGAAGCCTGACTCAAACGTTGCTTGGATGCCTGATAGTCGGCGCCATACCAGCCGTTACCGGGCAGAATAAGCCTGAGCCTTTGTGAGAATACGTCCTGCCATTGCCGCACCTGGGTGACGGCTTGGTGCCCCTGTTTGACGAAGATACGCACCTCTTCACTGCGATAAGCCAGGCTGAAGTGAGCATAAAGCTGCCGCTGTGGCAATTTGGTGGCCCCGGCAAGCAGATCAATACGGCCGGATTTCAACATCTGATGTGCCCGCTTGGCCGGTATCGCCTCTATACTCAGCGGACACCCCACCTTGCCGCTGATCAAACGGCTGGCCTCAATGTCCAGTCCCTGCGGCTGGCCAAAAGCGTCTGTCCAGGCGTAAGGAGGCCAATCATTGTAGGCCAGTGTCAGGCCTTGCTGGCACTCTTTAGCCCATGTCGGGAGGGCAAACAGCAACAACAGCAGACAACACAGACAGCGCACGCAGACCCCCTTCGGACAATCCAAGCACTTGAGTCGGTCCAAGCCTTTGAGCCGAACAGTGACGACCGTAGATACAAGTGATGACCATAGATACATAGGTTTGAGTCAGCACCTATGCAATGGGCATGTAGCACTTATGCTGCAACTCATGTTTCAAGTATAGGCGCAAGATGACAGGGAGCAGGTTGGCACCTGCCCCAGGGGATTTGACGGTTCAAAAATAGCGGTTTAAAAGTGACGGCTCAAATAAGCTTAACCTTGTAACGCCCGCTAGCGGGTCAGGCGGTTTATCAACGCCTGATGCTCAGGGAAACGCTCAAGCAGTTCATCACGGCCGAACAGCTTGAAGTCATCGAAGGTAAAGCCAGGTGCCACCATACAACCTACCAGCGAATAGCCCGGATTATTCATTGCCGAACCAAAAATAGTGCCTTTGGGCACCAAGACCTGTGGCCGCTCACCTTTGGCCAAGTCCATCCCGAGTTGCGCCTCGGTCAGTTCACCCTGCTCGGAGAGCATATAGATGGTCAGCGACTCACCGCTGTGGAAATACCACATCTCATCGGCCGTCAGTTGATGCAGGTGGGACACTTCACCCGTCTTGAGCATAAAGTAGATGCTGGTCCACAGGTTACGGCTGTCATCAAACCGGCTGTCCGAGACGAATGAACGACCGAAATACCCGCCCTCAACATGGGGCTCAAGCTCGAGTGCCTGGATAACATCATCGGCGGTCAACATAAAAACTCCTGTTATTAAAATGAGGGCAGGCTCCCTGCCCCGTGATGGATTGAAACTGACTGGCTTCCCGATAACTCTTTTTAAGTTAAGCTCAGTCTTTAGCCTCAGTGATTCTCTTTGGCTTCGAGACTCTGCTCGAGACGCTCAAGCAAGGCTTGCCAGCGCTCGCTCTGCTCCTTATTAAGCGCTTGCGCACTCTCGGGCGCCGTATCCTGATGGATAAAGGACTGCTGCTTCAGTTGCCGCTGTGCCGCTTCTTCCATCTGGGCCGCCTCATTTGCGCTCAAGGCCTTGGCTAAAGCATCCGGCAGCGTCAGTTGATAATCTGCGGCTATGCCTCGTACCAGCACTGCCGCCTGCTCAAGTTCACCGACTTCGATGGCACTTGTCAGCAGATCCAAACGGCCGTCGATATCCCTTGGCAACGCAGCCAGAGCTTGTTGCTGCCTGGGGGCCATTCTCGCTCTTTGCTGCACAGTGTCCTCTGCCACGGCGCGATTCTTTGCGGCACGTTCTTGAGGAGGCATATCCTGTTGCTGAACAGCTTGTTCCTGAGGTGCCGCTCGCTTGGCGGTCATGGGCTGCGGCGCCGCCATAGGTTGCAGCCTGGCGGGCTGCGCCGCATCTTCAGAGCTATCTGCCTGCGGGCTGATTTCCAGACTGGCCGGAGCACTAAGCTGCGGCGCCGATGAGTTTCGCAGTTCGGGATTCAGAATAAACAGCCCTGCCACCAGCATCACAGAAGCCGCGGCGGATAGGCCATATCTGTGCTTTTGCCAGAAACCGGGCGCCGGACGGATCACCTCTGGTGCTTGGCGGCAGTTGTCCCTCGCCTGCTGCAGAATTTGCTGATCCAAGGCCTGGGGCGGCTGCTCGACAGCACCTTCACGATAGAGCGCATCTATCTGCGACTCTGACGTGGCAGCATCATCGCGTTTGTTCTCTGTCATTCAATGCTCTCCTGGGTCTTGCGCCCCAAACAGTCACGCAGGCTCTGATAGGCATAACGTATCCGGCTCTTGGTGGCCTCCAGCGTCACCCCGGCCACTTCGCTGATCAGTTGCGCCGTCAGCCCGGACTCCTGATTCAGCAAGAAGGCTTCCTTCTGCACTTGGGGCAAGAGGCCGATGCACTCCTTGAGCCAGGCGACCTGACGATTTCGCAGCAGCTCGCTATCCGGCTCGGCGGTTTGTGGGCCCAGCAGATTGGCCTGCGCATCGGGCTCATCCTCATCTATGCTGAGACTGTCGACCGGTTTAACCGCCCGCACATGGTCAATCAGCAGGTTGTGGGCTATCCGGTACAACCAGGTGGTAAACTTGGCACTGGGTTGATAACTCTGCGCCGCCTTAATCACCCGGCTCCAGGTTTCCTGATACAAGTCTTCAGCCAAGGTCATATCGCTTAACTGGCGGACAAAATACCGGTAGAGTCCGCCCTTGTGTTTAAGATAGAGGCGCTCAAAGGCCTGGGCATCTCCGGCGGCATAAGCCAGCATCCAGGTCTCATCCTCTCCACTTGGCAATCCCGTTTGCCTTTGCTGTTCCAAATTCTCTCTCCCCTGGCCGGGCCTATATATTGGCTATTGGGATGAGAGTTTGCCCCCACGCCATTGGACTGTAAACCCCAATGGCGTGACTCTGGGTCTCAGTTTTGCCTATGCCCCTATTCCAGCGGCTTAAATCCGGCGGCTGGCATAAGTTCAAGCATGGGTTCGGACATAGGTTCGGCGCTGAGTTTATCTGCCACGGTTTTGCGTCCGGGTTTAAGCGCGCCTTGCTCGGCCAAGAGTGCGGCGCTGCGAGCCAGGCTGACAAACTCATGTCGATAACCGTATGGGTCCTCGCCCTTGGCCGAATCGGCAAGCTCGGCGACCTGACGCCAGTCAAAGTCATGCAGATACACTGAGCCGTTAAGCAGTTGCCCAAGCCCGGCTACCGCCGCGGCAAAGCGCAGATCATCACTGGCGAGCGCAAGCGACTTTTGGGCCGAGTCCAGGCGAATGGCATGAGTATAAAGCTGACTCTTGCTGTCTTTGCTGCTGTCACTCAAGGGTGGTTTAGCTCGCAGTTTCAGATAGCCAAGCTCTTCACGGCTATATTTTTCCTTGCCGCTGACAGGGTCGCGACCATAGCGCAATGCATCGTTGGCCAGATTATGTGAATCCGTAAGGCTGAGCTCATACAGGGCCGTCACCACATGCCCTGCGCCCATTTCGGCGGCGTCGACCTTATCGTTGTTGAAATCCTCCCGCTTGAGGGCGCGGTTTTCATAGCCGATGAGGCGATACTCGGCCACCAGCGCCGGGTTGAACTCAAGCTGCACTTTGACATCCGACGCTATGGTCAGCAGGGTGCCGCTACGCTGCTCCACCAGGATTTTGCGGGCCTCATTGAGGGTATCGATATAAGCGTATTGGCCATTACCCTTATCCGCCAACTGCTCCAACATGCTGTCGCGGTAGTTGCCTAGGCCAAACCCCAGAGTCGTCAGGCCTATCCCCTGCTGCTTTTGTTGTTCAACCAGCGCCAGCAGCTCCTTCCTGCTGGTCAGGCCCACATTGAAGTCGCCGTCGGTGGCCAGCAGAACCCGATTTACCCCGCCACTGATAAAGTGCTTGCGGGCCAAACGGTAAGCTGTTTGGATACCTTCGCCGCCGTTGGTGCCACCGGCGGCCTTAAGCTCAGCCAAAGCGGCGTCTAAGCTCTCGCTATCGGCGCCATTGATACCGTCCAGTACTACGCCGGCCTCACCGGCGTAGACGACTATCGACACCTTGTCCTGTGAGGTGAGCGTGTCGCTGAGCATTTTGATGGCCGATTTCAGCAGCGGCAACTTGTCCTGCGATGACATGGAGCCGGAAACATCCAGCAAGAACACCAGGTTGGCGGCGCCTATCTGACTGGCCGGCACTTCATAGCCCTTAAGCCCGATACGCAGCAGCATCTTGTCTTCATTGTAAGGCGACGGTGCCAGCTCAGTACTGATGGAGAAAGGCTCGCCTTTGTCCGGCTGTGGGTAGTTGTAGTCGAAATAGTTAATCAATTCCTCGACTCTCACCGTGCCTTTGGGGGGCAATGTTCCCAGGTTGATACTGCGCCGCATCAGGCTGTAACTGCCGCTGTCCACGTCGACGGAAAAGGTCGATAACGGCGTTTCGCCCGCCACCATGATGCCGTTGGCGATATACACCTCCGAGCCATTGGCAAGCACTGTGGCGCTGGGATAATTCACATCCGCCAGAGTCAATTCAGAGGGCACGCTCAAGCTTCTTGGCTGGACACTCGGCTTGTACAAGGCCCACGGCGATGCAGCGGCGCTGACGGCTAACTTCTGGGCTTGCGCATGGGTGACAGCGTTCGCCATATCCTGCCCGGGGTCTTTGCTTGGCAGTACCTCTGTTTCAACCTCAGGGAATTGAGCCTCGCTCGCTTGATTGGCGACCTTGGGTGGCTCATGGGACTGCTGTGGCTGGCAAGCGGCCAACCCCAAACTGCCAACTAAGATGGCCAACAGGCTAAGATGATACCGGCGCCCGGCAATGGCGGCGCTTTGATTTATCCTCATCTTCCCTTTCTGATTTACCTTGCACTTGCCAGGCAACATTATCGCCTTCATAACATTTCTCCTTATTCGGCTGTTGTTATTGCAAACGGGCAGTAGAAGCAAAAGGGTTATTGAGCCCCCAATAAATCTTGCCAATAAGCCAAAGCGCTGTTGGATGATGGCGGAGAAACACCAAGCGACCAAGGCAGAGAAAAAGAGATGGGGAAACGTGAGAAGCACAACCCCTTCGACCAAACACACTTTTAGCTCAAAAAAAAGCTTAAAATTTAGCTTTTGAGTTACACATCACACAAGATGCCTTTGCAGAAGCCTAAAATAGCGGCTCTTTTTTCCCGGTCACAAGCCGGTTCGATTTTCTGGAGCCCTGTCGACGTGCCTCACATAAGCAATTTCAGAACCCAACTCTTTTCTTTGCGCCTGGGCCATGCCCTGCGTGAAGTCATCGCCAAGGAAGGCTATAGTGGAAAGCACTTTGGCCAGGATCTGATGGCCGGGGTCACTGTGGGGATTATCGCCATTCCGTTGGCCATGGCATTGGCTATCGCCAGTGGCGTAGCCCCTCAATATGGTCTCTACACCGCTATCATAGCCGGCTTTATCATCGCCATCACCGGCGGCTCACGCTACTCAATCTCTGGCCCGACCGCCGCCTTTGTGGTGCTGCTCTATCCCATAGCCCAGGAGTTTGGCCTCGCCGGCCTGTTGATGGCGGGGATGATGTCAGGCGTTATCCTGATAGCCATGGCGCTGCTGCGCCTTGGTCGCCTGATCCAATATATTCCCCAGTCAGTGACGCTGGGCTTTACCGCCGGGATAGGTGTGGTCATCGCAGTTTTGCAGCTGAAAGACTTCTTCGGCCTGCCCATAGACAGCATGCCGGAGCAGTTCGGTGAAAAACTGCAGGTGCTGGCACTGGCGCTGCCACAAACCGATTTTCCCAGCTTAGTGGTGGCATTGGTCACTCTGGCTGTAATGTTGTTATGGCCAAAACTGAAATTGCCGGTGCCGGCGCATCTGCCGGCCATCATTGTCGGCAGTCTACTGGCTTTGCTGCTCGGCAGTTTGGGGCTTGAAGTAGAAACCATAGGCAGCCGCTTCCATTATCTGTTGCCCGATGGCAGCCAAGGCCATGGTATTCCACCCTTCCTGCCGAGCTTTGAGTGGCCTTGGTTGCAGCCTGGGCCGGATGGCGAACCTCTGGGGCTTTCCTGGCAGATGGTAAAAGCGCTGGCTCCGGCTGCCTTTGCCATCGCCATGTTGGGCGCCATCGAATCCCTGCTTTGCGCCGTAGTACTCGATGGCATGACAGGCAAGCGTCACAGCGCCAACAGCGAACTGCTTGGCCAGGGGATAGGTAATATAGTGGCCCCATTCTTTGGCGGTATCACGGCTACAGCTGCCATTGCCCGCAGCGCGGCCAACGTCAAGGCCGGAGCCTTTAGCCCGGTATCGGCGATTATCCACTCCTTGGTGGTACTCCTGGGGCTGGTGGCACTGGCCGGCTTACTGTCCTTCTTGCCGATGGCTGCCATGGCGGCCTTGCTGCTGGTTGTAGCCTGGAACATGAGCGAAGCCCCCAAGGCCTGGCAACTGCTAAAAACCGCGCCGCGCAGCGATATCTGGGTATTCTTAAGCTGTTTTTTCCTGACTGTGGTGTTCGACATGGTGATCGCCATCTCCTTCGGGATCATGCTGGCGGCCCTGCTGTTTATGAAAGAGATCGCCGAGATGACCCGTCTCTACGATATCAGCAACAATAAGCGCTACATCGACCGCCCACTACCGGACGACTGGGTAGTACTGAAGATCAACGGGCCACTGTTTTTTGCCGCCGCTGAGCGCATTTTCGCCGAAATCGCGCAGATGACCCAGGATAAGCAAGTCATAGTGCTCTATATGGATGGGGTGTCCATTCTCGATGCCGGTGGTATGGCTGCGTTGAACAAATTGATACGCAAATGCCAGAGCAACAATACCCGTCTGCTGGTTGCCGATCTGCAGTTCCAGCCCATTAGAACACTGGCCAAGGCCAAGGTTCAGCCTATCGAAGGTGTGCTCAAGTTCTATCCCACCTTGAGAGAGCTGATTGAAGAGCAGGTACCGCAGATAAACGTCGATTCCACGGCACCGGACTCAAGCGCTACCGCCAAGGAGAAACCCGCCCAATAATTTGGCAACGCCGAGCTCTTTTTCTGCCTGCGCCCGGAGTTATCCGGGCGCTTGTTTATCCCGCCGGCAACAGACATGGCAGTTTCAATCACAACTGACTGACACAACTGTAAGAAATTGGCTATCCCCCCACTAAAGTTAATCTGCTAGTATGCGCGCTGATGGAAAGGGCGCTGATTAAAAAGCACAGGATAAAAAAGGCGCAATATTGAATTGCCGCCATACATTGCAAAGGACTGGGGATGCAAGCCAAACAAACAAAGCTCTGTAACCTGTTGAAGCTGGGTGCCGGGCTGGGACTGCTCTGTATGAGCCAATTGGCGCAGGCAGATGAGGGTAAAACGGAAGCGGAGATCCGCTGGCAGGCGTTGAGCCCGATAGCCAACCTGTATCTGAGTCACGCCAATGCGGAAGACTTTATCGCCAAGGGGGATGAAGAAAAAAACCGCTACGACAACTACGCCGGTGCCCTCGCCTATTACCTGATGGCCACAGAGCGCGATAGCAGCAATATCTGGGCGCCCTATCAAGCCGCCGGTACTCTGGCAATGCTGGAACTTAAAGACCAGGCAATCGAAATGCTGCAGTTGGCCGACAGCCGCGGCCTGTGGCAACAGATAATGCTTGAGGAAGACGACGAACTTGCCGGCATCAAGGACTCGGATGAATACCGCGCCGTGTTGGATAAGGTTAAACGCCGTTATCCTCAGCATGCAAAAGATGCCGGTACAGCTTATATCTACCGCCCTCAGGGGGCTGCCCCTGAAGGTGGCTGGCCTGTGCTGGTCTGGTTATCCGGCTATGGCACAGAAGGCAGTGACAGCGCCCATATGGCCAAACTGCTGACAAGTGAACGGGCAATATTTATCGGGATCAACGGCACGGAAAAGCTCAATGAGCACAGCTTCCGCTGGGCCAGAACCGAAACCGAGTCCAGTCATCAGGCAGTGCAGCAGGCTTTGGCCAAGGCGGCAAAGAACAGCCCTGTCAACAAGCAGAAAGTGGCACTGATGGGCTTTTCCCAGGGCGCCCTTCACAGCGCTCACCTGCTGGCCAAACACCCGAATGATTATGTCGGCGTCCTGCTGCTGTCTGCAGGCGGTATGCAAACCGAAATCAAGGCTTCGGCGCCCGCCGGTAAGCGACTGGTTATCTCATACGGCGAACAGGAGCACAGCAGTAATCTGGCGCTGGATAAACAGCTGGAACAATTTTTTAGCCCGGGTAATCAACTGCAGGTCAAACCGCATCAGGGCGGGCATTTCTTTGATGATGCCTGGCAGCAGAAATACCCGGATTATGTCAATTTCGTATTGGAACTCAATTAAGGAAGATTAGATGGAACTGAAAAGTGCCTCAGGTTTTAAATCCTATTTTACCCCCAAGCGCATTCTGATTGGAGTGGGCGTTTTGGCGGTCCTGGGTATTGCCCAAAGCTCAGTATTGATGACAGATGCCGGTTACACCTATGTGCATCAAAACAATGTTACCGGCTCTTTGGATGTGTTCACCGAGCCCGGCATCCACTTTCGCATGCCGTTTCTGTCGAAAATAACCCGCTATGATCAGGTCGTTACCGTCTCCTTTGGCAACAACCAGGGCGAGGTATTCTACCAACGTCTGCCGGCGCTGCAGGTACGTTTTGCCGATACCTACACAGGCCAGGTACCGGCCACTTTCCGCTTCAAGCTGTCTTATGATCCCGAGCAGCTCAAGACGATGCATCGGGAGTTTCGCTCCAACGACAACCTGATTGACACCATGTTGATCAAGAACGCCCGCAACGTCACTGTGATCACCTCGACCCAATATACCGGCGAAGAGTTTTTCCAGGGCGGCCTCAATCAGTTCAAGGCACAATTGTCAGATCAGCTCAGCAACGGTATCTATACCACTGAGCGGCGCCAGGTTGAAGTCGAGCAGGTGGATCTGGTGCCGGTTGGCTTCGATCAGGAAGATTCCAACAAGCTGCAAGCCACCAAACAATTGGTGTGGAAGACAGTACCTATTACCGACAAGAGCGGTAATCCGGTACGTCAGGACAACCCGCTCAAACATTATGGCATCACGGTCACCCAGGTCACCATTGGCGATCCCAAGCCGGAAGATCAGCTGGACAAGCTATTGACCGACAAGAAAAAACTGGTTGCCGAGCGGATCCGTACCATTCAGGAGCAGGAAACCTCCAAGGCTCAGGCCAAGACAGAGCAGCTGCGCAAAGAGATCCAGCGTACCCGCGAAGTACAGGATGCCCAGCGTGCCAAGGAGCTGGCGGTTATTGCCCAGCAAAAAGAGGTTGAAGTGGCGCGGCAAATCGCCGAGCGTGAACTGGTGGAGGAACGCAAGAAGAAAGATATCGCCACCCTGAGCAAGGCCAAGGAGCTGGAAATCGCCCAGGCCAACCTGGAGATCCAGAAAGCCAACTCGGCCTCGGCCATGTTTGAGGCAAAGGCGATCCGTGAAAAAGGGATAGCCGAAGCCGATGTACTGGCGGCGAAATACAAGGCCCTGGGTGCCCATGAGAAGGTGTATCTGGCCGAGCTGAACCGGGATGTGGCCAACTCCCTGTATCAGAACCTGCCCAACTTCAAGGTGGATATGCCGAAGAACTATATCAACGGCAGTGGCGGCAACGGCATGACCTCCAATTTGGACGTGATCACCGGCTTGTCGGCGTTGGGGCTGATGGAAAAAAGCACCGCCCTTGGCAGCAAAGCATCCGCCAAATAACGGGCTGGCTAGAAAGTAAATTGAAGGGAGGCTTGGCCTCCCTTTTTATTCGCCTTCATTTCAGGTCATACTGATATGCCCAACTGCAAGGAGGCCTTATGTCTAAGCATTCATCCGTTTCACTACGCCCGCTGCACTGCGCTATTTCGCTTGCAGCGGCTCTCTCTACGGCGGCTTTGCTGACAGCTACTGTGAGTGGCTCTGCACTGGCTGAAAATTCAGCGCCATCGGTACTGAAGGATATCCGCCTGCCCCAGGGCTTTGAGATAGAAGTCTATCTGGATAATGTCGCCAATGCCCGCCAGATGGCGCTTGGCAGCCAGGGCACACTCTTTATCGGCAGTCGCGGCGAAGGTAAAGTCTATGCGGCAATAGATACAGATGCCGATGGCCGCCATGACAAGGTCAAAGTGATCGCCTCCGGGCTCAATATGCCTTCCGGGCTAGCCTTTCGGGACCAGACTCTCTACGTGGCCGCCGTGAGCCAAATTCTCACCTTTGACAATATCGAGCAGCAGCTGAGTCAGAGTGATTCCCCGAGCTATCGAATCTTTTATGATGACTTACCCACAGATAAGCATCACGGCTGGAAATACCTCAAGT
The DNA here is from genome assembly GCF_000518445.1 of Shewanella sp. 38A_GOM-205m. Taxonomy (NCBI): domain Bacteria; kingdom Pseudomonadati; phylum Pseudomonadota; class Gammaproteobacteria; order Alteromonadales; family Shewanellaceae; genus Shewanella; species Shewanella sp. 38A_GOM-205m. Next base: position 48,896 of record NZ_KI912439.1, on the reverse strand, counting down.
TTGCCGCCGACGGCCGCCTGTATATTCCCATAGGCGCGCCTTGCAATATCTGTGATGCCGGCAGCGACTACAGCAAAATAATCAGCCTGGACCTCCGAAGCAAACAACCAAGGCTCGAAGCCGCCGGTGTGCGCAACAGTGTCGGTTTCGACTTCGACCCTATCAGTGACCAGCTGTGGTTTACCGATAATGGCCGCGACATGATGGGAGACGATATGCCAGCCGATGAGCTCAATCATTTGAGTCAGCGCGGCCAACATTTTGGTTATCCCTACGTTCATCAAGGAGATACCCTGGATCCTGAATTCGGCAAAGGTAAGCAGCCTGCCGATTTCAGCCCTCCTGAAGTCAAGCTGGGCGCCCATGTAGCGGCGCTGGGGATGACCTTCTATCGCGGCGACAGTTTCCCCAAGGCCTATCACGGCGGCATTTTTATTGCCGAGCACGGCTCCTGGAACCGGTCCAGTAAAGTAGGATATCGAGTGCGTTTCGTACCGATAAAACAGGGCAAGGCCGGTGAACCTCAGGTGTTTGCCGAAGGCTGGCTCAAGGGCGAAACCGTATCCGGACGCCCCGCCGATGTGCTGCAGTTACCGGATGGTTCCTTGCTGATAGCCGATGATGCCCAAGGCCGCCTCTATCGCATCTTTTACTCGGGCTGATTTTTGTCCGAAACACAGTGTTCAAGGGCAGCGCGCGCCGTCCTGTCATGATATTATCTGCAGCCATTATCGCCCGGCCTTGGGAACAACGCCGGGTTAAGGAAGCTGCGAACCACGCCTTGCATCCTGTCCTGTAAGCCCACGCAGAGCACGCATGGGACTGGTTTGCACCTTCCGTTACTGTACCCGACCTGGAAACAGGCAAAATATTATAAATAAAATCAGTAGTTAAGGAGTTATCATGCAAGCCCTCGTTGCTGTTGTAATGGGTTCCAAGAGTGATTGGCCCACCATGGAAGCGGCCGCAGAGATCATGGATTATCTCAAGGTGCCCTACCATGTCGAAGTGGTTTCGGCCCATAGAACCCCAGACAAATTGATGGAATTTGCCGCATCAGCAGCAGACAAAGGATACAAGGTCATCATAGGCGGTGCCGGCGGCGCCGCTCACCTGCCAGGTATGATAGCTTCCAAGACCCGCTTGCCAGTACTGGGCGTGCCGGTACAAAGCAAGGCTCTCAGCGGCATGGACAGCCTGTTGTCGATAGTGCAGATGCCCAAGGGTATTGCCGTGGGAACGCTGGCCATAGGTACAGCCGGGGCATTCAACGCCGGGCTGCTGGCCTGTCAGATGCTGGCAACTCAGGACTCTCAACTGGCCGAGCGCCTTGAAGCCTTCCGCGAAGCTCAGACCCGCGCGGTACTCGATAATCCGGATCCGAGGGAAGACTGAGATGGCTGACAAGAGAGTTTGGGTACTGGGCGATGGCCAACTGGGTGCCATGTTGCGTCATGCCGGCCAACCGCTGGCCATAGATGTCCGCCCCGTGGATATCATGGCGCCAAGCGATGAAAAGTTGCCGCTGACAGACACAGATATTATTACCGCCGAGCGTGAGCAGTGGCCGGAATCGCCCCTGAGCCTGCAGTTGTCGCAGCACTGTCATTTCATCAATGGCCCGGTATTTGGCCGCCTCGCCGACAGATACACCCAAAAATCCCTGCTGGATCAGCTCAAAGTGGCCACTGCGCCTTGGGAACTGTTGGACGATAACACCCAAGCCAATGATCTTTATCACAAATATGGTGAAAGAGTTCTACTGAAACGCCGCACCGGCGGCTATGATGGCAAGGGTCAGCACTGGCTGAAGCAAGCCGAGTCGACCAGCATCCCGGCCGATTGGCGCAATCAAGCGATTGCCGAACAGGCGATCCCCTTCGATGAAGAGGTGTCTCTGGTTGGGGTTCGCAGCCGCAGCGGCGAGTGCTTCTTTTATCCTCTGACGCTCAATTTGCATCAGGATGGCATTCTGATGGCATCGATAGCCCCCCTGGCGCGTCTGCAACCGCTGCAGGCCGAGGCCGAAACCATGCTCTGCAGCATAATGCATGAGCTGGAGTATGTGGGGGTGATGGCGATGGAATGTTTCCGGGTGGGCGATCACCTGCTGGTCAATGAGCTGGCTCCCAGAGTGCACAACTCAGGGCACTGGACTCAGGCAGGCACTCATATGGATCAGTTCCAGTTGCACCTGCGGGCCCTATGCGAATTGCCACTGATGACGCCTCAGGTTAACTTCCAATGTGTGATGGTAAACCTGATAGGCATAGATAAGGACGACCGTTGGCTGAGCCTGGCCAATGCCGAGCTGTTCTGGTACGACAAAGAGGTGCGCCCCGGCCGCAAGGTAGGCCACCTGAACCTGTCGGTACTGGATAAAAACGCGTTGGCCGACAGCATTGCCAGGCTCCAGCAGTGGATGCCGGCGCAATATCAGGCGCCACTTATGTGGATACTGGCGGAGTTTGGTTGACAAACGGGCGGGCACCCGCGCCCGCCTCTGACTTTGATTCAAGGTATAACTTTAGGATTCTCAGGATTTGTTGGATCAGAACGGACTCAGAAAGCAGAAGATAGACACATTGGATCTGCGCTATCATCTGCTGCTTCTGTTACTGCCTCTGCTGCTGATAGCCTTACTGTTCTGGGTCACCAGCCCGGCCGGTGAGCTTCCCTGGCTGCAGTGGGGCGGGGTTTCTATCATCTATTTCCTGGCCTACAGCCTGGGTTATTTTGTCCATCAAGGGCGCTTGGGCCGACTGTGGCAACACCTGGAGCAGGTGCTGGGGATCAACGAAGCCACCTTCGAATTAGTGCATCTTTCCAGTCAATACGAAACCGAACACGCCTTTCTCAACGCCCTGCTGGGTAAGGCAGTCGCCATGGTTGATGGCGCCGAAATGGGCTCCATCATACTGGTGGAACCCGGCAGCAATAAGCTGCATTTTGAATCTGCACTCGGGCTGGATCTGGCCAAGCTGCAACAGCTGAATATGACCCTGGAGCAGTCTTTCGAATACAGATTGACCGATGGCCGCTGCAACCGGGTAGTCGTGGTCAACGATATGCGCAAAATCAACGCCCTGAGTAGCCTGAGCGCCGAAGATCAGGCCCTGCTGCTGAGTGCCGCGAGCATTCCCATTCGGGCCACCCTGTCCAGCCCAATCCATATCGATGGTCAGCTCTATGCCATGCTCAACCTAGACAGCTCACTGCTGGCCTGTTTCAGCACCTATGACAGGGATCTGGTGGCTATTTTGACCCGTGAAGCTGCCAATGCCATTGCCCTGTATCAAAAGTCCCGCCAGATCCACCAGTTGGCTAATTTTGACTGCCTGACCGGACTGGCCAATCGCAAGTATTTTGAAGAACAGGCGCAAAAATGGCAGCCCAAGACCAAGCTGGAAAGCATGCTGGTGCTGCTGGATATGGATAACCTGAAAAAGATCAACGACAACCTGGGGCACGGTGCCGGTGACTTTGCCCTCAAGCGTCTGGCAACCGAGTTGAAACTCAGTTGCCCGCCACCGGCCCTGGTGAGCCGATTTGGCGGCGACGAATTTGTGCTGCTCTGCTATGGCAGTGAAAGCTGGCTCAGAGAACGTTTACAGCAGGCCGAGGCCAGACTTGCAGCCGATGAGGTTGCCGTTTATTTCAGTGCCGGCATCGCGCCTTTCAACGGCGATATGGAGTACAGCCTGAAACTGGCAGACAGCCAGATGTACCGGCAGAAAAGAGCCCGCAAGGGTGGGCACGAATAAAGAAACCTGGCTCCCAATGACGGGATTGCTGCAGTAGGTGACAAGGAGAACCGATGCACAAACAGCTCATAATTATGGCGGCGCTGGCCGCAAGCACTCTACCCGTGCTGCAACAGGCGCAGGCGGCACAAAACCTCTCTTCCTTAATGGTGGAAGTTCGCCAGCAGGATGGTATCCCCCATTATTACAATCTGGCCAGTGGCATGCCCCTCAATGGTGAAATATCCATCGTCCGGGACAATCAAGGCTATACTCTGGCGGAGTTCTCCCAGGGCTTGCCCAATGGGCGCTGGCAGGTATTTCACTCCAACAATGCCAAATTGATTGAGGGCCAATATTTTCAGGGCTATCAAAATGGCAGTTGGCGCATGTATGACATCAGCGGCCAGATGACCGAATTGCAGGTGTTCAACAAGGGCGTGCCGGAAGGGGAATGGCAAACCTTCGACACTAAAGGCCGTCTCAGTGAAAGCGTCTTCTACCGCGACGGTAGCAAAGAGCAGGTCAAGCGTTTCTACGCCAGTGGTAAACTCAAGGCCAGCGAAACCTATACCGACAACCTGCGCCATGGTCAGTGGCAGAGCTTCTATGAAAACGGCACCCTGGCCCAAAGCCAGCAATACGCCAACAACCAACTGTCAGGCGACTATCTGGAGCAAAACGCCCAGGGGGTAATCAAGGTCAAGGGCAAATTCGATGCCAATGGCCAACGTCAGGGCGTCTGGCAGAGCTTTTTTGATGATGGCAGCAAAGAGAGTGAGATAAGCTTCAGTGCCGGCGAGCGGGACGGCGAAAGCCTGAAATATCACCCAAGCGGCGAACTGGCGCTCAAATGTGCTTATCGCGCGGGTAAGCGCCAGGGCCAATGTCAGACGTTTGACGACAAAGGGATACTGCTGGGCAATGAACATTTCAGTGACGGCGAAAGAGATGGCACCCAGGAGTACTTCAACAATGAAGGCAAGCTGGTCATAGAGCAGCACTACAAAAACGGCCTGCAAACCGGTGTACAGAAGCGTTTTCACCCCAATGGCCAGTTGGCTGAGCTGGAAACCTTCCACGACAGCCAATTGAGCGACAACGGTCAATATCCCCGCCATGGCAAGTATGAGCGTTTCGATATCGACGGCAAGCCCCTGGAAAAGTCCCAGTTTGCCATGGGCCTGCTGGATGGTTTGCATCAGCGTTTCAGCGCCGGTGTTTTACAAGAGTCCAGCCAATGGCAACAGGGGGAGCGTCACGGCGACTTTATCCGTTACTTCCCGAACGGTAAAAAACGCAGCCTGAACCAATACCAGCACGACAAGCAAACCGGAAAATCCATCCGCTACTTTGAAGATGGCACAGTGCAGGAGCAGGGCGATGTCATTGAAGGTAAGTGGGTCGGTAAATATGAGAGCTTCTACGACAATGGCAAGCCCAGGGAGTTGGCGCACTATGCCAAAGACAAGGCCGCCAAGGATTATCGTTATCCGCTCGATGGTGCCTTCAAGCGCTGGTACGCCAACGGCGACCCCAATGAGGAAGGCGCATATCTCAACGGCGACAAGGACGGGCTCTGGATTCAGTATCGCGAAGGGGTCAAGAGCCGGGAGCAGACCTTTGTCAAAGGCAAACTCAATGGCAAATATGCCGAGTATTACCATGGCCGCCGCCGGGTTACTGGGGAGTACCTGGACAACAAGAAGACAGGTACCTGGATAGACTACCGCTACGAAGAGGACGATCCTACCTTCGGCACCATCCCAGAAGGCAATATCAGGATCAAGAGCCTGTGGCAACAGGGTAAGTTGCATGGTGCACGCGAGCATTACAGCTTCAAGGGCATCCTTTATCGCAAGGAAACCTATGACAATGGCGACAAGACCGGCAGCTATAGCGAGTACTATGTCGACAATGGGCAGCAGAAACTGGCAGGCGAGTTGTTAAAAGGGGCCAAAACCGGCCAGTGGCAAAGCTGGTTTGAAGATGGCATGCTCGCCGCCAGTCAGGAATTCAAGGACGATGTACTGCACGGCAAGTCTGAGCAGTACTACAGTAACGGCCAGTTGAAACAGCAGGCCAACTACTGGCAGGGAAAACTCGATGGCAAACTGAGCCAGTACTTCCAAAATGGCAAACCACAGAGCCATGAGCAGTGGGTCAAGGGCCAGAAAGAGGGTGAAGCCAGTTACTTCCACAACAACGGCAAGCTGGCCGAGAAAGGCACCTTCCTCAGGGACAGAAAAGAGGGGCTGTGGCAGACCTTCTGGACCAATGGCGAGAAACGTACCGAAGGCAGCTATATCAGCAATCGTGAATCCGGCGACTGGAACTTCTACGACCAGTTCGGCAAGCTGATAAAGACAGAACACCACGGCTGATAAAACGGCTGGCTCATCTGTAGAGAACCCAAAAAGCGCACCTTAAGGGTGCGCTTTTACCGAGGAACAGCTTAGTTTCCCCTTCCCTAGCCAAAGAACAAACGCCAGAGCCAAGAGGCGTCCAGGTCTTCCTTGCACTGATTATATTGCGCCGCATAACGGCGGGAGCGATTGTCCACCTTGTCGGCCACCCTTACCAACCAGGCCTTGCTGCGGTAACTGCCGCGTTTGTAGCCGCCCCAGCCTTCGTGATAATTGAGATACTGGTTGCGGGCATCCCACTTGGACACACCATTGATCTTATGGCTCTTGTAGATAAACCAGCCCATAAAATCCATTGCATCATCAAAATCGCTGCGACTGGCCCAGCTGTTGCCGGTCTCACGCACATAATCATCCCAGGTCATGGTCTTGGCCTGGGCATAACCATAAGCATCACTGGCGCGTCCTATGGGAATGATCCACAAGAAATACTCCATAGGTGGCGCCGCATTATGCTTGAAGGAGCTCTCCTGATACATCATGGCCAAGGGCACATGCACGGGAACGCCCCACTTTTCACGGGCATCCTTGGCAGCGTTGTACCAAGATCTGTGCTCTTTGAAGATGGAACAGATATTGTCGGGCTCTTTGGGAGGTGAAGTGGCGCAGCCGCCCAAAAACAGGGAGGCGGAAACAGCAAGCGCCGGGGCAAATTTGGATAGAAACTGTCGCTTCACGAAAATCTCACGGCTTTCAAAGGCCAGGCCTTTGGTTGAACTTGGGCTCAGTGTCGCCCGAGTCAAACATCAAATGCAACCTGAGCCTCTGAAAAAGTGAGCTTTATTGCGGCTCCGGCAGCTCGCATTCATGAACTTCCTGCTGCCAGACCACAGGTTCCCAGTAACCGGTATCCTTGCCGGTATAGCGCCTGTCGGTATTGAACTTGGCCGCCAGGTGATAACGTTGCCCGGCTTCCACCAGCAACTTCAGCTCCTTGGGCGTGCGGGCCGACAGCCGCACTTTGAGCTCAGGTGAATCTATCAGCTCAGAGACGGTAAAGCTGTGTTCACCCGGTGGCAACTGATAGTTGGGTTTGGAAATCACGGGTTTGCCATCGAGATGGGTGACCACCAGACGATAAAACTGCTGCTCCCGATCCGGCTCCAGATAACCTGAAACCGTACCACATTCGCGCCCTGGCTCGGGAGCACTGGCGCAGGCCGTCAGCAACACCGCTGCGGCCGAGATTAACAACAAAGACTTCACTGACTGACTGCTTCCTTGACTGGTTCATCGGCAAAGTACTGAACCAGAAAATCATCAAAATTCAAACGATCAGCGGCTTCCATCTGCAACTGACTCTCGATTGAGGCCTGGGCTTCGGCTTCAAAGGAAGCCCGCGCCGCGGCACTCAGCGGATAATTCAGCAGCTGCTGCTGATATTCTTTCGCCAATGCCATCACCCAGGCGCCGTGATCCAGGCCCTGGTCTGCCAGGGTCTTCATCACCTGCCCAGACAGCGTCTCATTCGGGTCGATAACGGCTTGATGCCACTTGGCCAGTGCCAGCTGATATTGGTCATCATCCTTTCCATCGAGCAGCTTGGCCAACTGCTGCAGCTCGGCAAACAGTGCCAGCATCCACTGCTCACGCGCCACAGGCTCGCCATTTTGGCTCAGCATTAAGCCGGGCTTACGTCCTTCCAACACCACGGCCTTGAGGTTGGCGGCTATCTCCTGCTCACCGGTGCTATCGGTCGTCGCCGATGGACTCAACAGGCAATGAAGCAGGAACAGATCCAGGAAGCGCACCTGAGAGGCCTCTATGCCTATGGCACTGAAGGGGTTTACATCCAACGCCCGCACTTCGATATATTCCACCCCGGCGCGTGTCAGTGCCTCGGAAGGCTTTTCACCGCTGCGGGTCACCCGCTTGGCGCGAATGGGGGCATAAAACTCATTTTCTATCTGCAACACATTGGCGTTGAGCTGGCGATATTCGCCATCAACCTTCACCCCTATGTTGGCAAAGTTGTCCGAAGGCATCTTGATGGCGGCGCGGATCCCCTTGAGATAATCCGCCAGCGAGTTATAGCTGATACTGAGCCGCTCCTGCTCCTTGTTGGTGTAACCCAGGTCACTCATTCTCAGTGAGGTGGCCCAGGGCAGATACAGGGTGCCGCGGCCCATCTTTTCAAAATCCAGTTCTGTCTGCTGCTCTTTGATGAAAGAGCCGCACAGCGCCGGTGAAGCGCCAAACAGATAAGGCAACACCCACACCAAGCGGCGGTAGTTGCGGATAAGGCCAAAGTAGCGCTCGGAGATAAAGTCACAGCGGGAAACCGACTTGTCGCTCTGGGCATAGAGCAGATCCCAAAGCTCGTCAGAAACCGAGAAGTTAAAGTGCACTCCTGAGATGATCTGCATCAAAGCGCCGTATCTGTACGTCAGGCCCTTGCGATAGAGGGTCTTCATCCGCCCTGAGTTGGAGCTGCCGTATTGGGCGATGGGAATATCCTTCTCGTCGCCAACATAACAAGGCATGCTCACGGGCCAAAGCTTTTGTCCCTTAAGCTGATTGAGGGTAAAGGCATGAGTCTCGGTGAGGCCGGTAAGCAGCTCATCTATGCTGTGGGTAACAGGCGTTATGAACTCGAGCAACGCCTCACTGTAATCGGTAGTGATCCTCGAGTGGGTCAGGGCCGAGCCCAAGGTTTTGGGATGACCATCCATAGCCAGGTGCCCGCTGGCATCAATTCTCAAGGCTTCTCGCTCAATCCCACGGCGCATATCCTTGAGTGCGGCGCGTCCTTCGGCTCCTTTGAGCATTGCGACAGATTCGGTAAATGACTTCAAATTCTTTTTCTCTGCTTGGCGGCCTAGGCCTTTATCTGGCCAATAGACCCGGGCATACCTGCTCCGCTTTCATCTCTTGGTGATTCATCACCAAAAGGCACAGGACTGCTCTGTGTGACTGCTGCCCAAAATAAAGCCTAAGCGGCCTTTCAGGCAAGTGTAATTTAAAAGAGACAGGCGGTGATGCTCCTTGAAGCATCACCGCCTTGCATAGTGGCAAGCGAGTCGTAACCCGCTGCGGTCAAGATCAATATGAGGTCAAAGTGACCGTTTTACAAGGGCAGATTGATCACTGAATAACCCATTGCCTCAATACCTGGCTCGATAAGATTTTTATCCCCGACCACCAATATTTGCATGCTGGCAGGATCCAACCACTCTTTAGCCAGCTCATTGAGCTTATCAAGACTGGTTTGGTTGATAATCTCATCCTGACGGGCAGTAAAATCATCGCTCAGACCGTACTTCTGGATCATTCGGATAAAGCCGGCCTTTTGGTAAGGCGTTTCATAATCCAGTGCTTTACCCTGCGAAATTGAGGCCCGCATAAAGCTAAGCTCTTGTGTCGTCATCCCCTTATCATGATAAGCCTTGAGCTCCTTGATAAACTCGGCCAGCGCCTTGTCGGTGACATCGCTGCGAACGCTGGCGCCCGCTTTGAAGTAGCCCTGCTCAATCCCACCACTGAAGAAGCTGCGAGCACCATAGGTGTAGCCCTTGTCTTCCCTGAGATTAAGGTTGATGCGGCTGTTGAAGGCGCCGCCCAAGGGATAGTTCATCAGGTAAGCCTTGAAGAAGTCGCCCGTGGCATCGTAAGGCAGGGCGCGCTTGCCTATGCTGATAACCGACTGGGCCGCTCCCGGCTTATCGATAAGGAATACCACACCGGGTTTACCCTCGGGCAACTCACCCAAGGTCGGCAGAGACACGGCCTGGCCGCCCCAAGGCTCCAATCCTTTTAGCGTGCCGAGCAGCTGCTCGCGAGGCAGATCGGTTACCGCCACCAGTTGGGCGTTGCCGGCACGATACTGCTCCTTATAGAAAGCCTTGATATCATCGAGCGTCAGCTGGCTGACACTCTCAAGCGTACCGTTATCATTGACACCGAGACTGGTTTGGCTGCCAAACAGCAACTTGCTGAAACCCTCTTCGGCCAGATAGTTGGGATCCGAGGCCAGATGTTGCAGGCTCTGCAACTGTTGCTGTTTTACCCGCTCGAAATCGGCTTCCTTGAAGCCTGGCTCAAACAGCCTTTCTTCGACTATTGCCAGGGTCTTATCCAGGTTTTCGGTCAAGGCCGAGATCCGGATGCTGCTTTGATAGCCGCTGCTGTCGAACACCACGGAAGATCCCAGCAGCTCCAGCGCCTGAGCCAGTTCTTCACTGCTGCGTTTGGCGCTGGACTCATTGAGCATGGCCGCCGTCAAACCGGCGAGCCCGGCCTTTTCCACCGGCACCAGTCTGTGACCACCGTTGAGATAGATGACCAGCTCGGTAGTAGGCGTTTCATGGCTTTCAGTGCCCATGACACTGATACCGTTGTTCAACTGGGCAGACCAAAGCTTGGGCACCTGCATGGAGGGCGCCTTGCCGGCAGCGGGGATCTTACTGCGATCGAAACTGCTGTTGGCACTTACGGCCTCCTGCAACCCGGCAACGGCGTTGGCGGCAACCCTTGGTTCAGGCGGGGTAAAGTTATCGTCCTTGGCCACCAGCGCCTTGGCGCCCATGGGCACCACACTCATCACCACGCTGGGCTTATCCTTGATGTAGCGCTTGAATACCCGCATCACATCTTCTTTGGTCACAGCATCATAGCGGGCCAAATCTTTGGCTATCTGATTGGGATCACCGGCGAATGTCTGGTTATAGGCCAGGTTGGACACCTTGCCCGACACACTCTGCAGCGAGAAGATGCTGTCGGCGCGGAACTGCACCTTGACCTTCTGCAGATCTTCATCTGTGACGCCCCGCTGTTCAAATTCGGCAATCGATTCGCGGATCTTGGCCTCTATCGGCGCCAGAGCTCCGCCCTTGGCCGGATTGGCCAAGGCGTAGATGGACATTTGACAGGCCAGCTCCTGGCAAGGATGACTGACCCCTGCCTGCACCGCATAACCATCTTTCACCAGATTCTTGTAAACCAGCGAGGTCTTGCCGCCGCCGAGAATATTGGCCAGCAGATCCAGCGCGGCCTCATCCTGGTGACGGGCATAAACGGTTGGGAAAGCAATACGGATGAGTGGCAGATGGACATTGTCTTCCATCGAGATATAGCGGCTCTTGTCCAGCGTTACCAAAGGTTTGGCATCGGTCGCCACCTCAGGCCCCTTGGGAATATCGCCGAAGTACTTGCTGACCCAGGCCAGCGTCTGCGCGGTATCGATATCACCGCCTATGGTCAGGGTGGCATTGTTGGGGCCGTACCAGCGTTGGAAGAAGTGTCTTACATCATCAGACGTGGCGCGATCGAGATCCTCCGGCCAACCTATAACAGGCCAGGAATAAGGATGACCGGCGGGATAAAACGCCTGATTGAAGCGTTCATTCATCCGCCCATAAGGACGGTTATCGATGCGCTGGGCCCGTTCGTTTTTCACGGTTTCCCGCTGCACTTCAAATTTCTTGTCGGTCAGGGCCGGAAGCAAGTAACCCATGCGGTCCGACTCCAGCCAAAGCATTTTTTCCAACTGATTACTGGGAACAGTTTCGAAATAGTTGGTGCGGTCAGTGTTGGTGGTGCCATTCAAGGTGCCGCCTGCTTCGGTGACTATCTTGAAATGCTGTTCATCGGCCACATTTTCAGAGCCCTGGAACATCATATGTTCAAACAGATGGGCAAAACCACTGCGCCCCGCCTGCTCTCTGGCCGAGCCCACATGATAGGTTACATCCACATGCACCAGAGGATCAGAATTGTCCTGATGCAGTATCACTGTCAGGCCGTTGGCCAAGCGATACTTGCTGTAAGGGATACCGACTTCACCGGCCTTGGGGGTGACCGACTCGATGAGAGTCACGCCTGCCGGCAGTTGTACCGAGGAAACCTCAGCCAATCCTGTGTCGGTCTGCACTGAGCAACCCGCCAATGCGGCTGAAATTGCCGCCGCCAATAACCATTTCTTCAAAACGTTACTCCTTCAACCAGAGACTGAAACCCAATAACTCATTGCAGCCACTCTAAAGCCAACAACACAATAATCAAATAGCGCAGGCCCTTGCCTGTCAAAATCATCAGAGTGGATTTTGTAAGAGGAAGTTTCATCCAACCTGCTAAAAGGCACAGAATATCGCCGATCAGCGGCACCCAGGAAAGTAACAAGGCCCAATAACCGTAGCGGTTGAGCAGCGCCAGCGCCTGCTTGTGGCGACCACTGTCGAGTTGCTCGGGCGTGACCGCCTTGCGCCCCAAAAGCCCAAGTAGATAGCTGCTCAAGGCCCCCAAGGTGTTACCTATAGTGGCGCTAAGCAGCAGTGACAATGCCATCTCCGGCTGCTTGTCCAGCAAAGCCAGCAACAAGACTTCCGAGCCTCCAGGCAGCAATGTCGCCGCCAAAAAAGCGCCGCTGAACATCAGCCAGAGTTCCCACATAAGATACCTTCCTGCATACTGCCTGAATAAAATGTCCATCCAGGCAAGTTCAAAGATAAATAGTTTTTAGCGCTGAAAGATATAAGAAAACAATGTCATTGCCCAGCTAAGTCTCAAGAGTTTAAATCATACAATCGCGATAGAAAGCCACAAAACCAGGGGTTAAAACCAGCCCTAAGATGGACAAGGAAAGGAGTCATAAATGCAGGAGCTGAACTTTATTCAATCTGTTCAGGAGCGGGATATTGATTTGATGTTGCTGGAGGAGTGCCACACTTCAATGGCCTTCTGCAATTGGTTGGTTTCCCGGGTATATGAATTCCCCCACGCCGTAGAGTTTGTCGGCGCCTGGCATTCTGTCATTCACAACCAATACGGCGAGTCGGATCTCGTGGTGATTTTCAAGGCCAATGACGGCTCCCATCAAGCCATTCTTATCGAAAACAAGATAGATGCAACGCCACAACAGCAACAAGGGTTAAGGTATCGCTACCGTGGCGAGCATGGGATAGAACAGGGCTATTGGGTCGATTTTCGCACCTGTCTGTTGGCTCCGCAAAAATACCTGGCATCCAACAATGAGCCCTATGATAAAACCATCGCCTATGAGGAACTCATGGCGTACTTTGTCGCCCAAGAGTCATGGTACCGGGCACGGATTATGGCCGAGAGCATCAGCAAGCAAAGACGCGGATACCTGCCCAGCATTAGCCCCGAAGTCACAGAGTTTGCCAGGTGTTATCTTGAGTTTGCGAAAAGAAATCATCCGGAGTTGAACCCGGAAACACCCAAAAACCGCGCCGCCGGACATTCCTGGCTGCATTTCTACCCGCTACTGCCCAATAAGCAAATCCGCATCGTTCATCAATTGGCAGGAAGCCTGGTCAAAATCATGTTTCTGGGAGCAGCCGAGCAGCTTGATATGCTCACACGAGCCTTCGGTGCATATGCAAGCACAGGACTCATGATCAAACGCTCCGGCAAGTCTGTCGTGATGGAACTGCCTACGCCGCCCATTGACCCTTTTAAAGACAAATTCGAAGATGTCCAACCGCAAGTGCAACAATCCATTGCCCAAGCCAAGAAACTGAGACAGATGTTAATTCAGGTGCTGGCGGATAAAGGAATTGCAGCGAGCAATATTCAAGCATCTGACTGGTACTCTTGAAGAACCCCGGTCTATGATTAAGCCATATCTCTTTGAATAGTGAGCAATCATGGCCCGTCTTTTGTTTCTACCTATTATCCTTTCCCTGTTCTGGATAGCGTTTTTACACTTCAACAATGTCCCTTTGGCGCAGGGGAAACGCGGTTTTATTTGGATAATAGGCGTCAGTGGTGCCTTGATTGCCCTGCTGTCACTGGCCATCTGGCTGACGGCCTAAGCTTTTGATATGAGCCTTTGAAATGAATGCTTGAATCGACTCAGAGTGTACCAAAACCCGCTCATTGCGGATTGCCCTCTAGCGAGCCTTAAAACCGATAACCGGCGCGGCACACTGGCTACGCCGGTTATTTTTAACGTCATGGCACTCAGCTATTCAGCGCGCAAAGCGCTCAGTTCCCCAATACCGCCAGCAGAATACCGGCAGCGACCGCACTGCCCAGCACACCGGCCACATTGGGGCCCATGGCGTGCATCAACAGGAAGTTTTGCTGATTGGCCTCTAGCCCAACCTTATTCACCACCCTGGCGGCCATGGGAACGGCCGAGACCCCGGCGGCACCAATCAAGGGGTTGACCTTGCCACCACTGAGTTTACACATGAGTTTGGCCATCAAGACCCCGGCAGCGGTGCCAATGCTGAAGGCCACCGCCCCGAGCAGCAAAATCCCCAATGTCTCGACCCGAAGAAACTGCTCGGCCGAGAGCTTGGAACCAACCGCCAATCCGAGGAAGATAGTGACGATATTGATAAGTTCGTTCTGCGCCGTGTTGGAAAGTCTATCCACCACCCCGGACTCACGCATCAAATTTCCGAGACAGAACATGCCTACCAGGGGGGTCGCCGTCGGCAAAAACAATATGGTCATTCCCAGTACCATAAGGGGGAAGATGATCTTCTCCTTCTTGCTGACTTCCCGCAGCTGTTCCATCTTGATCTGCCGCTCGGCTTCCGTGGTCAAGGCCCGCATGATAGGAGGCTGAATGAGCGGCACCAAGGCCATGTAGGAGTATGCTGCCACCGCAATGGCTCCCAGCAAATCAGGCGCCAGTTTGGAGGCGAGGAAAATGGCCGTAGGACCATCGGCGCCGCCTATGATGGCGATGGCACCGGCATCTTGCATACTGAACTCAAATCCGGGCACCAGGTTCAGGGCTATCGCACCAATCAGGGTGGCAAAGATCCCGAACTGAGCAGCCGCGCCCAGCAATAGCGTCTTGGGGTTGGCTATCAGGGCGCCGAAGTCTGTCATGGCACCGACCCCCATAAAGATCAGCAGCGGAAAAACCCCGGTATCGATGCCCACGTGATAAACATAGTAGAGCAGCCCATTTTCCTCGGTAAAACCTGCATTGGGGATATTGGCCAGAATGGCGCCGAAGCCGATGGGAAGCAGCAGCAAAGGCTCAAACTTGCGCACTATTGCCAGATACAACAACAAGGCACCGACCAACATCATCAAGGCCTGTGGCCAGGTAAAGTGCGCTATTCCCGTCTCAGACCAAAAAGCGAGTAAACCGTCCATCATCGCTCCTTAGGCCAGTGCCAGCAACTTGGTACCGACGCTGACGGCATCGCCTTCCTTGACCAGGATGCGGCTGACTACACCATCGGCCTGAGCCCGGATCTCAGTTTCCATCTTCATCGCCTCGAGGATGATAACGACATCACCGGCGCGAACGCTGTCTCCGGCAGCCACCTGTACCTTGAAGATATTGCCGGAAAGCGGTGCGCTCATCTCCAGTTCCGGGCCAGAGGCAACAGCAGGAGCCTTCACAGGAGCAGCCTGCGGCTCTGCCACCGGCAAAGGCGCTACCTGACTGATATCACCGCCCTCACTGACCTGCACCACAAAGCGCTGGCCCTGCACGTCCACGGTATAAACCTCCGGCTGACGCCCACCGGTGGCAGCCTTGGTTTGAGTTGTTTGTAACAGAGGAGCTTCCAATTCTGGCTTAGGTTCAAATGCCGCTGGATTGCCACGGTTCTTAATAAACTGCAGGCCGATTTGCGGGAACAGCGCATAAGTCAGCACATCATCGTCGCGCTCTTCGCTGAGGCTCAGACCTTGCGCCAACGCTTTTTCGGCCAGTTCGGCCCGCAGATGTTCAAGCTCGGGCGCGAGCAGATCGGCCGGGCGGCAACTCACAGGCTCGGCCCCCTCCAACACCCGCTGTTGCAATTCACTGTTCACCTTGGCCGGGGTCGCGCCATATTCGCCCTTGAGTACACCTTCCGTCTCCTTGGTCAGCGACTTATAGCGCTCACTCATCAGCACATTGATTACCGCCTGGGTACCTACAATCTGGGAGGTGGGCGTCACCAGAGGAATAAAACCCAGATCTTCCCGCACCCTTGGGATCTCCTCGAGCACCAGATCCAGCTTGTCCTCGGCGCCCTGCTCTCTGAGCTGGTTTTCCATATTGGTCAGCATGCCACCCGGCACCTGAGCCCGCAGGATACGTGAATCTATGCCTTTTAGTGCCCCTTCGAAACGGGCATATTTTTTTCTGACTTCGCGGAAATAGGCAGCAATCTCCTCCAGCAGTGCCAAGTCATAGCCTGTCGCCCTATCGGTGTCTTCGACCATGGCAACCAGAGTTTCGGTGGCACTGTGACCATAGGTTTGACTCATGGAAGAGATGGCCGTATCCAGCACATCAATGCCGGCCTCAATCGCCTTTTGATAGGTTGCGGTCGATAACCCTGTAGTGGCATGGCACTGCATGGTGATCAAGAGATCGGTTTCCGACTTCAAACGGCTTATCAGCTCGAAGGCCTCCATCGGCTTGAGCAAACCTGCCATATCCTTGATACAGAGTGAATGGCAGCCCATATCTTCCAATTGCTTGGCCATGGTCAGCCAGGTCTGCAGTGTATGTACGGGGCTTGTGGTGTAAGAAATTGTGCCCTGGGCATGAGCGCCAACATCAATAACGGCTTTCAGCGCGGCTTGCAAGTTGCGCACATCATTCATGGCATCGAACACCCGGAACACATCGACCCCGCTGTCATGGGCGCGCTCTACAAACCGGGTCACCAGGTCGTCGCTGTAATGGCGATAACCCAGCAGATTTTGCCCTCTCAATAACATCTGCTGCGGGGTGTTGGGCATGGCTTGTTTCAGCGCCCGGATCCGCTCCCAGGGATCCTCCCCCAGATAACGGATACAGGCATCGAAGGTGGCACCGCCCCAAGACTCCAGGGACCAGAAGCCGACACTGTCCAACTTGGGTGCAATCGGCAACATATCTTCGATACGCATTCTGGTTGCCAACAATGACTGGTGGGCATCCCGCAGGACAACATCGGTTAATGCTAAAGCTTTACTCATCTTTTTTATCCATCAGATTGCGGCAATTAAGCCTGTTTGCGGTATTGGTGAATGGCACAGCTAATAGCTGCCAGCTGTTGCGGCGTTGGTGCGCCTGCCTGGGCGACGACTGCGGATTGTGCCTTGGCCCTTTCCTGAGTTTGGTACTTATCCTCCAAGCTGGGTTTAGGTGCCAGATAATGGGCCGATATCCGGATCCCCAAGATCAGCAGCCCCAAGAACAGATAAACCAGCCCCATACCGAGCAGCATAATCCCCACAGCTTCCACGAGTTGCTCAGAAAGCGACATCATATCTTCCTCATTTTGTTAATGGCGCGGCAGGCCTTTCCATGTCTAAGTCTGGTCTGAGATGGCAGAACATTGCCCCCAGCCGGACAACAATGGTAAATATGCGAAAAAATGCGATTTTCAATCACTGCTTGTTTTAGCCTAACAGGCCAAGTTGCACCTAACCATGTGACTTAGGTCAAAAGCGATAACCAATCTATAACAAACAATCCTCCCCAATGTAAATTGGTCATACCAAAACAAATCAATAAAGCCTCACAGGGAATGATGATTCATAAGTATTCATTTAAGATTTTTGATGAAAAACCAAAACTCAAACCAAAATAAAGGGAAGCTGATATCGCGAATGCCGGCAAGGGCGGCAAGTTTCAACATAGGGGACTTGTGAATACAAATGGTTTTAAAGCCTTTCCCGGATGTGTTCGCCATAAGCGATAAAACTGTCTGTGATGAGTTTGCCTAGAAACCAACCGACTCAGCGGCCCCGATTTAAGCAATGGCGGTACGAATTTCGACGGTATGAAGAGCAAAGCATGGTGCTTGATGATGAAGATAGGTTCTCTATCCAGAACTTGTTACATCCCGGACTTTCTGTGGGCCAGTGTCTTTATATCGAGCTTGCGGATAAGGGGCACGGTGGATAGCCAGGAAATTGCAGGCGAGTAAGAAACAGATAGCAAAACGCCCCGCTATTGCGGGGCGTCTTACTTCTTTGCTATTTGGCGCGCATGGAAGGAGTCGAACCTCCGACCGCCTGGTTCGTAGCCAGGTACTCTATCCAGCTGAGCTACATGCGCTT
>NZ_KI912439.1:0-30296 GCF_000518445.1 Shewanella sp. 38A_GOM-205m | reverse complement strand
GCGCATGGAAGGAGTCGAACCTCCGACCGCCTGGTTCGTAGCCAGGTACTCTATCCAGCTGAGCTACATGCGCATATTTTACGTTAAGAAATGGCGGAGAAGGAGGGATTCGAACCCTCGATGGGAGATAAAGCCCATACTCCCTTAGCAGGGGAGCGCCTTCGGCCACTCGGCCACCTCTCCGTTTTCTTGGCGCACATATTACTGTTTGAAGAAAATAAGTCAAACCCTTTTTCCGAAACCTTTTCCGTTTGTCCTGTTTTTAATCACCTGACCTAAATAACGCGCAAATCCTGTGCTATCAAGGGTTTTCCGGCGCCAGAAAATAAAAAAGCCAGTTTAAAAACTGACTCTTCTATTCCTGACGGAGGTTCACTTTATGTCGCCTCAGAAGTTACCACCTTCAGAAGGTGTTCCTGTTTTCTCAGACTGAATACGCTGATAAATCTCTTCACGGTGCACAGAAACTTCTTTGGGTGCATTCACACCTATACGTACCTGATTCCCCTTCACACCCAGCACTGTCACTGTGACCTCGTCACCAATCATCAGTGTTTCGCCAACACGACGAGTCAAAATCAGCATTCGATTGCTCCTCTAGTTTCCATATCTTCTACACACGGCGCTCATCCGTCGTAACCATTATTATAAGGTGAGCTTAGTACAAATTAATAGTATTCAATACTAAATCCGTTGTTTAATTACACCTTATTTAGTTCAAAAGCGTGATGTAACACCCGAACTGCCCTGTGTAAATCCGATTCATCTATTACCACTGACAGCTTTATCTCTGATGTTGCCATCAACTTAACATGAATTCCTTCATTCCCCAAGATATCAAACACCTTGGCGGTTGCCTCGGCCCTGCGATGCACGCCGGCACCTATTACAGACACCTTTGCCAGGGCTTTTTCAAACACCAATGGGCCAAACGATGTTCCAAGTTCCGGTTCATCGAGCGCCTTTAACGCCCAAGGGAGCCTGCTGGCATCCAAGGTAAAGCTGACGCTGTCATCTGTACCCGCCTTGGTCACCAGATCCACTTCCACACCATTTTCGGCCAGCAGTGAAAATACTGCCGCAAAGGGGTCCGGTGAATCGTCGGTGCGACTCAGACTCAGCATCGCCTGCCCTTTACTGCAAGCGATACCCGCTACTTGATTACTCTTGTCTTCACAGGCATCGAAACGGATCAGGGTGCCACTGCCAGGTTCAAAGCTGGAAAGCACCCGCAAGGGAACCCGAAAGCGCTCGGCATAAGAGACTGAATCCGGGTGCAACACCTTGGCTCCCAACCGAGCCATCTCCAGCATCTCTTCGAAACTGATGGCATCGAGCTTTTGTGCACTCGGTTCAATATTGGGATCTGTGGTATAGACACCGGCCACATCGGTAAAAATTTGACATTCCTGCGCCTTGAGTGCGGCAGCCAATGCCACGGCCGTGGTATCAGAGCCTCCGCGCCCAAGAGTGGTCACTTCCCCGAATTGATCCCGCCCCTGGAAGCCGGCTACTATCGGGATAATCCCCTGGGCCAGCAACTCCAGCAGATACTGAACATCAACTCGTTCGAT
This sequence comes from Shewanella sp. 38A_GOM-205m, assembly GCF_000518445.1. Lineage (NCBI taxonomy): Bacteria > Pseudomonadati > Pseudomonadota > Gammaproteobacteria > Alteromonadales > Shewanellaceae > Shewanella > Shewanella sp. 38A_GOM-205m. Next base: position 28,722 of record NZ_KI912439.1, on the reverse strand, counting down.
ACTGGCACGGCCAAACTGGCTATTGGTGTGGATTTGCACCTGGGCGGCATTGAGCGACTTGGCCTTGACGCCACGTTTTGCCAACGCCATCGCCATCAGCGCAATACTCACCTGCTCGCCGGTGGAGACCAGCATATCCATCTCCCGCGCCGATGCATCGGGGTCAATCTGCCCCGCCAGCGCAAACAAACGGTTGGTTTCACCGGCCATGGCGGAGAGCACCAACACCTGATGCTCGCCGCTCAATTGAGCTTTGGCAATCTGCTCGGCAATCACTTCAATACGCTCAATCGAGCCTACCGAGGTGCCGCCGAACTTTTTGACATACAGTCGCTCGTTACTGCCTGAACGTACTTCTTGTGTCACATAGACCTCGTTGGTGGCGAAATTATGCCAGACGTTCAGTCAGCCAAGGCGTTACCGATGCCAATGCCTGAGGCAAGTTGGCAACTTCACTACCTCCAGCCTGAGCCATATCGGGACGGCCACCGCCCTTGCCACCCACCTGCGCAGCCACCATGGCCACCAATTCACCGGCCTTCACCTTAGCGGTCAAGTCTTTAGTCACCCCGGCGATAAGGTTTACTTTGTCGCCATGAGCCAGACCCAGCACCACTATGCCAGATTGCAGCTTCTGCTTGAGCTCGTCCTGCAGACCACGCAGAGAGCCAGGGTCAATGCCTTCAACCTGTTTTACCAACACCTTGACTCCGGCAATCTCTTGCGCATCGGAAATCATATCGGCGCTGGCTGCGGCGGCCAGTTTGTCTTTGAGCTGAGCAATCTCTTTTTCCAGTTGGCGGCTACGTTCCAACTGCGCCTTAAGCTTGGCTACCACAGAATGACTGTCTGCTTTCAGCAAGTTAGCAGCATCACTCAACTCTTGCTGTTGCTCGGCGACGAAGGCCATGGCAGCAGCACCTGTGACTGCTTCAATACGACGAATACCGGCGGCGATACCGCCTTCGGAAGTGATCTTGAACAGACCTATGTCACCGGTGCGGCCCACATGGGTACCACCACAAAGCTCAATAGAAAAGTCTCCCATGGTCACAACCCGAACCTGGGCGTCGTATTTCTCACCGAACAAGGCCATGGCGCCTTTGGCTTTGGCTTGCTCTATGTCCATCTCGGCCGTTTTCAGCTCGTGGTTACGACGGATCTGGGTATTGACCATCTCCTCAACCGCCTTGAGCTCTTCAGGCTTAACCGCTTCAAAGTGAGAGAAGTCGAAACGCAGACGCTCGGGCTCCACCAATGAACCTTTCTGGGTCACATGCTCACCCAATACTTGACGCAGCGCGGCGTGCAGCAAATGAGTCACTGAGTGGTTCAGTTGGGTGCGATGGCGCAGTTTCTTATCAACTTGCGCAAGCAACTCCTGACCCAGAGTCAGTTTGCCTTGGCTCAGTTGGCCGATATGACCTGTGGCTTGGGCATACTTTTGGGTGTCGCTCACCTCAAACAGCAAACCTTCGGCTGTCAGTTGCCCCTTATCGCCTACCTGGCCGCCCGACTCGCCATAAAATGGAGTCTTGTCCAGCACAATAACCGCTTGCTGACCGGCATCCAGAGTGTCGACCGCCTGACCATCGACATAGATGCCGATAACCTTGCCATTGCCGCTGAGTTCACTGTAACCGCAGAACTCACTGTCGGCATCAATCTTCAGCCCGGCGTTGTAATCGGCACCAAACTGACCGGCGGCCTGAGCCCGGCTGCGCTGCTCGGCCATCGCCGCATCAAAACCATCTTCATCGACCTTGATATTACGCTCGCGGCAAACATCGGCGGTCAAATCCATAGGGAAACCATAGGTATCGTAGAGCTTGAATACGGTTTCACCATCCAAGGTATCGCCTTTAAGCTCAGACAGAGCTGCATCCAGAATCCCCAGACCACGCTCAAGTGTACGGGCAAACTGTTCCTCTTCGGCTTTCAGCGCCTTTTCCACTATGCTCTGAGTCGCCTTAAGGCCCTTGGCAGCATCGCCCATCACGTCAATAAGTGTAGGTACCAGCTTGTAGAAGAAGGTATCTGTGGCGCCCAGTTTGTTACCGTGACGCACGGCGCGGCGGATGATACGCCGCAGTACATAACCCCGGCCTTCATTGGACGGCATCACACCATCGGCAATCAAGAAGGCGCAAGAGCGAATGTGGTCGGCAATAACCCGCAGGGATTTGTTTTCCAGATCTGTCACGCCGATGATCTCGGCCGTCTTGGCAATCAGAGTGCGGAACACGTCAATTTCATAGTTGGAATGCACGCCTTGCATAATGGCGGCAATACGCTCTATACCCATACCTGTATCGACTGAAGGCTTGGGCAGAGGCTCCATCACGCCATCGGCCTGACGGTTGTACTGCATGAAGACTATGTTCCAGATCTCAATGAATCTGTCACCATCCTCTTCCGGTGTACCTGGGCGGCCACCAGGAATGTGAGCACCGTGGTCATAGAAGATTTCAGTACAAGGACCACAAGGGCCTGTATCGCCCATCTGCCAGAAGTTATCTGAAGCATAAGGTGCGCCCTTGTTGTCGCCGATACGGATAATGTCCTCGGCGGGAACCCCTATCTGCTTATTCCAGATATCAAAGGCTTCATCGTCAGATTGATAAACGGTAACGCACAGACGTTCCTTGGGCAGCTTGAGCTCTTCAGTCAAGAAGGTCCAGGCAAAGCGAATGGCATCTTCTTTGAAGTAATCACCGAAGCTGAAGTTACCCAGCATCTCAAAGAAGGTGTGGTGACGGGCCGTATAACCCACGTTGTCCAGGTCGTTATGTTTACCACCGGCGCGAACACAACGCTGCGAAGTGGTAGCGCGGCTGTAGCTGCGCTTGTCCATACCGAGGAATACGTCTTTAAACTGGTTCATCCCGGCGTTAGTGAACAACAAAGTGGGGTCATTGCCTGGCACCAGTGAACTGCTGTCGACTACCTGATGGCCATTCTTGCGGAAAAACTCCAGGAAAGCACTTCTGAGTGCTGCTGTGGTTTGGTACATAAATCGTCCTGAGTTGCTTAAGCCTGAATAATGTATAAAAAGTGGTCTAAAGGCGTGCATCGCCCGGCCACTCAAGCGCTCTTTTGCCAAGCATTATAAGCATGCAGCGCCAGAATACCAATTAGATTGCGCAGGGTATGACGCCTGATACAGCCAAGGTACAGAGAGCGTTAGCGGCATAAGCCGAAACCCAATAACCTGAGTCAGCACATACCATTTGCCATAGGCGCGGAATCACTCAGGGGATGGAGCCTTGAAGGCTATGGCAAGTTTTCACGGGACTGAGAACGTCAGCTAATAGCGCCAGAACGGAGTGTTAACAGCTGAGTGTTACTTTGGCGTGCAAACAACGACTGCACCCCAAGGGAAGTGAATGCTGACGTTTATAAAACAAGGTCAGGTTTGGACGCTTTGGGAATGGCGCTTAGTTGTGGAAGGGGCAATTGTGATAGAGGGAAAAGTCAGTCGTAAGGGTCATATTCAAGGGCGTATGCCACTTGATCATAACTAAAGCCCTGCCCCATCAAGTGACGAATTCGACGAGCTTTTTCTTTCATATCATCTGCGGGACTATCGCCGAATTTTTTCAGCGCGCGCGTGCGGGCCAAGGCAAACCAGTCACAATCACTGGCATCCAAAACCTGCTCAATACATTGTTTATTTAAGCCCTTTTGCATCAGTGCTTGACGCACTTTCCCCGGGCCGTGGGCCTTGGCAATATGGCTGCGCAGCAAGGCTGCAGCGAAACGCTGATCATCGATAAAACCTTTGGCTTCCAGACCATCCAAAGTCTGTTCAACTTCGGGCGACTCAAAGCCCTTGTCCAGCAAGCGGCTCTTGAGTTGCTCGCGGCCATAGTCGCGGCGCGCCAATAGCACGACCGCAACATCCATTACCGACTGGCTCAGAAGACTTCTCCGGTTTCCAGATCGACATTGCCTTCACCTGTCTCGGCGCTGGCAGGTGCCGCTTCTGCTTTGCTGAGCAGTTTGGCGCGCAGTGCCGCTTCGATTTCGGCAGCCACTTCAGGATTTTCCTTGAGGAACTTACCGGCATTGGCGCGGCCTTGACCTATCTTGTCACCTTTGTAGCTGTACCAGGCGCCGGATTTTTCCACCAGCTTGTGGGCTACGCCCAGGTCAACCAACTCACCGGTACGGTTGATCCCCTGACCATAGAGAATTTGGAAATCGGCTTGTTTGAAGGGGGCGGCAATCTTGTTCTTAACCACTTTAACCCGAGTTTCGTTACCAACAACCTCGTCACCCTCTTTGATAGCACCTGTACGGCGGATATCGAGACGAACGGAAGCGTAGAACTTAAGGGCGTTACCACCAGTGGTGGTTTCAGGGTTACCGAACATGACCCCAATCTTCATCCGGATCTGGTTGATGAAGATAAGCAGAGTGTTGGACTGCTTGAGGTTACCGGCCAGCTTACGCATTGCCTGGCTCATCATACGAGCCGCCAGACCCATGTGGGAATCACCGATTTCACCTTCGATTTCAGCCTTGGGCGTCAGCGCCGCCACTGAGTCAACAATGATGACATCGACGGCGCCACTGCGAGTCAGCGCATCACAGATTTCCAGCGCCTGTTCACCTGTATCTGGCTGAGAACACAGGAGGTTATCGATATCCACGCCCAGCTTCTTGGCGTAGATAGGATCCAGTGCGTGTTCGGCATCGATAAAGGCACACACTTTGCCTTCACGCTGCGCCGCGGCAATCACTTCCAGTGTCAGGGTTGTTTTACCAGAAGATTCAGGACCATAGATCTCAACGATACGGCCCATTGGCAGACCACCGGCCCCCAGAGCCACGTCCAGAGAAAGCGAACCGGTAGAGATGGTTTCGACATCCATGGTTCTGTCTTCACCCAGCTTCATGATAGAACCTTTACCGAACTGCTTCTCTATCTGTCCCAGAACTGCGTTCAGCGCCTTCTCTTTGTTTGGATCTATTTTCATTCCTGTTCCCTCTTGATTGCGGCGCAATGCGCCGCCTGAAATCTATGTTGCCGCTCCTTTTAAGAGCTTTGGCGTCAATACCAATCTGCCACCTAGTATACTGTACAATCATACAGTATCAAGTACTGGTGATAATTTATTTAAAGGCCGCTTGCGGATCAATCACTTGTGACCGAAAGCATAAAATTTACCCGCCCACGACTGGTTCAGTGATGAATAACTGATACTATTGGCGCCATTGTCGAAAGGGCAACCGCTCTTGGAAAAACAGTCAAGGAAACATCTGAAAGCTCCCATGAATGCAGTGATCACGCCTATGGATAACCCGGATTTGGAAAAACACACCCCGATGATGCGCCAGTATCTGTCGATGAAGGCGCAGCATGCCGAAATGCTGCTGTTTTATCGCATGGGGGACTTTTACGAGCTGTTTTACGATGATGCCAAAAAGGCCTCCGAGCTCTTGGGTATTTCACTGACGGCCAGGGGCAAGAGTGGCGGCGATCCTATTCCTATGGCGGGTATTCCCTATCATGCGGTGGAAGGTTATCTCGCCAAGCTGGTGCAGCTCGGTGAGTCGGTTGCCATCTGTGAGCAGATTGGTGACCCGGCCACGTCCAAAGGGCCGGTCGAGCGCAAAGTCGTGCGCATAGTGACTCCCGGAACCCTCACCGATGAAGCGCTGCTGCAAGAACGTCAGGATAACCTACTGGCCGCCGTCTACGAAGGCAAGAACGGCTTTGGTTACGCCACCTTGGATGTGGCCTCCGGCCGTTTTGTGATTGCCGAGCTGGCCACCCTTGAATCATTGGAGGCCGAGCTGCAACGCACCAAACCTGCCGAGCTGCTCTACAGCGAAGACTTTTCCCAACAAAGCCTGATTGCCGGCATCAAGGGCAAACGCCGTCGTCCCGAGTGGGAGTTTGACTTGGATACCAGCATGCGATTGTTGCTGGATCAGTTTGGCACCAAAGATCTGCGTGGTTTTGGCATAACAGACGCCAGGCTGTCACTGCAGGCCGCCGGCTGCCTGATGCAGTATGTGAAAGATACCCAGCGCACCGCCCTGCCCCATATCAATGCCATTACCCGCTTTAACCAGAGCGACAGCATAGTGTTGGATGCCGCCACCCGGCGGAATCTGGAACTGACAGTGAACCTTGCCGGTGGCCGGGACAATACTTTGGCTTCGGTGCTGGATGCAACCGCGACCCCCATGGGCAGCAGGATGTTGCAGCGCTGGATCCATCAGCCACTCAGAGATCATCAACAGATAGGCCTGCGGCAAACCGCTGTGGCGGAGTTGATTGCCAGCGGTCTGTTCGAGCCGTTGCATGATGACCTCAAGGCACTCGGTGATGTGGAGCGGATCATGGCGCGCCTGGCTCTGAGAAGCGCCCGCCCGAGAGACTTTGCCCGTCTGCGGCAAGCGCTGGCACTGTTGCCGCAACTGCAGCAACTATTGGCAAACACGCAAAGCCCCGAGCTTGGCCGTTTGAAACGCCAGCTCAGTGAATTCCCTGAAGAACTCGCTCTGCTGGAGCGGGCCATTGTCGACAACCCACCGGTACTCATTCGTGATGGCGGCGTGATCCGCGATGGTTATCATGCCGAACTGGATGAATGGCGCCGCCTCAGTGAAGGCGCCAGTGACTATCTGCAACAGTTGGAAGTCAGGGAAAAAGAGCAAACGGGAATAGCCACCCTGAAAGTCGGTTTCAACCGGGTACACGGCTACTATATCGAAGTTTCCCGCGGCCAGTCGGCACTGGTGCCTCTGAGCTACCAGAGACGCCAGACATTGAAAAACACCGAGCGCTATATCATCCCCGAGCTGAAAGAGTATGAAGAGAAAGTACTCTCCAGTCAGGGCAAGGCGCTGGCACTGGAAAAACAGCTTTGGGACGAGCTGTTCGATCTCCTGCTACCCAAGCTCAGCGAGTTGCAGGCCTTTGCCATGGCGGCGGCCGAGTTGGATGTACTGAGCAACTTTGCCGAGCGGGCCGACAGCCTCAACTACAACCAACCTGAGTTGAGCGATAAGCCGGGCATACATATTGAAGCCGGGCGTCACCCAGTAGTTGAGCGAGTCAGCCAGGCTCCCTTTATCGCCAACCCGGTAACTCTTAGCCCTGAGCGTAAAATGTTGGTGGTCACAGGCCCCAATATGGGCGGTAAGTCCACTTACATGCGTCAGGTGGCACTGATCACCCTGATGGCGCATATCGGCAGCTTTGTGCCGGCAGATAAGGCGATTCTGGGGCCTGTTGACAGGATCTTCACCCGTATCGGCGCCTCGGACGATCTGGCCTCGGGCCGCTCCACCTTTATGGTGGAAATGACAGAAACGGCCAATATTCTCCACAATGCGACCGCAGAGAGTCTGGTGCTGATGGATGAGATTGGCCGCGGCACCTCCACCTATGACGGCTTGTCACTTGCCTGGTCGGCGGCAGAGTATCTGGCTCAGCGACTCGGCGCCATGACACTGTTTGCCACCCATTACTTCGAGCTGACTCAGTTGGCAGAATTGATGCCCCAAGTTGCCAATGTACATCTGGATGCCATGGAGCATGGCGACAGCATAGTCTTTATGCACGCAGTGCAGGAGGGGGCCGCCAGCAAGAGCTATGGTTTGCAGGTTGCTTCACTGGCCGGTGTTCCGGCCTCAGTGATCAAGGCCGCAAAATTGAAACTGCAACAACTTGAAAGTCGCGATCACGGTCAAGACTCCAATGTCCCGGCGCAGGCCACACTGCAACTGGAAACGCCGCCATCTGAGCTTGAACTTCTGCTTGGCAGGCTGAACCCGGATGAACTCAGCCCAAGAGAGGCGCTGGACCTAATCTATAAACTCAAGGCGTTGGCAAACTAAGTCCGCTACTCCAGCTATCGCTGTGGCTTGTAAATACAAGAAAGAAGGGGCGCAATGCGTCCCTTCTTTTTATTACAAAGGATGGTAAGTTGCTTTAGGCCTTGAACAGGGCCTCTACCGACAACCCCTGAGAGGAGAGTATGTCGCGCAGGCGTTTCAATGCCTCCACCTGAATTTGCCGCACTCTTTCACGGGTCAGGCCAATTTCCGAGCCCACATCTTCCAGAGTAGAAGGTTCATATCCCAGTAGGCCAAAGCGTCTGGCAAGCACTTCTCTTTGCTTGGTATTGAGCTCATTGAGCCACTTAACCACTGAATTGGAAATGTCTTCTTCCTGCACCTGGGCATCCGGCGTCATCTCATCATCATCCGCCAACACATCGAGTAGAGCCTTGTCGTTGTCACCGCCTATCGGGGTGTCGACCGAGGTGATCCTCTCATTCAGCTTCAGCATCTTGCTGACATCACTGCTCGGCAGTTCCAGCTTTTCGGCTATCTCTTCGGCTGTGGGTTCGTGATCCAGCTTATGAGCCAACTCCCGGGCTGTACGCAGATACACATTGAGCTCTTTCACCACATGAATAGGCAGACGTATGGTGCGGGTCTGATTCATTATGGCTCGCTCTATGGTCTGGCGGATCCACCAGGTGGCATAAGTGGAGAAACGGAATCCGCGCTCGGGGTCAAACTTCTCTACGGCACGGATCAGACCAAGATTGCCTTCTTCAATCAGATCCAAGAGTGCCAAGCCGCGGTTGTTGTAACGGCGGGCTATTTTAACCACGAGGCGTAAATTACTTTCGATCATGCGGTTGCGTGATTTTTCACAACCTTTGAGGGCCTTGCGCGAGAAAAAGACTTCTTCTTCTGCACTCAGCAAGGGGGAAAATCCGATTTCACTCAGATAAAGTTGGGTCGCGTCTAAGTTCTTTTGCAGGTCATCCTGAACCATTTCGGCCAGAGCTTCTTCCTTCTTCGACGCCACTTCCGTGTCGTTTACGGATAAATCTACAAGCTCTTCCACGGGTGCGCTAGCATTTTTGCGGCTCATAATATTCTCTCCCAAACCTTAACAAACTAATTTACATCGCTTTTTATCCTCCATATGCCAACTTTGGCTCCCAAACAATCAGCGTTTGGGTAAATAATTAAGTGGATTAACAGACTGACCATGGTAGCGGATCTCAAAGTGCAGCATGACCTGGTTGGTGCCTGTACTTCCCATCTTCGCAACAGTTTGCCCGGCGGACACATGCTGCTTTTCCTTGACCAAGATCTTATCGGCGTGGGCGTAAGCACTGAGATAGTCATCACTATGCTTGATAATGACGAGGTTTCCATAACCCCGCAAAGCATTACCCGCATAGACTACCCGACCATCAGCAGTGGCTTTAATAATATCGCCTCGGTTGCCGGCTATCTTGATTCCTTTGTTTCCCTGCTCTTTGGCAGAGAAGGCGCCAATCACCCGACCATTGACTGGCCATATCCAGCGACTGACTTTGTCCGGCAGAGTCGAACTCGGCTTGTGGACAACATGGTTAACATTCTGTTTACCATTGGATACAGGGTAAGCAGACTTTGGTTTGGGATCAAGTGTTTTTTTCGGCTTATTTTGCTTGGCTTGAGCGACGGCCTGCTTCTGCTTAACCGTCTGTTTTTTATAGATCTTATCTTTTGGTTTTTGAGGTTTGGATTTGGAGTTTTTACTCGAATTCGGCTTCGAATTCGATTTAACATTTTTTTTACTATCGAGAATAAGCACTTGGCCAGGGTAGATGGTATAAGACTTATCTAGCTGATTTAACTTGGCTATTTGTGCATAGTCTTTACCGGCCCCCCAAGCGATGGAGTAGAGGGTATCACCCTTTTTCACCTTATAGGTGTCAGACCGAATAGAGCCTCTTTCAATCGCCGGCCGTTTTACGCCATAAATGGATTCGACCGGAGCCGGCCTGTGAGCCTGAAAACTGCATCCAGAAACCAGAGTGACCAATAGCACTGAGCCAAGGCGACAAAGAAATGACGCCTTTTTATGCAGAAACTGGCTGGAATGCAATGGGCTCAAGAATACTCCTGCATGCTTTAATGACTATCAGGCCAAACCGCCACTGATTAAAGGAACAAATTTTACCGCTTCGACCACTTGGGAAATAAACTGTCCCTTCTCCCGGCGGATCTTCAGCAACTGTTGGCTCTCATCACCAACGGGGATCACCAGTACGCCCCCTTCTGCCAACTGTTCCAGCAAGGCTGTGGGAATGTCAGAGGCCGCCGCTGTCACCATGATGGCATCGAAGGGCGCCCTGTTGGGCCAACCTTGCCAGCCATCACCGTATTTGAAGGCCACATTATGCAGATCCAAGCGTTTGAGGCGTTGGCGAGCCTGAATTTGCAGGCTTTTGATCCGCTCAACCGTGCAAAGCTCTGGTACCAACTGCGCCAGCACTGCTGCCTGATATCCTGAGCCGGTACCTATTTCAAGCACCTTGGCAGGATTATGCTCCAACAATAACTCCGTCATTCTCGCCACAATATAAGGCTGGGATATTGTCTGGCCCGAGCCTATGGGTAGAGCGGTGTTTTCATAAGCCTTGTGCGCCAAGGCACCATCAAGAAACAACTCTCTGGGGGTTTTGGCCACCACCTGCAACAGACCCGGGTGACGGATCCCTGCTTCCTGCAGTTTTCTGGTTAAGTTCAGTGCCGATGTGGAGGCTACCCGGGTCATAGTTTTTCTATCCAGTGTTGCAATTGTGAAAGCTGCCGATAGGCGGTTAAATCTACAGTTAATGGAGTGATGGATACATATCCCTGAGACACGGCATAAAAGTCTGTGTCTTCACCCACATCCAGTTCAATCCCGGGTGGCCCCAACCAAAATACCTCGCGGCCGTGAGGATCTCTGGCTCTGACCATACCCTCAGCCTTATGGCGGGCGCCGAGCCGAGTAACCCGTATCCCCTTGATTTCATCGAGAGGCAGATCCGGCACATTGATATTGAGGATCTGATCCGAGGCAATAGGATGCTTCTTAAGCCCCATGATGATCTTCACCGCATAGGCCGCCGCAGTGTCATAATGCGTAAGCTCACGGCCCACCAGGGATACGGCCACTGCCGGCAACCCCAGAAAACGCCCTTCCATCGCCGCCGCCACTGTGCCTGAGTAGAGGGTATCGTCTCCCATATTGGCACCGGCATTGATACCCGAGACCACCATGTCGGGTTCGCCTTCATAGAGTTCGCGAATCGCCAGATGAACGCAATCGGTTGGCGTGCCATTTACCGAGATGTAGCCATTGTCTAACTTATTAATCCTTAAGGGATTCGTCAAGGTTAAAGAGTTACTGGCACCGGAACAGTTGCGATCCGGCGCCACAGTGAGCACTTCGGCAACGGCTGACAAGGCTTCCGATAGGGCGCGGATCCCAGGAGCCGTTACCCCATCATCGTTGCTGACCAAGATTTTCATGCAGGGTTTCCTTCCTGAGCCGCCTGGCGCTCACGCCACAGACGTTCGGTCACATCATCATAGTCGAGCAGTTCCCGCAGCACAGAGGTTGCAAAGCTGCCCGCAGGAAGGCTGAACTCCAGCTCCAGTGTGTCCGGCTCGATAAACTGGTACTTCATCCCTTCGGGGCGCAGCAACAGTGGTCGCCTTTCCTGCTCGAGCCCAGCTTTTTCCAGGCCTTCACAATCGGCGCTGTATTCGGCCAGTACCTGAGCCTCAAAGGCCAAGGCATCGGCACTGCTGAGTGGCTGCCCCCTACCCCACATGGGCGCCGACAGCAAAATATCTTTCTCTGCCAGCCTTTGTTGCAATACCTCATCCCAGCGCTCGGCAACAAAGAAACTGCGGCTGCCGGCCAGCATGACACAATCACCGTCGAGACACTCAAGCCCATGGGTCGCCAGGCGCTGAGAGACCAGTTGATTGAACAATAATGAGCGCAGCGCCGACAGGTAGATGGAGCGCTTGTTTCTGTCTTTCACCTTGCGCCCCTGCAACATCTGCCGCGCCATTTCTATGTTGCGACCGTTGTGGCCAAAGCGCTGTTCACCGAAATAGTTGGGTACGCCCCCCTCGGCAATCGACTCCAGCCGCTGCAATACATCTTCCGGCTGAGTTATCTGGCGCAGAACCAGCTTGAAACGGTTACCGGAAAGCGCACCAATGCGCAGCTTCTTGTTATGACGCGCCGCACTCAATACCGTGATGGACTCACTGTTGAGACTCAGCCAATCCGGTGTTTCCTTGCCCGGAATTCGTACGCCGAACCACTGCTCTGTGATGGCATTCTTATCCTTCTGGCCGGCAAAGGTCACCTCTTTGGGATGAACCTTGGCCAATTTGGCCAGCATCTCGGCCACCTGAACCGTATTCAGGCCATCTTTACGGATATGCAGCAGATGGTGTTCACCCTCGCCCGAGGGCAGAAAAGGCAGTATTTCCTGCACCTGAAAGTCGCTGTTGCTGGTGCGCATATCGCCTTTGGAGAGCGGCTTGCCATAGAGAAAGTGTAATGAATTCATCTTATTTGAATCTTTTCCTGTAAATGAGTCGGTATTACATACCGAACATCAGCACCACGGCTTCTACCGCAATGCCTTCACTGCGACCGGTAAAGCCGAGTTTTTCTGTCGTGGTTGCCTTGACGTTGATGGAATCGAGATCTGTGTGCAGATCTTCGGCCAACATCTGTCGAATGGCTTCAATATGCGGCGCCATCTTGGGCGCCTGGGCAATAATGGTCACATCAAGGTTGCCGAGACGAAAGCCTTTGTCCAGTGCCAGGCGGTAACAATGACGCAGCAGCACCCGGCTGTCGGCTCCCTTGAATTCGGCATCTGTATCGGGAAAGTGTTTACCTATGTCACCAAGTGCCATGGCGCCGAGTATCGCATCTGAAATCGCGTGCAATACCACATCACCATCCGAGTGCGCCAACAGGCCTGTGTGGTGCGGCACTTCCACCCCACCTAGGACCAAGGGCGGCTCACCACCGAATTTATGTACATCAAAACCGTGTCCAATACGTATATTCATTGCTTGTTCCTGTATTCAGTTGCCCCGCTGATGCGCCAGATAAAGCGCTGCCAGCGGCAAGTCGTCCGGATGGGTTACCTTGATATTGTCACTGCGGCCGCTGATAAGTGCCGGGTGTACTCCGCGCCACTCCATCGCCGAGGCTTCATCTGTCACCAGCACACCGGCGGCCAGCGCCGCTTTCAGCGCCTCGGTCAAAGTAAGCAGTGGAAACAGCTGCGGCGTTAGCGCATGCCAGAGTGCTTCTCTGGCAACCGTTTCACTGATGCAGCCATCAACGCCGCTGCGTTTCATGGTGTCGCGCACCGGCGCAGCCAGTATCGCCCCTTGTGGATATTGTTTTCGTGAAGCAAGCAGCTTATCAATATCGCCATGGGTCAGGCAGGGTCTGGCGGCATCATGCACCAGGGCCCAGGTATTGGCAGGCAATGGCTTGTCGGCTACCAGGCTCTCAAGCGCCGCAAGCACAGAATCGGCCCGCTCTTTACCGCCGGTGACTGTCTCCAACTTGGGATGACTGGCCACCGCCAGTTTGCCAAAAAAGCTATCTTCCGGGTTCAGCGCCACTATCACCCTTGAGATGCCATTGTGACTCAGCAACCCCTTGAGGGTTTGCTCCAAAATGCAGGAGCCGGCAAGTGGCAAATACTGCTTGGGACAGTCGGCGCCCATGCGGCTGCCTATTCCCGCTGCCGGTACTATGGCAATCACTGGTTCATCACTGGGGCCCCCGGCCGCTATGGTTCGGGAGGAAATCGATTCGCTCATGGATATCCGTTATGTTGAAATTGGGCCGCTACTGACTGGCCAAAGACATGGAACGCTGCTCACCACCAACAACCCGATAAAAGGTTTCACCCTTCTTGATTAACCCCAGCTCATTGCGGGCACGCTCTTCCAGGGCTTCGGTACCGCTGCGCAGATCGCGGATCTCCTCTTTCAGTACCTGGTTACGTTCTTCGAGCCTGGCATTGCTGTCATTTTGAGCCGCTATCTGCTGCTCAAGATGGAAGTACTCTGGCAGACTGTTTTCTCCCAGCCAAAGACGATATTGCAGTAGCCCCAGCAACAAGGCGATGACAAAAAGCAGTCGTTTCATGGTGATAAATTCAGCTCATGCCCTAAAAAATACGATTAGTGTTGATAGTACAACAAAAAAGGCCACCAAGTGGCGGCCTTTTGTAGCTGGGGGCGAAAATTACGCCTGACCTTTGATCTCACTCAGGCCGTGGTAGGCTGCCTTGGCGCCCAGTTGCTCTTCAATACGCAGCAGCTGGTTGTACTTGGCAACACGGTCAGAGCGGCACAGAGAGCCGGTCTTGATCTGGCCGGCTGCAGTACCTACTGCCAAGTCGGCAATGGTCGCATCTTCAGTTTCACCTGAGCGGTGAGAGATAACGGCGGTGTAACCGGCTTCCTTGGCCATGCGGATAGCGGCCAGAGTCTCGGTCAGAGAACCTATCTGGTTGAACTTGATCAGAATCGAGTTGGCAACGCCCTGCTCGATACCGCGAGACAGGATCTTGGTGTTGGTCACGAACAGGTCATCACCCACCAGCTGGATCTTGTCGCCGAGGATCTTGGTCTGGTAAGCCCAGCCGTCCCAATCAGACTCATCCAGGCCATCTTCGATAGAAACGATAGGATACTGCTCGGTCAGCGACTTGAGGAAGTCAGAGAAACCGTTGGAATCGAATACCTTGCCTTCACCAGCCAGGTCATACTTACCGTCTTTGTAGAACTCGGAAGCCGCACAATCCAGCGCCAGAGTCACATCTGTACCCAGTTTGTAGCCAGCAGCTTCAACGGCTTCTTTGATAACAGCCAGAGCATCGGCGTTGGATGACAGGTTAGGCGCAAAACCGCCTTCGTCGCCCACGGCAGTGTTCAGGCCCTTGGACTTGAGCACCTTCTTCAGGTTGTGGAAGATTTCAGCGCCCATACGCAGGGCCTCACGGAAACTCTTGGCACCGACTGGCTGTACCATGAATTCCTGAATGTCGACGTTGTTGTCGGCATGCTCACCACCGTTCAAGATGTTCATCATAGGAACCGGCATGCTGTACTGGCCAGGAGTCCCGTTCAGTTCGGCGATGTGAGCGTAAAGTGGCATACCTTTGAAGGCAGCAGCGGCCTTGGCAGCGGCCAAAGACACAGCCAGAATGGCGTTGGCGCCCAGCTTGTCTTTGTTTTCGGTGCCGTCCAGCGCGATCATGATGCCATCCAGCTCGGCTTGAGCCGTGGCATCTTTACCCAGCAGGGCTTCACGGATAGGACCGTTGACATTGTCAACAGCCTTGAGCACGCCTTTACCCAGATAGCGGGCCTTGTCGCCATCGCGCAGTTCCAGCGCTTCACGGCTACCGGTAGAAGCGCCTGATGGGGCTGCTGCCATGCCGATGAAACCACCTTCCAGATGCACTTCAGCTTCTACAGTGGGGTTACCGCGAGAATCCATGATTTCGCGTCCAATGACGTTAATGATCTTAGCCATAATGTCCTCGATTAAAGTTAAAGAAAAAACCCATACCCATCTGAGCGTTCAGCGTCTCTCACATGGGTATTGGACTTTCACTTCACACTTCCCGGCTCGGCCGGGGATGAAAAAGCCGGAGCTGCCATAACAGTCCGGCTCTTCTAGTTTAACCCAGATTACGCTTTTGGTAAGTACTGGCGGCGGCGACAAAACCTTCAAACAGAGGGTGACCGTCGCGAGGTGTGGAGGTGAATTCCGGATGGAACTGACCGGCAACAAACCAAGGGTGACCTGGTATCTCGATCATCTCTACCAGCTTGCGATCCGAAGACAAGCCACTGAATACCAGGCCGGCTTTTTCCAGACGCTCACGGAAGGCGTTGTTCACTTCGTAACGATGGCGGTGACGCTCGATACAGGTGTTGCTCTTATAAGCCGCAGCGGCCTTGGTGCCTTCAATCAGATGGCACAGCTGAGCGCCAAGACGCATGGTACCGCCAAGATCTGAGGCCTCGTCACGCTGCTCCAGATTGCCTTCTTCATCGATCCATTCGGTGATCAGGCCCACAACAGGGAAAGGGGTTTCCTTATTGAACTCGGTAGAGTGGGCACCTTCCATGCCGGCGACATGACGGGCGAATTCAATCAGGGCAACCTGCATACCCAAACAGATACCAAAGTATGGCAGTTCGTTTTCACGGGCATATTGAGCGGCAAGGATCTTACCTTCAACACCCCGCTCACCAAAGCCGCCGGGAACCAGAATGCCATCCAGACCTTCCAGCACTTCAACGCCTTTGACTTCAACAGTCTGGGAGTCGATATATTTGATGTTCACCGAAACCCGGTTTTTGAGGCCGGCATGTTTCAGTGCTTCGTTGACTGACTTGTAGGCATCCGGCAGTTCGATGTACTTGCCGACCATACCTATGGTCACTTCATTGTTTGGATTGGCTTCCTGATAAACCACGTTTTCCCATTCGGACAGGTCGGCTTCAGGGCAGCTCAGGCCAAAGCGCTTGACTACCAGCTCATCCAGACCTTGTGAGCGCAGCAGCGCCGGGATCTTGTAGATGGAATCCACGTCTTTGAGGGAGATAACCGCCCGCTCTTCAACATTACAGAACAGGGAAATTTTGGCTCTCTCTGTGGCTGGAATAGCGCGGTCACCACGGCAAACCAGAATATCCGGCGCAATACCGATAGAACGCAGCTCTTTAACTGAATGCTGAGTCGGCTTGGTTTTCACTTCCTGAGCCGGGCCGATAAAAGGCACCAGAGTCAGATGCATAAACAGGCTGCGATCGCGGCCCAGTTCAACACCCAACTGACGGATAGACTCGAGGAAAGGCAGAGATTCGATATCACCCACAGTACCACCGATTTCAACGATGGCGACATCATGGCCTTCACCGCCTTCGAGGACTTTTTCCTTGATGGCATTGGTGATGTGCGGAATAACCTGAATAGTGGCACCCAGGTAGTCACCACGACGCTCCTTGCGCAGCACTTCCTCGTAGATACGACCTGTAGTGAAGTTGTTGCGGCGGTTCATCTTGGTACGGATGAAACGCTCATAGTGGCCCAAGTCCAGATCTGTCTCTGCGCCGTCCTCAGTGACAAATACTTCCCCGTGTTGGGTTGGGCTCATGGTTCCCGGATCAACGTTGATGTAAGGATCCAGCTTCATGATGGTTACATTCAGGCCTCTGGCCTCTAAAATTGCCGCGAGCGATGCTGCTGCAATGCCTTTACCTAGTGATGAAACAACGCCACCAGTAACGAAGATATACCTTGTAGTCATGCTGAACCTGAGAAAAAAGAATGATAAATAGGTGCTCGAATGAAAGCACCAGGACGGGGCGACAGTATATCAAAGCCCCTGCCATTTACCAAACAGGAATGACGATAATTTTTACGCGCTGATCTCATTAGCGCAATTTTAATCCAGGCTTCGCCTTCTATTGGATTTCACCGCGCTCTTCACGCTTGACCTGATCCCAATAAGCATCCAGTGCCTGCAGATCATGTTCTTCAAACGGCTTGCCGCTGGCATTGGCTTTTTGCTCAACAGCACGAAAACGCCGCTCAAACTTGTTGTTGGCCCCTCTGAGGGCCTGCTCGGGATCCACCCCCAAGTGGCGCGCCAGATTCACCGCAGCAAACAGCAAGTCGCCCACTTCATCCTCAACCCTGGCCTTATCCGGCGTGGCTTGACGCGCTTCGTGCAACACTTCTTCAATCTCTTCCTGTACCTTGTCGACCACAGGCTCAAGCTCGGGCCAATCAAAGCCTACCCGGGCGACCCGTTTTTGGATCTTACCCGCCCGCGCCAACGCCGGCAGCGCCTTGGGAATATCGTCCAGCACTGAGTGCAGCTCGCGCCCGGCACGCTCGGCCGCCTTGATACGCTCCCAGTTGTTCTTGGCATCCGGCGCCGAGTCAAAACTCAAGTCGGTATCGGCGGCAAACACATGGGGATGACGATTGATAAGCTTATTACATATCCGCTCAAGCACAGTGGCGAAATCAAACCAGCCCTTTTCCTTGCCAAGCTGACAATAGAACACTACCTGAAACAGCAGATCGCCAAGCTCAGAAGGTAGCTCCTGCCAGTCGCGGCTCTCTATGGCGTCGGCCACTTCATAGGCTTCTTCCAGGGTGTAGGGCACTATGGAGTCAAAATCCTGCGCCCTGTCCCAGGGGCAACCCAGCTCAGGGTCCCTGAGCTTTGCCATAATCTCAAGCAATGCATTGATATCTGCCGCCACCGCCGCTACTCCTTTGTTGCTAATACGCTTACCAATCCAACGACTCTTTGATAAGTCTTAAAAAAACAGCAGGACGCAACCTATGCGTCCTGTTTTTCGTGTCACTCGAATACCAATCCGGCCTCAGAGCCTACGGGCTTCTATTACCCCGTCTATCTGGGTCAGCTTGGAGATAACCCGGGATAAACCGTCGAGGTTATAAAGCTCCATCTCAAGTTCAATGGCCGCAGTCTGGTTCTTGAGATCCGATGAGGAACTCATCGCCAGCACATTGGACTTTTCCGCCGCCAGCACAGAGGTGAGATCCCGCAGCAAACCGGTTCTGTCATTGGCCACCACTCGAATACGGATTTTGTAGCCGCCGGAGTAGTTTTCGCCCCAGACCACATCCACTACCCGCTCGGGATGGGCACGCATCAGTTCCTTAACCTGCTCACAATCGGCTCTGTGCACCGAAATACCGCGTCCCTTGGTAATAAAACCGAAAATTTCATCACCGGGCACCGGCTGACAGCAGCGCGCCAGATGGCTCATCAGATTACCGACACCATTGACCTCTATCTGGCCGCGATTGGCGCCTATGGGTTTCTGCTGACCTTTCTTGACCAGCTCTTCCACCGCTTCTTCGTCGGAAGGCTCCTGAGTCCTGAGTCGGCTCTGTACATGATTGACCACTTGGTTGAGGCGCACATCGCCGCCACCTATGGCCGCCAACAGGTCATCCATGTTGGTCATGTTGAAGCGCTCAATTGCGCTGCCGACATCCTTGAGTGTCAGCCCCACCCGCGCCAGTTCGGCTTCCAGCATCTCGCGTCCGGCCACCAGGTTCTTGTCCCTGTCCTGCTGCTTGAACCAGTGTTGGATCTTGCTGCGGGCTCTGGAGGTCTTGATATAACCCAGGTTGGGGTTGAGCCAATCCCGCTTCGGATTGGGATGCTTGGAGGTGATGATCTCGATGCGCTCACCGGTTTCCACCTGATAAGTAAACGGCACTATGCGGCCATCGACCTTGGCGCCAATACACTTGTGGCCCACCTGGGAGTGGATATAGTAGGCAAAGTCCAACACGGTCGAGCCAGCTGGCAAGTCCACCACTTCACCGGACGGGGTAAACACATAGACCCTGTCTTCGAAGACCTGGGCCCGGATCTCCTCCACCAGGTTGCCGCTCTCGACCACATCTTCCTGCCACTGCAAAATCTTGCGCAGCCAGTTGATCTTCTCTTCGTAGCCACTCTGTTTGCCTGAGTGATTGCCCTCTTTATATTTCCAGTGAGCCGCCACCCCGAGCTCGGCATCTTCATGCATCTGCTGGGTACGAATTTGGATTTCGACTGTTTTGCCCTCCGGTCCCACCACCACAGTGTGAATCGACTGGTAGCCGTTGGGTTTGGGGTTGGCAATATAGTCGTCAAACTCTCTGGGAATATGGTGCCAAAGGGTATGCACTACACCGAGCGCACCGTAGCAGTCCTGCAGCCGGTCGGTGACGATTCGCACCGCACGCACATCAAACAGCTCGTCAAATTTAAGCTGCTTGCCGCGCATCTTGCGCCAGATGGAGTAGATATGTTTGGGGCGACCATAGACCTTGGCACGAATGTCTTCTTCATCCAGCCGCGTTTGCAACTGATTGACAAAGTTGTCGATAAAGACTTCACGGTCCAGGCGCTTGCCATCCAGCTGCTTGGCAATCTCTTTATAGGTCTCGGGATGCAGATAACGAAACGAGATATCCTCCAGCTCCCACTTGAGCTGACCTATGCCCAAACGGTTGGCCAGCGGCGCGTAGATGTCGGCAATTTCCCGGGCCAGCAATACCCGGGTTTCTTCATCGTCGTTTTTCACGGCCCTAAGCAGGCATACCCGCTCGGCCAGTTTGATCACCACGGCGCGTACATCTTCCACCATGGCCAGCAACATCTTGCGGATATTGTCGATTTGCGGTTCGCTGCTGCGGCTGTCATTGCCAACCTTGAGCGCACCTATGGCGTCCATGGTCTTGACGCTGTTGACCAAGGTAGCCAACTCAGGACCAAAGTCTTCGGTGAGCTTGGCTTCATCGACTATGCCCACCTCGAAAAACACAAATAAGATGGCGGCCTGCAGGGTTTCGATATCCATGTTGAGCGGCGCGAGGATCTCTATCATCTCCCGCGCCTTGGCCTGCAGCTCGGCTTTGGGACGCTTGCACTTACCCATAGGCAGTGCTTCCACCTTGGCTATCAGCTCCAACAAACGCCCGGCATCGGCGGAGTCGGCCACATAACGATTAACCCACTCATCCAGATTGAAATCAGGATCCTTAAAGTGTGCTTCGCGAACAGATACCATCTCACCTTCCTTTAGTGTCCGATTAACAGACTCAACAAGACTCCCTATCTTGAGCATACCCGATGGGATGTCAAACCCCCGTGAGTACCTTTATTGATAAAATTGACTCGATAGACAATAAAAGCATCAATTCCGCACAAACAAGGCCATGGCTTCGGTGTGATGGGTCTGGGGGAACATGTCCAACACACTGAGGCGCTCCAGCCGATAGCCTTGCTCGAGCAACAAGACGCTGTCCCGCGCCAGGCTCGCCGGATTGCAGGAGACATACACCACCCGCTCGGGTGCGATGTTTTTCAGATAGGAAAGCGTCTCATAGGCACCGGCCCGGGCGGGATCCAGCAGCAGTTTATCCACCTTGCCAAGCCAGGGCTCGGCCGAGAGGTCGGCGCTGAGATCGGCGCAAAAGAACTGCAACCCTTCAAGCCCGGCCTGTTTGGCATTTTGTCTGGCCTGCTCAACCATGGCAGGCACGCCCTCGACACCTGTGACCCTGGCGCCGGTGGCCGCCAGTGGCAAGCTGAAGTTACCCATGCCGCAGAAGAGGTCCAGTATGTGCTCGCCGGCCTTGGGTTGCAGCCAATCTATGGCCTTGGCCACCATGGCGCGGTTTACTTCACCATTGACCTGAATAAAATTCCCCGGATTAAACTTAAGCATCAGCTCATCGCCATCGGCGCCGGACAAGCGGTAGCTTGGCTGATTGCCCGTAAGGTAATCACACTCACCCTGATTGTCCTGCAGCACCAACTGCAATCCTTGCTGCCCGGCAAAAGCCTTGAGCTTTTCCTTGTCTTTATTCACCAGTGGCCGGGTAATTCTCAGCACCACAAAACGACCGGCTTCGGTTTCAATCAGTTCCACATGACCAAGCTGAGCCACGCCCTGCAAGTGAGCAAGTTGCGCTGCCAACGGCTTTATCAGTTCCGACAACGAAGCCGCCAATACAGGACATTCGCCAATGGCAACTACCTTGCTGCTGGACTTGGCCCTGAACCCCAGGGTGAATTCGCGACTTTGTTTGTCATACCAGGTCGCCAGTCTGGCCTTGCGTCTATAATGCCAAGGGGCGGAAGCCAGCTCGCCTATCTCCGGCAGCTCGGATAGGCCCGAGAGCTTGGCAAACAGCTCGGCCAGGGCCCGGCGCTTGTGCTGCCGCTGACTCAAATCTGACAAGTGTTGCAGATCGCAGCCGCCGCAAAGCGCATAATGGGGGCATTGGGGTTCAACCCGCTCCGGCGATGTTTGGGTGATGCGGATGAGTTTGCCCCTGGCATAGTTCTTTTTTTGTTCGGTGAGTTGCACCTCGGCGCTCTCACCGGGTAACAAGCCGGGAATAAACACCACTTTGCCCTGATATTGACCGATCCCGGCACCCTGATGATCCAATCCGGAAGCCGTGAGTGACATTTTTGCGGAGACTTTCTTGGATCTGTTTGGTTTTTCTCTAAAAAATTGTGCCATCTAGGCCCCTGAAACAATAAAAAACTGGCAAAGACGCCGGGATATCTGGCAGTCTATCTATAGCCGTAAAACAAACTATCTGGAATACCTATACCGCCCATGAACAGTGCGAATAACATGACCAAGTACAGCCTCAGATCCTGGGTGCTGGTATTGGCCCTGGCTCCAACCATTTTGGTCGGTATTCTTCTGGGCAGTTACTTTACCATAAATCGCTTTTATGAGCTTGAAGATACGCTCATAGAACAGGGCAGCAATATCATAGAGCCGCTGGCCATCGCCAGTGAGGTAGGCCTGGCCGCCAATAACCGCGAGGCCACCAAACGCCTGCTCGCCGCGGCTCAGCTCAACAAGTCGACCTTGGTGAAATCCATCGCCATCTTCGATGCCGACAATCAACTGTTTGTCACCTCCCACTATCACAAAGACTTTGAGATTATGCGCTACAAGGGTGCCATCTCGGATCTGGCCCGCACCGAGTACGATCAGGTAGGCGACAGTCTGGTGCTGAGAGCGCCTATTTTCGCCGCCGGCAGTCTGCTGGCGGTAGACGATGCTCCCGGCTTCAATGAGAAACCTCTGGGTTATATCTCTTTGCTGCTCAACAAGGAAAAGGCGCTGCTGGAACAGCACAGAGCCGCGGTGGCGGCTTTTATCATAGTGCTTATCGGGGTGCAGCTGAATCTGCTGTTCACCTTCCGTCTGGTAAAGAATGTGACTCAGCCAATCACAGACATGGTGCGAGTGGTGGCCAAAATCCGCGAGGGCAAGCTGGATACCCGGCTGGAGGGCAATCTCATCGGTGAGCTGGATCTGCTCAAACGGGGGATTAACGCCATGGCGGGCTCCTTGTCGGAATACCATGACGAGATGCAGCAGAATATCGATCAGGCGACCTCGGATCTCAGGGAAACCCTGGAGCAGATTGAAATTCAGAACGTTGAACTGGACTTGGCCAAGAAACGGGCGCTGGAAGCCAGCAGAATAAAATCTGAATTTTTGGCCAACATGTCCCATGAACTGAGAACGCCGCTCAATGGCGTGATAGGTTTTGCCCGTCAACTATTGAAAACGCCGCTGCACGCCAGCCAGATGGAATATATTCGCACCATTGAACGCAGTGCCACCAACCTGCTGAGTATCATTAACGACATCCTCGACTTCTCCAAGTTGGAAGCCGGCAAAATGGTGCTGGAAACCATGCCGTTTGCCCTCAGGGAAACCCTGGATGACACCATGATGCTGCTGGCCGGTTCTGCCCACGAGAAGGGGCTGGAACTTGTGGTGGATGTAGCCCCGGAAGTGCCGGATGCCGTCAGCGGCGATGCCATGCGGGTGGGTCAGATTATCACCAATCTGGTGGGCAATGCCATCAAGTTTACCGATCAGGGCAGCGTGCTGTTGAAGGTGGATATCAGCAACATCAAGGAAGACAAGTTGCTGCTGCACTGTGAGGTGTCAGATACAGGTATTGGCATTGAAGAAAGCCAGCAGGAGTTGCTGTTCCAGGCGTTCGGCCAGGCCGATTCATCTATCTCACGCCGCTTCGGCGGTACCGGCCTTGGGCTGGTGATCACCAAACGCCTCATTAACCAGATGGGCGGCCAGATAGGCTTTAGCTCCCGGGTGGGTAAAGGCTCCACCTTCTGGTTTACCCTGCCACTGATGACCAGCCAGTTCCCAATAGGTGAGCCGCTGCCACTGGAGCAGCTCAGAGGCAAGACGGTATTGCTGTTTGAACCCAGGCCCTTGACCCGCTCTGTGCTCAACCGCCGCTTGCAACAATGGCAGATGCAGGTCAACAGTGTTCACACTGTGCCGCAATTGGAAGCCGAACTTGCTCAAGACAAGGCGCATTTCCACTATGTGCTGCTCGGCTGTCACGGTTTCGATGGCCCGACTCAGTTGCAGTCGGTGCTCAAGAGTGCCAGACAAGTGACTGAGGCCCTTATTGCGCTGTTCGACTGCCATGATCAAGAGGCACTGGAGCGCTATATTCGCCCTGTGGTAGACCTTGTTCTGAGCATTCCTGCCAGCGAATACCTGATGGCACGCAACATGATTTATCTGCCACAGGAATCTGAACTCAAGCCCGCCCTGCCCAAGCTGGTTGAGCCGCAGCAGCGCCACAAACTCAATGTGCTGGCGGTGGATGACAACCCGGCCAACCTCAAGCTGATTGACACCCTGCTCGATGAATTGGTCACTGGGGTGACCACCGCCAGTAATGGCGAGCAAGCGGTGAACCTGGCCAAACAGCGCAGCTTTGATTTGATTTTTATGGATATCCAGATGCCGGGAACCGATGGCATTACCGCCACCCGGCTTATTCGTCAGGACTCGTTGAACCGCAATACCCCCATCATTGCGGTAACCGCCCACGCCATCAATGAGGAGCGCGAGCGGATCCTCAATAGCGGCATGGATGGCTACCTGCCCAAGCCTATAGATGAAGCTGCACTGAAAGGAGTGATCAGCCGCTGGATTACCCGGCCCAAGTTTACCCATTTTGACCAGCACACCCTCAACTGGGAGCTGTGTCTGACCCAGGCCAATCAGAAACAGGATCTGGCGCTAGATATGCTCAGAATGCTAATTGATTCCATGCCGGACACCACCAGCAACATCCAGGAATCGCTGGAGCAGGATGACGCCGCCAAAATGCAGGCTTGTGTCCACAAACTGCACGGTGCCTGTTGCTACTGCGGCGTACCGACATTGCAAAAACTCTGTCAAACCGTGGAAGGCGGTCTCAAGCAAGGCAGCAGCATTGCCGAGCTGGAGCCGGAAATACTGGAGTTACTTGATGAGTTAACTAAGGTAGAATCTGCGGCAAAACAAGTGATATCCCAACTTTCGATGGATTTAACCGATGACAACTAAACCGGGCTTCTTTAAACGCCTAAAGGCGCTGGAACTGCCACAAAAGAAACTCTTTGCCGTGGCGCTGTGCCAGCGTATGTACCCCAACTACCAACTGTTTTCCGAGGTGTGTGAATTCGGCGATCCCCAGGTATTGGATACGGTACTCAACCTGTTGTGGCAGTCTTTATATGACCGCAAACTCAAGCTGAACCTTGAGCTGCAGATGGCAAAACTGGAAGAAAACACCCCGGAGCCGACCCAATTCGACGCCTATGGAGTCTACCCGGCGATGGATGCCGCTGTGGCACTCAGTTCACTGCTGGGCGCACTGGAAAGCAAGGTGGAAGACGACATCACCAATATCTCCAAGCTGTCATCCGGTACCGTGGCCCACTATATCGAAGCCATAGCCGATCCCGAATTGGATGGTGAAGCATTGGACGAGTTTGTATTCAACCACGAAGTGATGCAAGAAGAGCGCGAATTGCAGGGATCCTTGCTGGAAATAATCGAGGAAAACCCGCAAATAACGGCGGAGTTTGTCAAAGCACTGCGCAAGGAAATCGTTATGAGCGGCGTATCCAACATAGGGATCAGCGCTCAATAAGATGCGTAAGCTTGTTTATCGTGGCTATATCCTCAGTAATACCGACGGCCTCACAGACAGCTGGACCCTGACCATAGGCCAGACCAGCCGTACCGGCTCTTTATTTGAGCTGAGAAGGCAGATCAATTTCTTTGAAGAGTTGGGGATATTGCCACAGCCGAAAATTGCTGACGCAACAGACACCGAAACAGTCGCCAATAAACCACTGCAGACCCGGAGCCAAAAGGCTCAAACGGCTTCCCGCAAAGCGACTGATGGAAAAGCCACTGAAGGAAAAAACAAAGAGAGGAAGGCGGGAAAAGGCGGCGCTGGGGGAAAAAGCGCCAGTAAAGGCTCACAGCAAAAAAACACTTCAACCAAAGGCCGTAAGTCATAGCAAAGACGGGGAAAATCGTCCGTCACGCCATTATCCTAACCAAGCGACGCCCAAGAGACACAGCCGCAGTACTTCTTTCTGCATAAAGGCCACACAGATGTAGCCTTTTGATTTATCAAATTCAGGCTTAACAGCCCAGTCCTAGGCTTAACTGCTCTGCCCTAGGACTTGAACTTTCAGGAATTAAGTGTACAGACCCCGCTGCAGCTGAGTCGCCACCGCGTCTGAAAACAACATTACGCCACATAGGGCTCACCCATCCAGAAGATATTGACTGTCTATTACATAATGGTGAACGATGAAAGGGAGCAATGGTGGGTCGATGATGGGCAATTGCGTTACTCACCATCACGATATGGTGCCATTTAATGCATTCCCCTGGCCGAATTGGTACAAACCATGGAGTAAGTAGCTAACTAACTGATCCTAATTGTGCTACACCTTGCCAAACCCATGTGATTTAAGGTTTCACGGACATGTGTTCTTGAAGCTCTACACACCCAGTTTTGCCTTCTAGCTGCATAAAGCTACCACTAGGAAGCTATATCGGTGAAGAGATCTACCTAATTGGAACAGCTTGTTACATGTGACCCAACAACTATTGCCACGTTCCAAAATCAGACTCTGTACAATTTATAGCCAACCTATGCGAGAGATGTTAGCCTGCTACAAGCAGGGCATCAGTATCAGGCAACAATTCTCATCAAACTCGATGAGTCGGCCCAGCGATTGGAAGCTTAAAAATTAATTATGATTACAACTAAACAAGCAAGCCCTGAAACCATCCGACTACCCAATGAGTTTCTTGATCGAATCAAAAATCCTCTAGCTCGCTTCATGCGAATCGAGTCAGCCGCTGGAGCCATTCTCCTATTATGTACCGTAATAGCACTTGCCCTCTCCAACTCACCGTTGGCCCATGTATTCGAGAACTTATGGGAGATTGATATAAGTTTTCAGGTTGGAACATTTGAGTTTGCTCGCTCACTTCGAGAGTGGATTAATGACGCCCTGATGACAATATTTTTCTTTCTCGTAGCATTGGAACTCAAGAGAGAGTTAGTTTTGGGGGAGTTGAATAAACCTCGTATGGCGGCTTTATCTATAGCCGCGGCCTTGGGGGGAATGGTAGTCCCTGCAGTGATATATCTGATAATGCAATCTGGGCAATCTGGCGCTCATGGCTGGGGAACCGTCATGGCAACAGACACAGCTTTTGTGATTGGTTGTTTAGCATTACTTGGAACACGCATACCTCAGAGCCTTCGGGTATTTATGTTGTCCTTAGCCATTGTCGATGACATTGGAGCCATTCTAGTTGTGGCAATTGGCTATAGCAGTGATTTGGTATGGTGGCCATTGTTGGTTGCAGCAATAGGTATAGTGATTCTGCGCATAATGGCGATACTGGGTTTCCGAGGATTTCCACTATACACGTTGATGGGTGTATTGCTTTGGATCTCAGTTGATGCTTCAGGCATTCATCCTACCATCGTCGGGGTTGTGCTTGGACTAATGACTCCAGCAAGACGATGGGTCAGTGATGAACGATTATATGCAATTCTGGGACAGGTAGTGGCACATTCAGCGAGTAGCGAAAGCAATGCGGATACAAAAGATAGACATACTCTACAAATGGCTGAAACTGCTGCACGTGAAACTCTATCTCCAGTTGAACGTTTGGTCATTGCGCTACATCCTTGGGTTGGGTTTATCATCATGCCATTGTTCGCACTGGCAAATGCAGGGATGACACTCAGCTTGGGTAGTTTTAGTAGCTCGGTAGCAATGGCGGTATTCTTCGGGTTCGTTATAGGTAAGCCCAGTGGAGTCATCTTGTTCAGTTGGTTGGCGGTACGAATGCGAATAGCCACTATTCCGCAAGAACTAAATTGGCGTTTATTGGCAAGTGGTAGCTTTTTGGCTGGTATTGGATTCACCATGGCATTGTTTATTGCGAGTATGGCATTCGATGAAAGCCTAATAGAAGGTGCAAAACTGGGCATTTTTATGGCGTCACTTTTTTCAGCGGTTATAGGGCTGTTACTTTTAATATCATTACCTGTGCGTAAACCTCCTCAAGTATCATTACCACAGTAAAGAATCCGCCTTCTCAGGAGGTGGCTTTGGTTAATTCCGTTGAGACGCCAACCTTAACAGACGTTATTGTTGCAGCGTCAAGCTCATTCAACTCCAGTAACTACCCGAATACAAAAACTGCGGTTGCCAGGCATGCCAACGGCAGGCTTAAGCCTGTTGCTGCAAAATCACCAATGGTTTAAGGTTAATGGGGATGTATTGCTTGGCTTTGTTGCTTACCCCGGCACCACTTACCGCCATATTTGGCCTTCATGGCACACATTGCACTCCATCGGCCACTCATGCCACTGTACTGACGGCGAAACTCTTTGGCGGAAGTTATCCAGGCATCGTCGCTGATACCAAGCTCAAGCAGTAGTTTGGGCCTGGTAGAGGCAATAAAGCCACGCTTGTCTTCCCGCACCGCCCGACCTGTCCAATCAATCAGCTCCAGATAATCGGCAAAGTGAAACGGAATGCCGCTTTGTTCGGCGGCAATTGTCGCACCGTCAAATTGCAGCAGAGGCTTAATTGAAGCGTTGGCAGTTGCTGGTTCAGCAACTTCTTCTATGCGCTCCTGAATGGATGTGTAATCAGAAGTTTGCAGCGAATCTGCAATACCGGCGCGAATGGGATTTAAATCCACATACATCATGCAGGCCAGCAGCGCCTGTTCATCGAGCAACGCCTGCGACTTAAAGCGTCCTTCCCAGAATACGCCCTTGCAACCATCTTCTCGATTGGCCTTGCGGGCGATATCTTCGTTTAAACAGCGCATAAACCAACTGATACTGCCAAGGCGTTCCTGCCAATCGCTAATCAGCGTATCCAACAGTATTCGCTC